>CP076546.1:943846-1258461 GCA_018889975.1 Bacillus sp. NP157
GCCCCACCGACGGCACCTTCAGTGGCTCCATCGCCGGCACCGGTGGCCTGGTCAAGGAAGGCACGGGCACGGAAACGCTCACCGGCAGCAACACCTACACGGGCGGCACGCTGATCAACGCAGGCGTCCTCGCGATCGGCCCCGGCGGCAGCCTCTCGGCTACGGGCCCGGTCACGCTGACCGCGGCGGGCACGGGCTTCGACATCAGCAGCGGCGGCAACCAGGCGATCGGCACGCTCAATGGCGTGGCGGGCAGCACGGTCACGCTCGGCGGCAACGCACTCACGCTCAATGCCACCACCGATGGCACCTATGACGGTGTCATCGCGGGCACCGGCAGCCTGGTGAAGAACGGCGCGAGCGCCATGGAGCTCGGCGGCGCGAACACCTTCAGTGGCGGCATCACCCTCAACGCAGGCACGCTGGTCGCCGGCAACGACGGCGCGCTGGGCACCGGCGCCCTCACGGTCGCGGGCAACGGCGCACTGGACAGCAACTCGGCCGTCAACCTCGGCAACGACATCGGCATCAACGCCGGCATCAACCTCGACCTGCTCGGCAGCAATGCGCTGACCCTCGGCGGCACGATAAGTGGCGGGGGTGGCCTGGTGAAGGACGGTGCGAGCACGGTCACGCTCACCGGCGCGAACACCTATACCGGTGGCACTACGATCAACGCGGGCACCCTGGCGCTCGCGGCGGGCGGCAGCCTGGCCCCGACCGGCACCGTCAATCTCGCCGGTCCCGGCGCGTTCGACATCAGCGGTGGCGGTAACCAGACGATCGGCCTGCTCACCGGCGTCGCTGGAAGCGGCGTCTCGCTCGGCGGCAACACGCTCACCCTCGGTACGGCCGCCGATGGCGAGTTCGACGGCACGATCGGCGGTGGTGGCGGCCTTATCAAGAACGGCTCGGGCGTGCAGACGCTCGGCGGCGCGAGCACCTTCGCCGGCGGCACCCAGCTCAACGCGGGTGGCCTCGTCGTCGGCAACGACGCCGCGCTGGGCCTGGGCGACCTGACCGTCGCCGGCGCCAGCACGCTCGATAGCAACGGCCCCGTGACGCTGGCCAACAACGGCGTGCTCAACGCCGGCCTCACCGTGCTCGGCAGCAACAACCTCACCCTCAACGGCAATTTCTCCGGCACGGGCAGCCTGACCAAGGAAGGCAACGCCACGCTGACCTTGAACGGCATCAACACCTACACCGGCGGGACCAACATCAACACCGGCACGCTGGCGCTCGGCGCGGGCGCGAGCCTGGCCGCATCGGGCATCGTCTTCGTCAACAACGGCGCGATGTTCGACCTGTCCGCCGGCAACGGCAACCAGCAGTTCGGCACGCTGACGGGTTCCGGCACGGTCTTCCTGGGCAACAACAACATCGAGGTGGGCGGCCCCGCCGACGGCACCTTCAGCGGTTCTATCGACGGCACCGGCGCGCTGACCAAGGTCGGCACCGGCACGGAGACGCTGACCGGGAGCAACACCTACACCGGCGGTACCTTCATCGATGCCGGCATCCTTGCCATCGGCGCGGGCGGCAGCCTGTCGCCCACCGGTGGCGTCACCCTCAACGGCGTGGGTAGTGGCTTCGACATCAGCACCGGTGGCAACCAGGCCATCGGCGCACTCAATGGCGTCGCCGGCAGCAACGTCACGCTCGGCGGCAACGCGCTGACGATCAACGGCAATGCCGACAGCGTGGTCGACAGCACCATCAGCGGCACGGGCAGCCTGGTCAAGAACGGCGTCTTCCGGCTTGCGTTGCGCAGTGCCAACACCTTCAGCGGTGGCGTCACGCTCAACCAGGGCACGCTGGCGGTCAGCAACAACGACGCGCTGGGCACGGGTGCCCTCACCGTCGGCGGCGCATCGACGATCGATGCCGATGCAGATACGACGCTGACCAACGACGTCATCCTCAACGCCGGCCTGACCTTCGCCGGCAGCAACCCGCTGACCCTTGGCGGCATGGTCTCCGGCGCGGGTGGCCTGACCAAGGACGGCGCGGCGACGCTCACGCTCACCGGCGCGAACAGCTATACCGGTGGCACGACGATCAATGCCGGCACGCTGGCGATCGGTGCGGGCGGCAGCCTGTCGAACACCGGCAACGTGAACCTCGCCAACGCAGGCGCCGGCTTCGACATCTCGGCCGGCGGCAACCAGGCGATCGGTTCGCTCACCGGCGTCGCTGGCAGCAACGTTGCGCTCGGTGGCAACACGCTGGCGCTTGGCGGTGCGACGGATGCGAGCTACGACGGCAGCATCGGCGGCAGCGGCGGCCTGGTGAAGAACGGCGCGGGCGTGCAGACGCTCAACGGCGCGAACACCTTCAGCGGCGGCGTGGCGCTCAACGCTGGCGGCCTCGTCGTCGGCAACGACGCCGCGCTCGGCACGGGTGCGCTTACCGTGGCGGGTGCATCGACGCTCGACAGCAACACCGCGGTGGCGCTTGGCAACGACATCAACCTCAACGCCGGGCTCGACGTGCTCGGCAGCAACGACCTGGTCCTCAACGGCAACCTGTCGGGCGCCGGCAGCCTGACCAAGGATGGCGCGGCGACGCTGACCCTCAACGGCAGGAACACTTACACCGGCGGCACCTACATCAACAGCGGCACGCTGGCGCTCGGCGCGGGCGCGAGCCTCTATGCCGACGGCGTGGTCAACCTGGCGACAGGCGCGACCTTCGATCTCTCGGCAGGCAACGGCAACCAGCAGTTCGGCACGCTGGTCGGCAGCGGTACGGTCAACCTCGGCGGCAACGACCTCACGGTCGGCGGCGCGGCGGACGGTACGTACAGCGGTTCCATCGCCGGCACTGGCAGCCTGACCAAGGTCGGCACGGGCATCGAGACGCTTACCGGTGGCAACACCTATACCGGCGGTACGTACATCAACGACGGCACGCTGGCGATCGGTGCGGGCGGCAGCCTGGCACCGACCGGCGTGGTCTCGCTGACCGGAGCCGGTGCGACGTTCGACATCGCCGGCGGCGGCAACCAGCAGATCGGTTCGCTCAGCGGCGTGGCCGGCAGCAACGTGACGCTCGGCGCGAACGCACTGACCATCAATGGCAATGCCAACGGCACGGTCGACAGCACGATCAGCGGGGCAGGCGGCAAGCTGATCAAGAACGGCGCGAGCACGCTCGCGCTGCATGGCGCCAACACCTTCAGCGGCGGCGTCGACCTCAACCAGGGCACCCTGGTGGTCGGCAACGACGCGGCGCTCGGCACCGGCGTGCTCGCGGTGAACGGCGCGGCGACGCTGGATGCCGATGCACCGGCGACGCTCGGCAACGCGGTGACGCTCAACGCCGGCCTCACCGTGGCCGGCACTGACGACCTCACGCTCGCCGGCAACGTCAGCGGGGCAGGCGGCCTGACCAAGGACGGCGCAGCGACGCTGACGCTGTCCGGTGCCAACAGCTACACCGGCGGCACCACGATCAACGCCGGCACGCTGGCGATCGGCGCGGGTGGCAGCCTCGCACCGGATGCGGCGGTGAACCTCGCCGGCACCGGCACCTTCGACATCGGCGCCGCGGGCAACCAGGCCCTCGGTTCGCTCACCGGCGTCGCCGGCAGCACCGTGAACCTCGGCGGCAACGCGCTGACCCTCGCCGGTGCCACGGATGACACACTCGACAGCACGATCGTCGGCGCGGGCAGCCTGGTGAAGAACGGCGCAGGCGTCCTCGAACTCGGTGGCGCGAACACCTTCGGTGGCGGCGTGACGATCAACGCCGGTGGCCTGCTCGCCGGCAACGACGCGGCACTCGGCACCGGCACGCTCACCGTCGCCGGTGACGCCACGCTGGACAGCACGGCGCCGCTCACCCTCGCCAACAACGTCACCCTCGGTGCGAACCTCACCGCGCTGGGCAACCAGGACCTCACGCTCAACGGCAGCATCGGCGGCGCGGGTCGCCTGTTCAAGATCAACGTCGCCCGCCTCACCCTCAACGGCAACAACACCTACACCGGTGGCACCACGGTCACCGGCGGCACGGTGGTCGTCGGCAACAACAATGGCCTTGGCACGGGTGACCTCGCCATCGACGGCGCGACGCTGGAAGCGGGCACCACGGTGACGATCCCGAACAACGTCAGCGTCGGCAGCAACGGCGTCACCGTGGACGGTGCGCAGGACCTGACCGTGAACGGTGCGCTCTCCGGCACGGGTGGCCTGGACAAGGAAGGCACCGGCACGCTCACCCTCGGCGGCTCGCTGGCGGACTACACCGGTGGCCTGACGGTCAACGGCGGCACGCTCAGCGCGACCGGCAACTACACCGGCGGCCTCACGGTCGGCAGCGGCGGCACCGCCACGCTCAACGGTGGCGACAACAACGTTACCGTCGCCGGCCCGATCGCTGGCACGGTGAACCTCGGCGGCGGCGACCTCAACGTCAGCTACGGCAACCTGCCGGGCGTGACCGGCACGGTCAACGGCACGCCGGGCACCACGCTCAACGTCACCGGCGATGGCGAAGGCACGCTGCCGAACGGCGTGTTCAACAACGTCGGCAACCTCACCACGACGGCGGGCACCTTGTCGGTCGGCGCGGGCACCTCGGTGACCTTCGCCGGCGGCAGCACGATCGGCGGCAACCTCGCCGTGAATGGCACGCTGGGTGGCCCGGTGACGATTGGCAGCGGCGGCGGTCTCGTCGGCGGTGGCACGATCACCGGCCCGGTGACGGTCGGCGGCACCATCGCGCCGAGCGGCATCGACGGTGCGACGGGCGCCGCTGCAGGGTCGGGCACGGCGGGCACCACGCTCACCACCGGTGGCCTCACCCTGGGCGCCGGTTCCACCACCGCCGTGCGGATCACGCCGGACGGCACCAGCGACAGCATCGTTTCCAACGGCACCACCACCCTCGGTGGCACGCTGGCGACGAAGCCGACCGGTAAGGGTACGTTCAAGCCGGTCACGCGTTACGCCATCGTGCGCTCCAACGGCGGCCTTGCCGGCACCTACGCCAGCATCGACAAGGGCGACCTGCCGTTCCTCGACGCGGGCGTGACCGAAGAAAACGGCGTTGCCTACCTGACCCTGAGCCAGGCCGGCACTGGTGGCCCGACGACGCCGGGTGGCGAAGGCGTCGCCTTCAACGACCTGCCGGGCCTCACCGGCAACCAGGTCAACGTCGCGACGACGCTGCAGGCCATCGCGGGCTCGGGTGGCGATCCGCTGCCGACCCTGCTCGGCACGCTGCGTGGCCTCGACGCCGCGCAGGCCAGGCACGCGTTCGACACACTCACCGGCGAAACCTACACGTCGGCTGCGCAGGCCGAGCTCACCGGCCAGCAGGCTTACCAGGATTCGTTGTTCGAACGCCTGCGCCTGGCCCGCGACACCGGCGAGCAGGGCGTGGCCGCCTTCGCGGTCCCGTACACCTCGTCCAGCGACCTCTCGCGCAGCGCCGACGTGGCTCGCTCGGACTACCGCATCCACGGCCTGATCGTCGGCGTCGACAGCAACGTGTCGCCGGACCTGCGCCTGGGCGTCCACGCCAACTTCGCCAACTCGCGCAACGAAGTGCATAGCCGCGGCGATTACACCGACGTGGACCAGGCGGCGATCGGCCTGCATGCGGCGTACTCGAACGACAAGCACTGGTGGGCCGAAGCCATGGCGTCGTACGGCTGGTTGAACGGCAACAGCACGCGGCACATCGCCGTGGGCGACTACACGCCGTCGGCCTCGGGCGATAACGATGGCAAGACCACCAACGCGGCACTCCAGGGCGGCTACCGCTTCGACATCGGCCAGGGCATGCACCTGGAACCGTTCGTCGGTGCGTACTACACGAAGGTGAAGTACGACGCCTTCACCGAGAAGGACGCCGGCGACGCCAACCTCCGCGTTGGCGGCACCACGGCACGCGCCGTGCAGTACGGTGGCGGCCTGCGCCTCACCGGCGACGTCGACCTCGGTGCGAACAACGGCACGAAGCTGCATCCGATCGTGGTGGTGCGCTACCTGCACAACACCAAGGACGACTAGGTCACCAGCACCAATGCCTTCGCCGCCGAACCGGGCGACACCTTCACCGTGCAGGGCTCACGCCCGTCGAAGAACACCTGGCAGGCCGGCGTCGGCGCCAGCTTCGACATCACCCCGAAGGCCAGCGTCTTCGTCTACTACAACAAGGACATCGCCGAGCACACCAAGAGCGACGCCGTGAACCTCGGCGCCCGCTGGAACTTCTGAGTTCGTAATGCGTGAATCGTAAATCGTAAATCGTCAGGCGTTCGCGCGGCCCCCTGTAGGAGCGCGCCTGCGCGCGACCGTAACCCCCATCGCATGGCACCCCATGCCATGCGATGGGGCGCCAGGTTCGCCCAATCAGCAATCACAGCGACCTCAGATGCTCGCCAGCGCGGCCTCGACGCAGCTACGAAGCTGCGGATCCATGGTCGCATCGCGCTGTGCTTTCAGCTGGGTCAGTGCGCGATGCTGCCGCGGGTCGGGCTTCCACCATGCCTTGCCATCGCGCGACATCCGCAGCAACGCGTGGTCCACCCATGCGCGCTGCCCCTCCGTCAGCGGCACCGCTGCGCAGAGCAGGTCGAGCCGCTGGTTCGGCCCGACGGTGAACATCACCCGGTCGCGCAGTTGATCGCGCACGGGCAAGGTAAGTCGCATCAGCCGCGGTGCGTCGAGGGGAAGCACGTCGCGATGGGCGATACGCAACCATGCGTCGACGACGCGGTTGCTCGGATCGGTCAGCGCCTTCAGGGCGAGTGCTTCGTCGATCGGCAGGCCGATCCGCGCGATGGCTTGCAGCGCGCTGGCGCGAACGATGCCGCGCGGACTGTCGAGCATGGCGGTCAACATCGCCGCGTCGTCCGCGGTGGCCGTTTCGCTGAAACCCTGGTTCACCGGAGGCAACGCACCCAGTTCCGACGCCATCCATTCGCGGTAGATGCCCACGGCGTCGATGCCGTGGCGGGTGCGCAGCAGGTAGATGGCGGCAGCACGCATGCCGCCGGAGCGGTCGCCGAGGGCGAGGGTGAGATCGTCTTTCGAAAGCAGGCCTTGCGCATCCAGCGTACGCATCGCGGCGAGGCGTACGGTCGGGTGTGCTGCCATGAAGGCGCGACGCAGCCACGGCATGCGTTCGTAGTCGGCGAGTGCCGTCGTTTCCTGCAGGCCGCGCAGCGCGACCGCGGGATCCGCATCGGCGAGGGCGCGCGGCACGAGGTCGGCGTGGTCGATGCCTGGCAGCGCGAACGCCCCGTCGTACGCCCACTGGCGTACGGGACCCGAAGGATGGCCCAGCGCCGCGTCAAGGTTGCCCGGCTGCTTCAGCCAGGCGAGAAGGGCCTGGGCGATGGCGGCCTGGTCGACGCGGCTACGCAGGCGCAGGCGCAGCAGCAGGGGCAACACTTCCACGACGCCGTCGACGGGCGCGCCGGGCAACGACGTGACCAGCGACTCGGTCGCAAGCGCGCGCACTTCCGGCACCCAGTCGGACAGGCGCAGGATCGTCGCGATCAACTGCAGGCGTGACGGATACGACCGCGACTCACGCAGCGCACGCTCGCGGACGTGGCCATGGCGGCTGGTCGATTGCACGAACAGCGCCGCGTCGCGTAGCGCGGGTGGGGCGCCAAGCGCCGTATCGATGAAGGCATGCCGGATGTCGAATGGGATCCCGCTGTCCCAGTGGCGCACACGCTCGTCCAGGGCCAGCAGGTTGGCAGGGGTCATCCGCGCCAGCAGCTCGACGACCGACAGGGGGCCTTTCGCCCCCTCGGGCCATTCGGTGACGCCGACGGCCATCGCGTGGCGCGTCAGCGGCTCGATGTCGCCGGGGGCGACGAACGCTTGCGCATTCGGGTCGCGGCGCATCCACGCGGTCAAACGGTCGGTCCATGAACTCACTCGCGCAATCCTTGCTATGGAGATGGTGGCGCGAGTCTACCGAAGTTCAGGCCTGCCAGTAGCCCGTGGCCTTGACCCAGTCCTTGTCGATGCCGCGCTGCTCTACCAGCAGCGAGCGCAGGTTGCGGGCCCGCTTCGATTCGGTGGCGACCCACCAGAAGGTATCGCCGGGCGGCAACGGCAGGGCGGCCAGTGCCTCGTCGAGCGAGGGCGAGGCGCCGCGGATGAACCACTGCACCTCGCGGGCGAGGTCCTGCTTTTCGTCCGCCGAGGCGATCTCCGCGAGCACGGTGACCGGGGTATCCGCCGGCATCTCTTCCAGCCAGCGGCCGATGGCGGGCAGGGCGGTTTCATCGCCGACCAGCACGTAGTGGTCGTAGTCCGCCGGCACGATCATCGAGCCACGCGGGCCGCCCACGCCGAGGGTGTCGCCGACCTTCGCCTGCTCCGCCCAGGTGGAGGCGGGGCCGTCGCCGTGGATGACAAAGTCGAGGTCAAGCTCGAGCGTGTCGGCGCGGAACTGGCGCGGGGTGTAATCGCGCGCCGGGGACGGTTCCTTGCCTTCCGGATAGACCGGGCCGTCCGGCGTCATCGTCGGCAGGTTGAACTCGCCGCTGGACGTGGGCAGGAACACCTTGACGTGGTCGTCGGGCGAGGCGGAAGGAAAGCCTTCCAGCTCCGGGCCCTGCACCGTGATGCGGACCATGTGCGGGGTGAGCGATCGCACGTTCACCACGGTGAGCATGCGCATGCGCACCTGGTGGCGCACGCGCTGGATCAGGTGCTTTTCGCTCATGCCTGGCGCTCCGCGATCTGCTTCGCCGCGGCGGCGACGATGGCGGCGACGCGCAGCGTTTCGGCCTCGTCCCACGCCTTGTGGTGGTTCATCAGCTGGTGCTTCAGCACGTGCATCGCGTCGCGCACGCCGTCGGGCACGGTCATCCGGCGCATGTGCCGCGACATCACCTGCAGGCGTTCGGTCAGCGCATCGAGCGTGTCGCGATTCTCGGTGAGGAAGGCACGGCCTTCGTCGGTGATCGCGTAGAGCTTCTTGCCGCCGGTCTCGGCCTCGACGCGCGCGTAGCCCAGCTCTTCGAGCATGGTCAGGGTCGGGTAGATGGCGCCCGGGCTCGGGCTGTACTGGCCGTTGAACATCTCTTCGATGGTGCGGATCAGCTCGTAGCCGTGGCGCGGCTGCTCTTCGATGAGGGCGAGCAGCAGCAGGCGCAGGTCGCCAGTGCCGAACATCCGGCCGCCGCCGAAACGACCGCCGCCGCGGCCGCCGCGACCGCCTTCGCGATCGTCGAAGCCGAACGGGCCGCCGCCGCTGAACCGACCACCGCCCCGGCCGATGCCGAACATCGTCCAGCGGCCGTGGTGGTGATCGCCGTGGTGGCCATGGTGGCCGCCGTGATGGCCGTGCTGCCCGTGATCGCGCTCGCCGCAGCGCCCACGGCCGAACTCGGCCTGGGCGCGGGTGTCGTCGCCGAACAGCTCATCGAGGTGGCGGGCGTCGTGGCGGCCGTGGTGGGCGTGGAGGTGGTCGCGGAAGTGGCGCCTGGCGTGGTGGAAAAAGTGCATGGGGGTTCTCCGATATATCGTACGTAGTGGTCGTACGATATATCGTGAGATACGGTCTTAGCAAGCCCGTCGTTTCGCTGGGGCGGGGCGTTGTAGGAGCGCGCCTGCGCGCGATGGGCCCGCATCGCCGTCCGATGGATCGCCGTCCGATGGCTGGCCCAGACGTTTTCGCGGAGTGTCTTCGCGCGCAGGCGCGCTCCTACGGGGGCAGTGGTGGGATTTAGCCGAAGGTGAAAGTAAAGGCGTGGAAGTTGGCTTTCGGGATCTTGATGGTGAGGACGTGGTCCTTGTAGCCGTCGCCGTCGAACAGGGTGTAGAGCTGGGATTTCTGCACGGTGACGGGGGCCATGGGCTTACCGTCGACGGCGATCTCCAGCGTGACCGGGTCGTTGGCGCTGGCGACCATGTGGACCTTCTTCGCCTTGAAGTGCAGGCGGATTTCGCCGTTGGCGCTGTCCAGGGTGGCGTTCTGCCGGCCGATCTCCCAGCGTCCGACCAGGGCGAACTGGTTCAGCTCCAGCCGCGAGGGCGCGGTGAAGTCGCGGGTGCCGGTGCGGTCGCCTTCGGGGCTTGCGTTGTTCTTGCTGCGGTCGCTGCCGAAATACATCTCCGGCGAGCCCAGCTGGTTGAAGTCCGGCGCGTCCTTGTCGGTTTCGGCCTTGTCGTCGGCGAGGCGCGGCAGGCCAAGCAGGGTGCGGATGGCGTTCTCCATCTCGGCGTAGTTGCCTTCGCCGAAGTGGTGGGCGATGACGTTGCCGCGCTGGTCCACCAGGTATTCGGCCGGCCAGTACTGGTTATCCCACGCGTCCCAGGTCTCCAGATCGTTGTCCTGCGCCACCGGGTAATGGATGTTGTACTTCTGGATCGCGTCGCGGACGTTGCCTTCCTGCTTTTCGAAGGGGAATTCCGGCGAATGCACGCCGATCACCACCAGGCCCTTGTCCTTGTACTGGTCGTACCAGCGGGTGACGTGGGGCAGGGTGCGCAGGCAGTTGATGCAGGAATACGCCCAGAAATCGATCAGCACGACCTTGCCGCGCAACTGCTTCATGGTCAGCGGCTTCGAGTTCTGCCACGCGGCGATGCCGGCGAATTCAGGGGCGACCTGCGCGGCGGCGGCCGGCCGGGCGAGGCCCGCGACGGCGGCCACGAGGGCCAGGGCGAACAGGGCGGTGCGGAAGCTGGAACGCATGGGAACTCCGTTGGGCGGGGGTGCCTGGACATAGACCGGGGAGGGCCCGGTCACCTTACACCGCCGTGGTGCGCTAAAATTGGCGTTTGCCAGCCCACAGCGAGCCAGCGGTAGCACCATGACCTCGATCAAGCAGGACGACCTCATCCAGAGCGTCGCTGACGCCCTCCAGTACATCTCGTACTACCACCCGGTCGACTACATCCGGAACCTCACCGCCGCCTACGAGCGCGAAGAGTCGGCCGCGGCGAAGGACGCCATCGCCCAGATCCTCATCAACTCGCGCATGTGCGCCGAGGGCCACCGGCCGATCTGCCAGGACACCGGCATCGTCACCGTGTTCCTCAAGGTCGGCATGAACGTGCGTTGGGACGATGCCACGATGAGCGTGGAAGACATGGTGAACGAAGGTGTTCGCCGTGCCTACAACCACCCGGACAACAAGCTGCGCGCATCGGTGCTGGCGGATCCCGCCGGCAAGCGCACGAACACGCGCGACAACACGCCGGCGGTCATCAACGTGTCGATCGTGCCGGGCGACAAGCTCGACGTCACCGTCGCCGCGAAGGGTGGCGGTTCGGAAGCGAAGTCCAAGTTCGCGATGCTCAACCCGTCCGACTCCATCGTCGACTGGGTGCTGAAGACCGTGCCGACCATGGGCGCCGGCTGGTGCCCGCCGGGCATGCTCGGCATCGGCATCGGTGGCACCGCCGAAAAGGCGATGCTGCTGGCGAAGGAATCGCTGATGGAGCCGATCGACATCACCGAGCTGCAGGCCCGTGGCGCATCCAACCGCGCCGAAGAACTGCGCCTGGAGCTGTACGAGAAGGTCAACGCGCTGGGTATCGGCGCCCAGGGCCTCGGTGGCCTGACCACCGTGCTCGACGTCAAGGTCAGCGACTACCCGACCCACGCCGCGAACCTGCCGGTGGCGATCATCCCCAACTGCGCCGCCACCCGCCACGCGCATTTCGTGATGGACGGTTCGGGCCCGGTGATGCTCGATCCGCCGTCGCTGGAAGACTGGCCGAAGCTCACCTACGACGCGTCCAAGGGCCGCCGGGTGAACCTCGACACGATCACCCGCGAAGAAGTGAACAGCTGGCAGCCGGGCGAGACGATCCTGCTCAACGGCAAGCTGCTCACCGGCCGCGATGCCGCGCACAAGCGGATGATCGACATGTTGAACCGCGGCGAGACGCTGCCGGTCGACTTCACCAACCGCTTCATCTACTACGTCGGCCCGGTCGATCCGGTGCGCGATGAAGTGGTCGGCCCCGCTGGCCCGACCACGGCGACGCGAATGGACAAGTTCACCCGGCAGATGCTGGAGACCACGGGCCTGCTCGGCATGGTCGGCAAGAGCGAGCGTGGCCCCACCGCCATCGACGCGATCCGCGACAACAAGGCCGTCTACCTGATGGCCGTTGGCGGCGCGGCGTACCTGGTCTCCAAGGCGATCAAGTCGTCGCGCGTGCTCGCCTTCGACGACCTCGGCATGGAAGCGATCTACGAGTTCGACGTGCAGGACATGCCGGTCACCGTCGCCGTCGACAGTGCGGGTACCTCGGTGCACCAGACTGGGCCGAGGGAATGGCGTTCGAAGATCGGGAAGATTCCTGTGGTCGTCGAGTAAGACTGGGCTTGCGTGCGGTGGGGGTTGATGCGACCCCCATCGCGCGCAGGCGCGCTCCTACAGGGGGGTGCGAGGTGGGCGGTGTGGCGGGCGATCTGCGCGTCTTCTTCGGTGGGGATGACGCGGCTGGCAAAGTCGCCCATCCACTGCAGCCCGGCAAGGATCGCATCGCGGGTTACCGCATCGTTTTCACCGATGCCGCCGGTGAACACCAGCAGGTCCACGCCGCCCAGCGACGCCACCATCGCGGCGATATGCTTGCGCGCCACGTGGACGAACACATCCTGCGCCAGCCGCGAGGCGGCGTTGTCCATCGCATGCAGCTTGCGCATGTCGCTGGTTCCGCCGGATAGCCCCTTGAGCCCGGACTCCCGGTCGACCAGCGTCTCCAGCCGCTCCGCGTCGTAACCCTTCTCGCGCATCAGGTACAACAGCACGCCCGGGTCGAGGTCGCCCGGCCGCGTACCCATGACGATGCCGCCCGTCGGTGTCAGGCCCATGGTCGTATCGATCGACTTGCCATCGCGCACGGCGCACAGGCTCGCGCCGTTGCCGAGGTGGGCGATCACCACGCGCGAAGGGATCGCCGCGCCGAGCTGGCGGACGATCGACTCGTACGACAGCCCGTGGAAGCCGTAGCGTTCGATCCCGCCCTCGCGCAGCGCCGCAGGCAGCGGCAGGGTTTTCGCCACGGCGGGCATCGTCGCGTGGAACGCGGTGTCGAAGCAGGCGACCTGCGGCGCATCCGGGAAGGCCTTGCGTGCGCGCTTCACCATCTCCACGGCGGGCGGCACGTGCAACGGCGCGAACGCCTTGGCTTCTTCCAGGTGCGCCATCAGGGCATCGTCGATCAAGGCATGCGCGCGCACGTTCGGGCCACCGTGGACGATGCGGTGGCCGATCGCATCGGGCATCGGCAAACCCTTCCCGCGCAGCGCCGCGGTGATCGCGGCGACCGGGTCGGCATCCTTGCCGGGGGCATCGGTCTGGTCGGAGAGCAGGGTGTCGACCTGGTCGCCGTCGACGGCGTATAGGCCGTATTTGAGGGAGGAGGAGCCGGTATTGAGGGCGAGGATGTGCATGAAGATCCGTGTCTGTTTTGTAGGAGCGCGCCTGCGCGCGAATTAGCTCACCGCAAGCCTCATCGCGCGCAGGCGCGCTCCTACTATTCGGCTTGCCACTGCCAGTCGCGGACGTCGGGCAGGTCCTGGCCGTGTTCGCTGACGTAGAGCTTGTGCCGCTGGATATCGGCCCAGTAACGCTGCGTGGCTTTTTCCCGTTCACCGGCGAAGCGTGGCACGCGGTTGATCACGTCGAGGGCCAGCTGGAAGCGGTCCATGTTGTTCAGCACCATCATGTCCAGCGCCGTGGTGGTCGTGCCTTCTTCCTTGTAGCCACGCACGTGGATGTTGTCGTGGTTGTGCCGGCGGTAGGTCAGCTTGTGGATGATCCCGGGGTAGCCGTGGAAGGCGAAGATCACCGGCTTGTCCTTGGTGAACAGGTCGTCGAACACGTCGTCGTCCATGCCGTGCGGATGTTCGTCCGGCGTTTCCAGCGACATCAGGTCGACCACGTTGACCACGCGGATGCGGATGTCGGGCACGTACTCGCGCAACAGCATCACCGCGGCGAGGGTCTCCACGGTGGGTGCGTCGCCCGCGCTGGCCATCACCACGTCCGGATCGTCGCCACCGCGCCCGGCCCATTCCCAGATGCCGGCACCGGCGGTGCAGTGGCGCACGGCGGATTCGATATCCAGCCACTGCCAGTCCGGCTGCTTGCCGGCGATGATCACGTTGACGTACTGCCGGCTGCGCAGGCAATGGTCGGCCACCGAGAGCAGGCAGTTGGTATCCGGCGGCAGGTAGATCCGCACGATCTCCGACTTCTTGTTCGCCACGTGGTCGATGAAGCCCGGATCCTGGTGCGAGAAGCCGTTGTGGTCCTGGTGCCACACGTGTGAGCTCAGCAGGTAGTTAAGCGACGCGATCGGCGGACGCCACTCCATCTTGCGCGTGGTTTTCAGCCACTTCGCGTGCTGGTTGAACATCGAATCGATGATGTGGATGAAGGCTTCGTAGCAGGAGAAGAAGCCGTGGCGGCCGGTGAGCAGGTAGCCTTCCAGCCAGCCCTGACACTGGTGTTCGCTAAGCATCTCCATCACCCGGCCATCCGGCGCGAGGTCTTCGTCGACGGCCTCGTACTCGCCCAGCCAGGTCTTCGGGCTCGCCTCGTAGATCGCTTCGAGCCGGTTGGACGCGGTCTCGTCCGGCCCGAACACGCGGAAGGTGCGCATGTTCTGCCGCATCACCTCGCGCAGGAAACGACCCAGCACGCGGGTCGCCTCGGCCTTATGGTCGCCCGGCGTCTTCACCTCTTCGGAGAATTGCGCGAAGTGCGGCATATGCAGCTGCTTGAGCAACAGGCCGCCGTTGGCGTGCGGGTTCATGCCCATCCGGCGCTGGCCTTTCGGCGCAAGCGAAGCGAACTCTTCGCGGAACGCACCACGTTCGTCGAACAGCTCGTGCGCGTCGTAGCTCTTCATCCAGTCTTCGAGCAGCTTCAGGTGTTCGTCGTTCTCGAACTTCGACAGCGGCACCTGGTGCGCGCGCCACGTACCTTCCACCGGCTTGCCGTCGACCACCTTCGGCCCGGTCCAGCCCTTCGGGCTGCGGAACACGATCATCGGCCAGCGCGGACGCTTGGCGTTGTCGGCGCTTTCCTCGCGCGCTTCCTTCTGGATCCGGCGGATTTCGTCCAGGCAGGTATCCAGCGCAGCGGCGAAGGCCTGGTGCATCGGCTCGGGCTCGTGGCCTTCGACGAAGTGCGGCTCGTAACCGTAGCCACGCATCAGGTCGCGCAATTCCTCCGGCTCGATGCGCGCAAGCACCGTGGGATTGGCGATCTTGAATCCGTTGAGGTGCAGGATCGGCAGCACCGCGCCATCGCGCACGGGGTTGAGGAACTTGTTCGAATGCCAGCTCGTGGCCAGCGCGCCGGTCTCGGCTTCGCCATCGCCGACCACGCAGGCGACGATCAGGTCCGGGTTGTCGAAGGCGGCGCCATAGGCATGCGACAGCGAATAGCCGAGTTCACCGCCTTCGTGGATCGAGCCCGGGGTCTCCGGCGCGACGTGGCTGGGGATGCCATAAGGCCACGAAAACTGGCGGAACAGTTCGCGCATGCCGGCCTTGCTGCGGTCGATGCGCGGATAGATCTCGGTGTAGGAACCTTCGAGGTACGTATGGGCCACGGGGCCGGGGCCGCCGTGGCCGGGGCCCATCACGTAGATCATGTTGAGGTCGCGCTCGACGATCGCGCGGTTGAGATGGGTGTAGATGAAGTTGAGGCCCGTGGTGGTGCCCCAGTGGCCGAGCAGGCGGTGCTTGATGTGCTCTTTCTTCAGCGGCTCTTCGAGCAGCGGGTTGTCGCGCAGGTAGATCTGGCCAACGGTAAGGTAGTTCGCGGCGCGCCAGTAAGCGTGCATGCGACGAAGGAGGTCGGCATCGAGCGGCTCGGTCATGGGCTAGGTCCGGGGTGGGCAGGGTCTCGCCCCAGCCTAGGCCCGCCGTGATGGCAAAGGCGTGAACGTACGTGCCTTGCCTAGTAGCCGCCGACCTCGCGCGTGTTGCGCTCCATCACTTTCAGCGCATCCTCGTTTTTCTTGCGACTGGCGCTCTCGTCCTGCTTGCTCAGGCGTTCGCGCTCCGCCAGCTCGCGAACGAGGCTGGGCGACATCGCCGGTTCGCGCGAACGCGGCAGGATGATCCGCGTACCGGGTGCGACCGTGACCCCCACCGATGCGGTGGGGGCGGGCGCCAGCGCGGGTGTCTCGGCGACGACCGCCTGGGTCGAGGCCGGGGCCGGCGCAACGACCGAGGCGGTCGATGCGACGGGCGCCGGGGGGGCGGCGGCCGGGGCCGGCGTCGTCACCGGGGCGGCGGCGATCGCCTGCGGCGTGTCATGGGTGCCCACGGCGCGCCAGATGAATAGCCCGAACAGCGCCACGACCACCACGCCGATGGCGATGGGCATGGCCCTCGGCCGGTCCTTGCGGGCGCGGCGGCGGGCCACCGCGGCCTTCTTCGCGACCTTCTCGGCCGGACGGGAGCCGGGCGGGGCGACGTCAAGGTGGTCGGGCAGCTTCAGCAGCACCCGCAGCACGTCGCCATCGACCAGCTGGATCCGCGGCTGGCGGCGCACGGCGGCCTGGGCGGCCGGGGTGAAACGACCGCGGGTGACCAGCACGCCGCGCGAGGCCGCCTCGTTCAGCATGTCGCTGATCAGCGTGTTGACCTCGTCGACGTCGACCTCGATGGCATCCCAGTGGCCACACTGGACGATGCTGGTCTCGCTGCCACGGCGCAGGCGCAGGTCCATCCCGGCGTGGGAAAGCGCCTTCAGGTCATGAGCCGTCACGCGTTCCACGCGGAAACCCTGCTCGCGGTAATACTCCGCGAGCAGATGCTCGAAGTCTTGCCAGCTCAGCCGCGCAAGGGCATCACCGGCTTCGCTGGGGCGTGCCGAAAAGACCAAACCAGGGAATCCTGCCAGGGATTAGAACGTCGATATCATACACTTAACTGGCTATTTGCCGGAAATCCGGCCGCCCTGGGCCGCCTCGACCATGCAGTCGATCGCGTTTTCGATCTGCTCGTCACGCGCCTCCGGGTGGACCACCACGCAGAACGCCGTGTCGCCGAGGGCGCGCATGGCCACGGGGCAGCAGACGAGCCCGTCCGCCGCGCGCATGGGCGGCGGGGAAGCGCGTGCGATGTCGAAGGCCCGGCTGAACTGCTGGCCGTCCTGCGGGCCGCCGGCCATCAGGGTGATCCACTTGTGCATGAAGATCACTATCGGCGGTGTCCGGGCGCCGCGTAGGGCGTTTCCGGCACTTTCACTATGGCGTTTTCGGCAGATTGTGCAGGCCGGCACCGGGGCCGCCGACAGGCTTCGCCGCCGGCCGCCTTGCAGGTACAGTACGCGGCTCGTTACAGGGGACCCAGGGGTTAATGCACGTGATGAAATATGTAGTGGCCGCCGCCGCGGCCGTGATGCTGTCCGGCTGCGGCGGCAAGACGATGATCGAAGCCGATGCCAGCCGGATGGTTGCCGCGAGCCCTTCCTCGCCGTGGCTTACCGTGGAAAACAAGCTCGGCAGCGTGGTGACCGTGAAGGGGCTGGAAACCAGGGCCCACGTCGAAGTGACCCCGGACACCGTCTCGGTGATCCAGGCCCAGCTGCGCACCTCGCTGCAGCCGAAGTACTTCACTGACCTGATCATCGGCTGCCGCAACCTGGGCCTGTCGGTGACGGCCACGCCCAAGGCGGACGAGCCGGCGACCACCATCGACCTGCAGGCCGACTGCCGGATCGTGGCGCGCGGCAAGATCGTCGTGAAGGGTTATCGCGTGCAGAAGGCGGTACCGCTGCAGGCGGACGAGCCGCATCTGGCGACGGTGGTGCCGGGCCTGCTGCAGGCGGCGTCGGCCGACCTGGCGACCCAGGTCTGGGCCGACGTGGTCGCGACCGGGGCCGCGCGCTGACCTGACGCCCTAGGCTTCCGCGGTGGCGGGGGCGCGCAGGTCGTTGCGGGCGGCGAGCAGGCGTTCCTGGCTGAAGCCCTGCGCCGGCGTGGCGAGCAACACGCTCTCCGCGTCGGCGACGCCTTGCTCGACCAGCACATCCAGCATGGCCGTACGGCTGGCCGCGAGCAGCGACCGGCCCAGCGGCGTGCGCGCGCCGGCATCGGCGGGGTCCGCGCGCTCGGCCAGAGCCTGCACGACGCGGGACGGGAATTCCCAATGGCGCGCGGCATGCAACGACAGCCGCTCGACCTGTTGGCCCACGGCGGCGACGAACGGCCGGCTCAGGCTTTCCTGGGCCAGGCCCGCGGCGTCGAGCTCGAGCAGGATCGTCTGCGCACCGGCCTGGCTGACCAGTCCGGCGAGGAAGGCTTCGAACGGATCGGCGGCCGGACGGCTGAGGAACACGCAGGTGCGGGCGCAGCGCTCGGCGTGCTCCCACAGGCGTTCGCCGGCGGCGCGGCTGACAGGGTCGGTGTCCGTGCGCAGGATCGGCCGCATCACCAGCTGCATCACCACCCGGCGCAGGCCGGTCTGGCCGAGCAGGGTGATCGCCTGGGGCAGGCCGGTAACCGGACGCGAGGTACGGAAATAGGCGCTGTTCGCGACGCGGATGATTTCACCGACCAGCACGGTGTCACGCGCGATCAGCTCGGCCAGCGTGCGGCTGCTGCTCTCGTCGTTGCGGAGCTGGCGCATCAGCTGCGGCACCACCGCCGGCAGGCGCGGCAGCGTGCCGACGTCGAAACGCTCGGCGCCGAAGGCATCGCGCAGGCGGCGCAGCGCGGCCTGCTCGGTCGCGCTCATCGCCGGCTCGCTCGACGGCGCCAGGCCCATCAACAGCCGATAGAAGCGATCTTCGATCTCTTCGGCGACGATCGCATTGGAAGCCTCGACCGGCGACGGCACGGCCACGGCGACGAACGCGTGCTCCGGCTCAACGGCAGCAGGCGCGGGCGTGCCGGCGCCGAACAGCTTCCTGAAAAACTGGCCGATCACGGGCGCAGCGACCTCAAAACGGGGTGGGGATGTAGGGATGAGTATATGCCCATGCCAGCCACCGCGGCGTCTTGCGCGTGCCGACCTTTTCGTGCGTTTCGCCGTGCACGGGCATCCGGCGTTCGCCCACGCGCGCCGCGGCAGGCAAACTACCCGCCATGCACCCGCTCCCCGCCAGCCGCGTCGTCCTGCCATCCACGGGTTGGCACAGCGTGCTCGACTTCCTCTGCGAACGCTTCCCCGCGATCGATCGCGCCACCTGGCAGTCGCGCATGGCACGCGGCCTGGTCGAAGGCCCGGACGGCCCACTCGACGCCGACGCGCCCTTCGTCCCGGGCCTGCCGCTGACCTACCGTCGCGAAGTCGCCGCCGAACCACGCATCCCGTTCGAGGAAACCCTGGTCTACGTCGACGACGACCTCGTCGTCGCCGACAAGCCGCATTTCCTCCCGGTGATGCCCGCCGGCGCGTACGTCGAGGAAACCCTGTCCGTGCGACTCGCCCGCCGGCTCGGCAACCCCGACCTCGTCGCGCTACACCGACTCGACCGCGCCACCGCCGGCCTCGTGGTGTTCTCCGCACGCCCCTCCAGTCGCGACGCCTACACCCGGCTGTTCCGCGAACGACGCATCGAAAAGACCTACGAAGCCCTCGCGCCACCGCTGCCGGGCATCACGTTCCCCCATGTCCGCGAAAGCCGCCTCGACCGCGGCGAACCGTTCTTCCGCATGCAGGAAGTACCCGGCGAAGCCAACGCACGCACCCTCATCGACGTGATCGAACGCGGGGCAGGGCAGTGGCTCTACCGACTGAATCCCGTGACCGGGCGCAAGCACCAGCTACGCGTGCACATGGCCTCGCTCGGCGCACCCATCGTGGGGGATGTGATGTATCCGGTGTTGCGCGAGGAGGCACCCGGCTTCACCGAACCGCTCGGCCTGCTGGCCCGCGAACTACGCTTCGTCGATCCGTTGTCGGGGCATGAACAAGTCTTTAGAAGCGAACGCACGTTGCACGGCTCTGCTAAAATGCGCGTTCCCCCGCCGCCTCCGCCCGGATGACCACCGCCCCTGGCTTTCGTACCGTTGCCCTGATCATCGCAAGCGCGATGTTCATGGAGCAGTTGGACGGCACGATCCTGGCGACCGCGCTGCCGGCGATGGCGGAATCGTTCGACGTCTCGCCGCTGCACATGAGCGTGGCGCTGACGTCCTACATGCTGAGCCTGGCCGTGTTCATCCCGGCCAGCGGCGCGATCGCCGACCGTTACGGTTCGCGCAACGTCTTCCGCGCAGCGATCGCCCTGTTCACCGTCGGCTCGATTCTGTGTGGTGTCGCCGGAAGCCTTCCGCTGCTGGTGTTGTCGCGCCTGTTGCAAGGCATCGGCGGCGCGATGATGGTACCGGTCGGGCGCCTGGTGTTGTTGCGCTCGGTGCCCAAGTCGGAACTGGTCAGCGCCATGTCCTGGCTGCTCGTCCCCGCGCTGATCGGCCCCGTCGTCGGCCCGCCGCTCGGCGGCTTCATCGTCACCTGGGTCTCGTGGCGCTGGATCTTCTACATCAACGTCCCGATCGGCCTCGCCGGCATGTGGCTCGCGACGAAGTACGTGCCCGACGTGCGCCTCACCGAACGCGTACCGTTCGACCGGATCGGCTTCGTCCTGTCCGGCATCTCGCTCTCGTGCCTGGTCTTCGGCCTGGAAATGGCCAGCCGCGGATCGTCGACGTTCTTCGGCTCCACCGGCCTGATCATCGCCGGCATGCTCGCGGGCGCCGGGTACCTGATGTACTCGCGACGCATCGCCAACCCCATCCTCGACATGTCGCTGATGCGCTTCACCACCTTCCGCCTCTCGGTGATCGCCGGCTCACTCACCCGCATCACCGCCGGCGCCGTACCCTTCCTGCTGCCACTGATGATGCAGCTCGGCTTCGGCCTGTCCGCCGCACACAGCGGCGTGATCACCTTCGTCTCCGCCCTCGGCGCCATGCTCATGAAAGCCACGGCCGCCCCCGTCCTGCGCCGCTGGGGCTTCCGCGCCACCCTGGTCTGGAACGGCGTCTTCTCGATGATCTGCGTCGCCCTCTGCGCGCTATTCCGCCCCGACTGGCCCCTGTGGATCATCTACGCCGTACTGCTGCTCTCCGGCTTCTTCCAGTCACTACAGTTCAGCGCCTACAACACAGTCGCCTACGCCGACGTACCCAGCGAACGCTTCTCCAGCGCCACCAGCTTCTACACCACCTTCCAGCAACTCATGCTCTCGCTAGGCATCTGCGTCGCCGCCGCCGCCCTCCACGTCTCCGTCGTCTGGCACGGCCGCGAACACGCCGCGCTACCCGACTTCAGCCTAGCCTTCCTCGTCGTCACCTTCATCTCGCTGATCGCCGCCCCGGTATGCGCCTTGCTGCCGAAAAACGCCGGCGCCGAAATGAGCGGGCATCGCGGGCGGTAAGCCATGCGCGATGCCATCGCGAAAACAATCGCGATGTCTGTTGGCTGTTCGCGCGGGTATTTCCAGGTTGCGGCTGCGCCGCCGTGTTTTGGTTCGCGCGCAGGCGCGCTCCTACAGGAGCCCGCCGCCGGTGCCGTGGCTGTCCAACCCAGCCCGCGGCACGGATGAGGAGAGCCCTCGGTGCCTACCCTCGAGGCGAGTTCCGCACAAGCGAGTGCCCGTAGGGCAATAGGTACATGGGCCGCGGCTGCGGCCAACCTTGTCGAGCGCGGAGGACCTGTCTGAGCAGCGAGGGTAGGCAGCGAGGGCTGTCCTGCGGCAAGGCCCGAGCGCCGCGGGGACGGCATTCGCGCGCAGGCGCGCTCCTACAGGGGCGGCGGTTCGGCCGGAGGCCGCGGGGCATGCGCCGCAACGCGGCGAACCGCTTAGATCGACGGCAGCGGCACCGCCGCCTTGATCCACGAACCCGGCGCGCCCGGCATCGCCGCCAGGCGACGCGCCTGCGCCACGAACTGACGACGCGGCACCTCGACCGCACCCATCGACAACAAATGCGAATTCGTCACCTGCGCATCCATCAGCGGAAAACCCCAGCCATGCAACAGCTGGCACAACCCCGCCAACGCCACCTTCGACCCCCCCGGCTGCGCACTGAACATCGACTCACCACAAAACAACCGACCCACCGCCACGCCGTAGATACCACCCACCAGCGAGCCGCGATCCCACACCTCCACGCTATGCGCATGCCCCAGCCGATGCAGCTCCTGGTAGGCAGCCATCATCTCCTCGGTGATCCACGTCCCCGGCTGGCCATTGCGCGGCGCCGCGCACGCACGCATCACCCGCGAAAACGACGTATCGGCCGTCAGCCGCCACGACGACTTCGCCAGCTGCTTACGCATGCTCCGGCTCAGGTGCACGCCATCGGTACGGAACACGCAACGCGGATCCGGCGACCACCACAGGATCGGCTCGTCCTCGTTGAACCACGGGAACACCCCCTGCGCATACGCGGCCAGCAGGCGTTCGGCCGACAGGTCGCCGCCCCACGCGAGCAGGCCATTGGGTTCCTCCAGAGCCTGTTCGGCATCCGGGAACAGGTGGGGGCGGGCAGGGTGGAGCTGGGGCAGGCGAATCATCGTTCCGCGTAAGGCGAATGAGTCAGCAACTCGGCGCGGTAAGCCTCGCGGTGTTCGGCCTCATGTTCAAGCGCCTCGGCCACGGCACGGCGAAAACCGTCGTGGGCGATGTAGTGGCGCGAATGGGTCAGCGTTGGCAGGAAGCCACGGGCCAGCTTGTGCTCGCCCTGCGCGCCGGGTTCGAAACGGGACAGCCCTTCGGCGATGGCGTACTCGATGCCGCGGTAGTAACACAGCTCGAAATGCAGGCCGGAGACCTCGACGCTCGCGCCCCAGTAACGCCCGTACAACGCATCGCCGCCGCGCATGAACAGCGCCATGGCGACGATATCGCGATCGTCGCGCGCCATCGCCACCTGCACCTGGTTGCCCATGCTGCGGCCGAGGTACTGGAAGAAGCGGGCGGTCAGCGCCGCGTGGTTGCCCTTCATGTCGAAGGTCAGCTCGTACAAGCCGTGGATCTGCCGCCATTCGGCATCCGACAACGTATCGCCCGCGCGCATCTCCAGGGTCAAGCCGGAGGCCTGGGCATAGCCGCGTTCCTGGCGGATGTTCTTCCGCTTCTTCGCGGTCAGCGCGGCGAGGAAATCGTCGAAGCCCGTGTAGCCGCGGTTATGCCAGTGGAACTGATAGTCGGCCCGGACCAGCCAGCGGTCGTCGAAGGCGTGCAGGTCGGCTTCGGGCAGGAAATTGGCGTGGATCGAGGACAGCCCAAGGCGGTCGGCCTCGTCGACCAGGGCGGCCGTGAGCTGGTTACGCAGGATGTCGGCGGCGACGCCTTCGCGCACCAGCAGGCGCGGCCCGGGCACGGGTGAGTAGGGCGAGGCGACCAGCATCTTCGGGTAGTACTGGCCGCCGGCGCGTTCCCACGCGGCCGCCCAGCTCCAGTCAAAGACGAACTCGCCGTGCGAATTGCCCTTCAGGTAGGTCGGGGCGGCGGCGACCAGCCGGCCCTGCTCGTAAATGGCCAGGTGGTAGGGCGCCCAGCCGTAGTCCTCGCGCAGGCAACCCTTCGACTCCATCCCGTGCAGGAAGGCGTGCGACACGAACGGGTTGCCGTCCGGGACGAGCGCGTCCCAGTCGGCGGCGGGGACGCTGCCCAGGCCTCGCAGGAAACGGACGTCGGTCATGGCAGGCAGCCCCGCGCGGCGGGGCGCGCGGGGCCGGGGCCCATCAGTCGAGCTTGTGGTTCTGGTCGAGCCAGCGCTCGGCGTCCAGCGCGGCCATGCAGCCGAAGCCGGCCGAGGTGATCGCCTGGCGGTAGACGTGGTCGGCCACGTCGCCGGCGGCGAACACGCCCGGGACCGAGGTCGCCGTGGCCATGCCGGCCAGGCCGGACTGGATCTGGATGTACCCGTCCTTCATGTCCAGCTGGCCGTCGAAGATGCCGGTGTTCGGGGTGTGGCCGATGGCGACGAAGAAGCCCTGTACTTCGAGGTCGCGCTTCGCGCCGGTGTTCACGTCCTTCACCCGCACGCCGTTCACGCCGGAGTCGTCGCCCAGCACTTCGTCGATCGCGTGGTTCCACAGCAGCTCGATCTTGCCGGCCGCGGCCTTCTCGAAGACCTTGTCCTGCATGATCTTTTCGGCGCGGAGCTTGTCGCGGCGGTGGACCAGGTAGACCTTGCGCGCGATGTTGGAGAGGTACAGGGCCTCTTCCACGGCGGTGTTGCCGCCGCCGACCACGACCACGTCCTGGTCGCGGAAGAAGAAACCGTCGCAGGTGGCGCAGGCGGAGACGCCGCGGCCCTTGAACTTCTCTTCCGAGGCGATGCCCAGGTACTTGGCGGTGGCGCCGGTGGTGATGATCAGTGCGTCACAGGTGTACTCGCCGCCGTCGCCCTTCAGGCGGAACGGGCGGTTCTGCAGGTCCACGTTGTGGATGTGGTCGAACACCATCTCGGTCTCGAAGCGCTCGGCGTGCTCGGCCATGCGGCGCATCAGTTCCGGGCCCTGGACGCCCTTTTCGTCACCCGGCCAGTTGTCCACCTCGGTGGTGGTCATCAGCTGGCCACCCTGCTGCAGGCCGGTCACCATCGTCGGCTTGAGGTTCGCACGGGCCGCGTAGACGGCGGCGGTGTAGCCGGCGGGGCCGGAGCCGAGGATCAGCAGGCGGCTGTGCTTGGGGGTGCTCATGTATAATCCTTGAGGTTTGCTGCGGCTGTTTCAGTCGTACCGCTCGCCTCTTGCGGCAGGAAGCTAACGCCGTGTCGAGGTTCCGCGAGATTGCGTCGACCCGGAAGAATGGGGAAGACGAGTGTGCGATTCAAGACATTCCGCTTTATGCCGGTGGCCACCATGTCCCCACATGGGGGCTTAATTCTGTACTTTCAGGATCTTCCTCAAGATGCGCATTGGTATCCCCTCCGAAACCAAGACCCTCGAAGGCCGCGTGGCCCTCATTCCCGCCGCCGCGGCCGACCTGGTCCATCGTGGCCATGAGGTCTTCATCCAGTCCGGCGCCGGCACCAAGAGCGGCTACGCGGACAGCGACTATTCGGCCCTCGGCGTCACCGTGGTGCCCGACGCCGCCGCCCTGTACGAAAAGGGCGAGCTGATCGTCAAGGTCAAGGAGCCGATCGAAGGCGATCTCAAGCTGCTCAAGAAGCACCACCTGCTGTTCTGCTACCTGCACCTGGCCGCCGAGCCGGCGCTCACCAAGAGCCTGCTGGACATCGGCCTGACCGGCATCGCCTTCGAGTCGGTGGACGAAAACGGCCTGCTGCCCCTGCTGCTGCCGATGTCGGTCATCGCCGGCCGCATCGCCACCCAGATCGGCACGACCCTCCTGCACCAGCCCAACGGTGGCAAGGGCAAGCTGCTCGGCGGCATGGCCTCCACCCCGCGTGGCAAGGTCGTGGTGCTCGGCGCCGGCGCCGCCGGTGGCAACGCTGCCGCCCTGGCCGCCCAGGCCGGTGCCAACGTGGTGGTGTTCGACAAGCGCCAGGACCGCCTCGCCGAGATGATGGCGATGGGCCCGAACGTCACCGCGCTGTACCCGTACGAGTCGTCGGTGGCCGAGGAAGTGCGTACCGCCGACATCGTCGTCGGCGCCGTGCTGATCCCGTCCGCCAAGGCCCCGCGCGTGGTCACCGAAGCCATGGTCAAGACGATGGAGAAGGGCTCGGTGCTCGTCGACATCTCGATCGACCAGGGCGGCTGCTTCGAAACCTCGCGTCCGACCACCTGGAAGGAACCGACCTACGAAGTGCACGGCGTGACGCATTTCTGCGTGACCAACATGCCGGGCGCCGTGCCGCAGACCTCGTCCACCGCCATCTCGGCGGCCATCCTGCCGTACGTGCAGCGCCTGGCGTCGGGCAACGAGTGGCGCGACTACGCCCCGCTGGCCGCCGGCATCAATATCGAAGGCGGCAAGCTGATGCACCCGGCGCTTCAGGGCATGGCATGATGCCCCGGTCCAAGACCGAAGTGGTTCGCTAAGTGGCGCGCAGCGCGAAAGTAGTAAAAAAACAGGCCCGGGCGAAGGCCCAGGCACAGCAGGAGGGCTTGAGCGAGGAGCTCAAGCGCCGCCTGCGCGAAGCGGGGGCACTCTTGCTGCTCCCGCTCGCGCTGTACCTGCTGGTGTGCCTGCTCAGCTATAACGACCAGGATCCCAGCTGGGGTCACATGGGCGTGGCTGAGCACGCCACCAACTTCGGTGGCGCGGTGGGGGCGAACATCGCCAACCTGCTGCGCTACATCTTCGGCCTGGTCTCTTATTTCTTTCCGCTGCTGCTGCTTGCCCTGGGCATCCAGGTCATCCGCCACCGCGGCGAGCGCGTGGTCCAGCCCTGGGAACCTTCCCTGCGGCTGATCGGCTTCGTGTTCTTCTTCATCACGGCGCCGGCCCTGGTCTACCTGAATGTCGATTCGCCGATCCTGCCGGAAGGCCCGGGCGGCATCGTCGGCAAATGGGTAGGCAACGGCCTGCATCGTGCGTTTGGCGATAAGGGTGCACCGCTGCTGTTGCTGGCGGTGTGCCTGATCGCGATCACGCTGGCCACCGGCCTGTCGTGGTTCAAACTGATGGATTCAACCGGCGAGCTGGTCATGAAGATCGGCGGCTGGTTCGGCGGCAAGGTGCGCCAGGCCCCCGAGGTCATGGCGGCCCGTTCCGCCCGCGCCGAGCGCGAGGTGGTGAAGAAGGCCGAGGCGGTCAAGCAGGCCAGGCGCGAGCCCGTCCGCATCGAGACCCCGGCGCCGATGGTCGTAAAGAGCGACCGTGCCGTCCGCGAAAACCAGATTCCCCTGTTCACCGGCGCGTCGATGGATGGCGAGATTCCGCCGTTGTCGCTGCTGGACGAAGCCCCGCCGCAGGGCCCGGGCTATTCGGAAGAAACCCTCGAGGTGCTCTCGCGCCAAGTCGAGCTGAAGCTGCGCGACTTCCGCGTGGAAGCCCGCGTGGCCGGCGTCTACCCGGGCCCGGTGATCACCCGTTTCGAGCTGGAGCCCGCCGCCGGCGTCCGCGGCAGCCAGGTCTCCAGCCTGGACAAGGACATCGCCCGCGGCCTGTCCGTGGTCAGCGTGCGCGTGGTCGACGTCATTCCCGGCAAGAACGTCATCGGCCTGGAAATCCCCAACACCAAGAAGCAGATCGTCTACCTCTCGGAGATCCTCAAGTCCGAGCGCTACGACCAGGTGAAGTCGCCGCTGGCGCTGGCCCTGGGCAAGGACATCGGCGGCAAGGCGGTGGTCACCGACCTCGCCAAGATGCCCCACCTGCTGGTCGCCGGTACCACCGGTTCGGGTAAGTCCGTGGCGGTGAACGCCATGGTGCTGAGCCTGCTCTACAAGAGCAGCCCGAAAGACGTGCGCATGATCATGATCGACCCGAAGATGCTGGAGCTCTCCGTTTACGAGGGCATCCCGCACCTGCTCGCGCCGGTCGTCACCGACATGAAGGAAGCCGCCAACGCGCTGCGCTGGTGCGTGGCCGAGATGGAGCGCCGCTACAAGCTGATGGCCGCGGTGGGCGTGCGTAACCTCGGCGGCTTCAACAAGAAGGTGCAGGAAGCGGAGAAGGGCGGCCAGCCGTTGCTGGATCCGCTGTTCCGCGCCAACCCGGACATGCCGGGCATGGTCGCCGAACCGCTCGAGCCGCTGCCGCACATCGTCATCATCATCGACGAATTCGCCGACATGATGATGATCGTCGGCAAGAAGGTCGAAGAGCTGATCGCCCGCCTCGCGCAGAAGGCGCGTGCGGCCGGCGTGCACCTGATCCTGGCCACCCAGCGTCCGTCCGTGGACGTCATCACCGGCCTGATCAAGGCGAACATCCCCACCCGCATCGCGTTCCAGGTGTCGTCGAAGATCGATTCGCGGACCATCCTAGACCAGTCCGGCGCGGAAGCCCTGCTCGGCCACGGCGACATGCTCTACCTGCCGCCGGGCACGGCCACGCCCGAACGCGTGCACGGTGCCTTCGTGGACGACCACGAGGTGCACAACGTCGTCGAGTGGCTGCGTGCGCAGGGTGCGCCGAACTATATCGAAGGCGTGCTGGAGGAAGTGCAGAGCACCTCCGACGGCAAGATCATCAACGACGCCGGCCTGCCGCAGGAAGCCGACGGCGATGGCGACAGCGACAACGCGTTGTACGACCGCGCCGTGCGCGTGGTGACCGAGACGCGCCGCGCCTCCATCTCCGGCGTGCAACGCCACCTGCGCATCGGCTACAACCGCGCCGCCCGCCTCGTCGAACAGATGGAGCAGGACGGCATCGTCAGCGCGCCCCAGCACAACGGCAATCGCGAAGTGCTGGCACCGCCGCCCCCGAAGGACTGACCCATGAATGCCCTGAAGCCGGGTGCGCTGCGCCAGCGCCCCTGGAGCCTGCTCGTCACCGGTGACCTCAAACCCACCCGTGAAGTGCTGGACGAGGTCGAAAACGTGTTCGAGCTGAACCCGTCGATCCCCGGCCTCGAGCTGCGCGGCGCCGACGGTACCACCTGCACCCTGGTCCGCGAATACCCCGCCGGCCACACCGCCGAAGTCGACGACGCGCTGGAAGTGATCTTCGCCGAGCAGGGCGAGATCGCCGAAATCGTCGTGCTCGGCCAGGAAGCCCGCCCCGCCCACGTCGCCACCCGCAGCGCGCCTTACTGGCACCGCGACGGCAAGGCCATCGCGGACATCAGCGAGAAGATGGAGGCGGGGGAGATCTCGCCGGCTGAGGCTATTGATATGTTGAAGTCGTTGTTTGAGGTGGGTGGGTGAAGCGTCAATGGTTAAGCGTTAGCTGTGTAGGCTGGCGCCGGACCGTATGCTCCGCTCCGTTCGCCGGCGGTTACTGACGATTGACCATTTACGCTTTACCGAGCCACTCTCCGCACGAATCCTCGAGACTGCCCCCCATGAAACGTTTCCTGCTTGCCGCTTCCCTTTCCCTGCTTGCCTTGCCTGCGTTTGCGGCGGGTCCGGCGCGTGAGCGGCTGGATGCGTTTGCGAAGGGGCTGCATTCGTTGACGGGGCGGTTTAGCCAGACCTTGTTCGACGTGAATGGTGGGCCGGGGAAGACCTCGACGGGCGTGGTGTCGCTGGAGGCGCCGCGGCAGTTCCGTTGGGAGGTGTTGTCGCCGAGCAAGCAGACGATCGTCGCGGACGGTAGCCGGGTGTGGCTGTATGACCCGGACCTGGACCAGGTGACGGTGCGTAAGCAGAGCACGGAGGAGGCGCAGAGTCCGCTGACGGTGCTGACGGATCTGTCGCAGCTGGACAAGGGTTTCTTCAAGGTGGCGGAGCAGGGCGAGCACGACGGGATGCAGTGGCTGCGTCTGTCGTCGACGTCGAAGGATCCGGCGTTCGATTACGCGGATCTTGGTTTCGATGCGGGTGGCCTGGCGCGGATGGAGTTCAAGGATCAGCTGGGTAATACGACGCGGATTCTGTTCACGGGCTGGCAGAAGAATGTGGCGCTTCCGGCGGAGACGTTCAATTTCGTGCCGCCGAAGGGTGCCGACGTGATCGGCGACGCCCCCGTCCTCCAGACCCAACCCGTCCACTAACCGCCCTGGCGCTCTGTAGGAGCGCGCCTGCGCGCGAATGCCGTCCGCGCGGCGCTCGGGCCTGCACGCAGGACAGCCCTCGCTGCCTACCCTCGCTGCTCAGACAGGTCCTCCGCGCTCGACAAGGTTGGCCGCAGCCGCGGCCCATGTACTTATTGCCCTACGGGCGCTCGCTTGTGCGGAACTCGCCTCGAGGGTAGGCACCGAGGGCTCTCCTCCATCTTGCCGCGAACTGGGTTGGACAGCTGCCAGGCGGCCCCTGTAGGAGCGCGCCTGCGCGCGAATGGAGGTCACGGCGGCGTAGCCGCAACTCCGAGACGCATCTTCGCGCTATCAAATCCATCGCTACGCAGCCTGGCCCGAATCCCAACCGCAAACCAAACCCACCCCCCACTGTGCAGCTTGCCCGCGCCCGGTTATAAAGCTCGCCTTGGACAGGGGGATAGCGGATGTCGTTTTGTGTCGTGATCGCTGGGTCGTTGCCTGGCGCCGTGGACGAGCTTGCTGTGTGGGCGGCTGTCGCGAGGGGTTTTCGGATTGACGTGGCGGAGTTCGAGCAGCGGATGCTGCCGCGTTTGCCGTTGGTGGTGAAGCAGGGGTTGGATGAGGCGGCTGCGCGGGCGATGGCTGACGGCCTGGTTCGTTCGCATATCGATGCGCGTGTGGTGGCCGACGACGGTGTGCTGGCGGTGTTCGAGCGGGCGGGGTCGACCCGTGGGCCGGTGCCGTTGGCGGGCCTGGGTGAGTTCATCCTCAATGGCGAGCGGTATCGGCGGCAGGGTGACAGGGAGTGGTCGGTGTGGGTTGAGCCCGTATCGACGGCTGTCGAGGAACCGGTTGTCGAGGACCGCGTCGAAGTGCCGGTTGGCCTTGTGCTGGAACCCATGACGCCTGCGGTAGAGCCCGACGCTTCTGAGCCGGGTATCTGGATTGCGCGGCAGGGTGAGCCGCATGGGCCGTATCCGGCGTCGACGATCCGGCATTGGCTGAAGGACGGCAGTATTTCGCTGGATACGCTTGCGTGGCGTTCGGGGTTGCCGGCTTGGGTGGCGCTGGCTGCGGTGTTGGGTGAGCCGTTGCCGGCGGGTGGGTCGGTGCCGCCGCCGTGGGCGGGTGGGATGGAGGGGTTTTCGGCGGGGCCGCGGCATGGGTCTTCGCCGATGGATGGTCGGCGTGCCTTCCCGCGCCCGCCGGCCTTGCATTGGTTCGTGGTGGCGTTGCTGTCGACGGTGTCGTTCGGTCTGTTTATCTGGGTCTGGGTCTTCGTGCAGTCGACCTGGGTGAAGAAGATCGACCGCACCAGTAGCGCGACGACCCTGTTGCTCATCGCGTTGGGGACGGCGTTCTTCGGCGGCGTGCTCGCCGGTGGCATGGGTGGCACGGCCGGGGCATCGGTCCAGTCGCTGTTTTCGCTGGCCGCCGGCATCCTGATGATCATCGCGAGCTTCCTGATGGCGAATTCGGTGGCGTCCGAAGCCAAACGGCTGGGCCTCGACGTGGGCTTCGGCGGCATCACGCTGTTCTTCTTCAACGTCTTCTACCTGCAGGGCACGCTGACCTGGCTTGCCCGCTGGAAGGACACCGGCCAGACGACGCCGAAGCCGCCCAAGGCGGTGTTGTGGTGGCTGTTTGCCGTGCCCTTCGTCGTGGCGGTTGCCGCGGCGATCGCGATCCCGCAGTACCAGGGTTATGTGATCCGTAGCCAGGTGGCCGAGGGCGTCACGCTGGCGGGTGAGTTGAGGACGCCTGTGCTGACCTACCGCGCGCAGCACGGGACGTTCCCGGCGGACAACGCGGCGCTTGGGATGAAGGATCCGGAAGCTATCCATGGCAGGTACACGGAGAGCGTCAGGGTGTCGGCAGGCACGCTCTACGTGACGTATGGCGATCAGGCCAACATCAAGATCCGTGGGCGGTCGCTTTCCCTCAGCCCCGTGCAGCGGCCTGACGGGGTGACCTGGCAGTGCGCTTCCAACGATATCCCGATGGCGTACCTCCCGCCGTTGTGCCGCTGACGCCACGGCCAGGGCGCCAGGCCATGTCTCCCAGCGGCATGGCCATAACGGCACGAGCGACTTTCGTGCAAGACTCCGCACCACGACATCGGACGTGTTGAGGTAGCAAGGGCATGTACGTGGTGTGGGCTATCGTGGGGGCCATCGTCGGCGGGTTGATCGGAGAGGGCATCCCTGGTGCCTGCGCCGGCTTCGCCATCGGTCTGCTTTGGGGACGGTTGTCGCTGACCCGGCGTGAGCTGGACGAGCTGAAGGCGCGTGTCGGCCTCCTGCCGGAGCCGGCGACCTCGTCGTCGGTAGCCCGCGACGCCCGCGATCCGGCCGCATGGCCGGCTGCCGATGCGGCCACCCGTACCGCGCCGCGTCCTGCCGACGTGTCGCCCGTCGCTGCCCCGCAAGCCACCCAGCGGCCGCCAGGCTTCCCGGCGCAAACATCCGACCTTCCGCCTTCCGCGGGACCGGTCAGCGCGCCTGGCGACGGCCCGTTGCCGCCGCCGATGCCGGGCGGCACGGCGCCTTCCATTCCTCCGTATGCGCGTCCCGCGGCCCACGCCGCATCGGTCTCTGCATCGCAAGGCGCCATGCCGCCTCCACCGCCTGCGCAGCGCCCGATCCCGTTCGAACCGGCTGGTCCCTCGGCCATCGAGCGCTTCTTCGACACCGCCAAACGCTGGTTCACCGAAGGCAATGTCCCGGTGAAGGTCGGCATGCTGGTGTTGTTCGCTGGTGTTGCCGCGTTCCTCAAATACGCCTCCGACCAGGGCTTGCTGCACGTGCCGGTGTCGGTGCGCCTGAGTGTCGTCGCGCTCGCGGCGATCGCCGGCGTGGCCTTCGGCTGGTGGCAGCGCGATACGCGCCGGGCGTTCGCCTTGTCCTTGCAGGGCGGTGCGCTGGGCGTGCTGGTGATGACGGTGTTCGCGGCCTATCGCCTCTACGGGCTGATCGACGCGTTGCCGACCTTCGTGTTGCTGGTGATCTTCGTCGGATCGCTTGGCGTCCTCGCCGTGTTGCAGGATTCGCTGGCGCTGGCGGTGCTCGGCCTCATCGCGGGGTTCGCCGCACCGATCCTCGCGTCGAGCGGGCACGGCAACCATGTCGCCCTGTTCTCGTACTACGCGGTGCTCAACCTCGGCATCTTCGCCATCGCGTGGAAGCGCGCGTGGCGGGTACTCAACGTGCTCGGTTTCGTCGCGACGTTCGGCGTCGGCACGGCGTGGGGCGTGCTCGGTTACCGCCCGGAATTCTTCAACAGCACCGAACCGTTCCTGGTCCTGTTCTTCCTGCTCTACGTCGCGGTGCCGTGGCTGCACGTGTTGCGTTCGCCGCGTCGCGACCGCGCGATCCTCGATGGCTGCCTGATGTTCGGCACGCCGATCGTGAGCCTGTTGCTGCAGGGTGCGTTGCTCGACTGGAAACCGATGCCGATCGCGATGTCGGCACTGGTCGCGGCCGCGCTGTACGTCGCCATCGCCTTCGCCGTGCGCAAGCGCGAGGACATGGGCCTGCTGCGCGAAACCTGGGCCGTGCTGGCCGTGGCCTTCGCAACCACCGCGATCCCGCTGGCGCTCAGTGCCAGCGTCACCGCGTGCATCTTCGCGCTGGAAGGCGCGGGGCTGGTCTGGCTGGGCTTCCGCCAGCAGCGCCGCCTGCCGCGCTGGTCGGGCATCTTCCTGCAGCTGGCCTCCGGCGTCGCGTGGACGCTCGCCGACTTCCCGCATGCGGCGCTACGCGACATCCCCTTCGTCAACGCGTACTTCGTCGGCGCCATGCTGATCACCGCCGGCGGCGTCGCCTGCCTGTGGCAGTACGACCGGCACAGCGCGTCCAAGGGCATCGGCAGCCTGGCCCGCGGCGGTTTGCTGCTTTGGAGCGTGGCGTGGTGGCTGCTCGGCTTCGGTAGCGAGGTCGATCATTTCGTCCTCGCCGACGCGCCGCGCTGGGCCGCGTTCATGGCCTTGTTCGGCGTCACCGGCTGGGTGCTGGCCGTGGCGACGCGCTACGTGCGCAAGCTGGACCTGGGCGTGATGCTCGCCGGTGCGGTGCCGCTCGCCTTCGTGGCGATGATCGCGCAGGCGCTTTACGCGGACAGCGACAGCATCCAGGTCTTCATGGGCTGGCCGTTGCTCGCGGTAGCTGTTGCGGGCGTGTCGGCGTGGTTCTCCCTGCGTGCGCTGGTGACCCAGGGCGTGGTCGCGCATGGGATCACCGCGGTGGCGGCCGAGACGCTGTGGTGGGGTATCTGGCTGGCTCTGGCTTACGTGGGCACGCATCAGGCGTTTGGGTATCGGCCCGGTGTGGGCGATGGGTGGCAGGTGTTGGCGTATGTGGCGCCGGTGCTGCTGCTGACGAAGCTGGCGTTTTGGGTGCCTTCGGTGGCTACCGTGCCGTTGTCGGTGGGGCTTTCGCGCGCGGGGCGCGCTCCTACAGAGAGCGGTGGTGGCGCGCATGTGCATGGCATGAACCTCGGCGATGCGGTGGCGATGGCGCGGCGGGTGATCGCGTTGGGCGGGTTGTCGGCCAGCGTGGTGATCGGCGTGATGGCCGCCTGCGTGGATGGCAGCGCGCAGCCGTTGCCGTTCATTCCCGTGTTGAATCCGCTGGAGCTCGTGCTGGTCGCCGTGTTCGGTCTGATCGCGCGGGCCTTGTGGGATGCGGAGACGCCGGTGGCGTTCCGTCGCGTGCGTCCGGCGATCCTCGCCGTGGCGTTCTTCGTTATCGCCACCAGCATGACCCTGCGCGCCGTGCATCACCTGGGCGGCGTGCCGTGGGACGAGCGCATGGGTAACTCCAGCCTCGCCGAGCTGTCGCTGACCATCGTCTGGAGCGTCATCGGCGTGGTCGCCTGGGTGCTCGGCTCGCGTCGTGGCCAGCGCCTGCTGTGGATCGCCGGCGCCGCCTGCATGGGCATCGTTTTGGCCAAGCTTCTTCTCGTCGACCGTGGCCATCTGGGCAACCTGTTCGGCATCGCTTCGTTCATCGCCTATGGCCTGCTCTGCACGGTCATCGGTTACCTCGCACCCGCTCCGCCAAGGCAGGCACCTGTTGAACCCGAAGAGTCTCCCCATGCGTCGTGATGGCCGGATCGGCCTGTTCGTGATCTACGTGACCGCGCTGGGCGCGGTGCTTTCCCCGGCGCAGGCCGATAGCGTGCCGTCTTACGCGTATGCGTGGCCGGTGCAGGCGACGCCGGGCGCGCATGCCAGCGCCTACGTGCTGGAACTGCCGCGCGAGGCCTATGCGTGGGCCGAGCCCGATGCCGGGCTCGCCGACGTGGTGGTGGTCGATGCGAAGGGCCGCGAGGTTGCCTCCGGGCCGTACACGCCGGCGGCGCCGACCTCGCACCCGGTCACCCTCGATGCACCGCTGTTGCCCGTGCCCAACGGCAGCGATGGCGTGGCCGGGCCGAGCATCCGCCGCAGCACCAACGGCGACATCGTGATCGAGCCGGGCGCGGCGCCGGCCAGCGGCCATGTGCACGAATGGCTGTTCGACGCACGCAACGCGATCGCCCCCGAGCGGCTCGAATTCCCGCCGACGCAGCGCGACGTGAAGCTCAGCGTCGACATCGACGCGAGCAGCAACCTGCAGGACTGGCGTCCGCTGGTCGCCGGCGCGTCGATCGTCGTGCTCGGCCATGGCGACGGTGCGGTCGATGCGCGCGTGGTCAAGCTCGATGGCGGCCCGGCGCGGTATTACCGCGTGCGGACCAGCAGCGACGATGCGCCGTGGGGCGCGTCGACGACGGACGAGGCCACCGCGAAAGTCACCTTGTCCGGCAGTGTCATCGACGCTGCGGCGCGTGACGACGCGAAGCGACAGTGGCTCGACGTCACCGGGACCCAGGCGGCGACCAGCGGCACGGGCGTCGACTACGACTACAAACTCCCGGCGGCCCTCCCGGTCGACGGCATCCGCGTGACCCTGGGCGCGGGCGATAGCGTCGCCCGGCTGGAAGCGGTGGCCGTGAACGGGCCGATGAGCGGGGAATCGCTGGGGACGATCGTGGTGACCCCGGGCCAGGACGACACCCGGCCGCTGGGCGTCGCGGCCACTCGCCGTGACCTGATCCGGCTGCACTCGGCCACGCCGCTGCGCAACCCGCCGAAGCTCAGCGTCGGCTGGCGTCCGGACCGCATGGTCTTCCTACCCGAGGGCGATGCGCCGTACCGGCTGCAGGTGGGCAGTGCCAGCGCCCGCCGGGCGGCCTGGCCGATCGGCGACGCCATCGCCGCGCTGCGTACCCGCAACGGCCCGGCCTGGCGCCCTGACGGGGTGACCCTGGGCGAGGCCGTGCTGCTGGATGGGAAGAAGGCCCTGACCACCCGGGCACCGTTCGACTGGACCCGGCCGATCCTGTGGATCGTGCTGTTGCTGGGCGCGGCGCTGGTCGTCGGCATGGCGGCCACCCTCCTGCGCAAGCCGCCGCCGGCCGATCCGGACGCCCATTGAGGCAGCGTGCACGGGGAAGGGCGATAATGGTCGTTCCCCGCACGTATCGTGAGCCATGCCGTCCTACCAGACCCCCGGCCTGTTCGCCGAACCCGAAGCCCTGAAGCCCCTCGCCGAGCGGATGCGCCCGCGCAGCCTCGACGAGATCGTGGGCCAGCAGCGCGTGGTGGGCGCGGATAAACCGCTGCGCCGCGCACTGGAAGCCGGCAAGGTCCACTCGATGATCCTGTGGGGTCCGCCCGGTTGCGGCAAGACCACGCTGGCGCTGCTGGTGGCGCGCTATGCCGACGCCGACTTCCGGGCGATCTCCGCCGTTATGAGTGGGCTGCCCGACGTACGCAAGGCGCTGGCCGAGGCCGAGGGCAACTTCGCCCAGGGCCGCCGCACGGTGTTGTTCGTCGACGAGGTGCACCGCTTCAACAAGGCGCAGCAGGATGCGTTCCTGCCGTACATCGAACGCGGTGTGATCATCTTCATCGGCGCGACCACGGAGAACCCGTCGTTCGAGCTGAACTCCGCGTTGCTCTCACGCTGCCGCGTGCACGTGCTCGATGCGGTCAGTGCGGACGACATCGTCGCCGCGCTGCGCCGTGCGCTCGGGGATAGCGAGCGGGGCATCGGTGATCTGCACCTGGACGTCGACGATGCGACCCTGAAGCTGATCGCTTCGGCCGCCGATGGCGACGTGCGTCGCGCGCTGACGCTGCTGGAGATCGCCAGCGAACTGGCCGACGGCGGGCGCATTGACGACGCCACGCTCGAACAGGTGCTGGCCGATCGCACGCGCCGTTTCGACAAGAGCGGCGAGCAGTTCTACGACCAGATTTCCGCGCTGCATAAGTCGGTGCGTTCGTCCGATCCCGATGCCGCGGTGTACTGGCTGACCCGCATGCTGGATGGTGGCTGCGATCCGCTCTACCTGGCCCGGCGGATGACCCGCATGGCGGTGGAAGACGTCGGCCTCGCCGAACCCCGCGCGTGGCGCATGGCGCTGGATGCGTGGGACACCTTCGAACGCCTCGGCAGCCCCGAAGGCGAACTCGGCCTCGCCCAGCTCGCCATCTGGCTGGCCATCGCCCCGAAGAGCAACGCCGCCTACATGGCCTTCAACAAGGCCAAGGCCACGGTGAAGCAGATGGGCACGCTCGACGTGCCGATGCACCTGCGCAATGCGCCGACCAAGCTGATGAAGGGGTTGGGCTATGGCACGGGGTATCAGTACGACCATGACGCCGAGGGTGGTGTCGCGCTCGACCAGGTGTGTTTGCCGGATGAGCTGGTCGGGACGACGTTCTACGAACCGGTGGATCGTGGGCTGGAGCTGAAGCTGCGCGAGAAGTTGAATGCGTTGCGTGCGGCTCGCGCTGCTGCGCGCGGCGACGGGTAACCTCGCCCTCGTACATGGTCGCGAAAAACGGTCGCGCGCGGGCGCGCTCCTACATTTGGGATTGGGCGGGGACAGGGAAACGGAATGGGGTCTTACAGGGGTATGGGGCTGGTGGCTGGGCTTGTGTTGGCGGTGGCGGGTTGCGCCACGGCGCCGGTAGTCACCGATCCGATGGCGGCGAAGGTCAGGCGGCTGGTCGACGACACCACCCATGAACGCCGCGAGGCACAAGCGTTCGCTTCGCTGGAACAGCTTGGCCCTCCCGCCGTGCCTTACATCGTCGGGCAGCTGGGTGACATGCGGAAACTACCGATCGAGCAGATTGACCTGGCCAATCACGCGCCGGATGCCTTCGAAAGCATTCGCCACTACGGGCCCCAGGTCGTGCACGACGCATTGGCAGCCATCCTCAACCAGGTTACCGGGCAACACTTCGGCTTCGTCTACAACGGCGCGACCGATGCGCAGCGCGCCGACAACCGCCAGCAATGGGTCACGTGGTGCGTGGCAACCTACCCAGCCCAAGCCACCACCTGCCGCGGCATGTAGGAGCGCGCCCGCGCGCGACATCTGTTCGCGATCATGTCCCAGGGTTATTTTTTTCACGCCTCAGGTTTAGTGTTTTCACGCCCAGGTTCGTTGTTTTTCTGGTGTGCCGCCGGGCGATAAAAAACCATCGCGCGCAGGCGCGCTCCTACAGGGGTGACGCAATGTTCAGCGTGCGGCAGTGTTGCGGCGGTAAAGCTTCGCCAACTCCCCCACCTTCCCGCGTATCACCTCCATATCCGCCCCGACCAGCTCGGCGGGCGTCAACTCCCGCCCAAAGAAGTGCTTCAACAATTCCTTAGGCGGTGCATCGAACCCCTCAGCCATCATCGCCGCATAGCGCTTCTGGAAATCCGCCGGGTCTTTCGTCGCCATCGCGAACATCTTCGTCGCCCATAGGCCGGCGTAGAGGTAGTTGGCGAGGTAGAGCGGATCCTGGTACATCAGCCGCTTGCCGATCCATGCGTGGGATAGCTGGGGATCGATCGCCGGCCAGATCTCGAATTTCTTCGTGATCTCCAGCGTCAGCGCATCCATCCCGGCGGCGTTCTTGATCTTCCCCGCGACGACGCCATCGTAGATGCCTTCTTCCAGCTGCGCTTCCTCGGCGGAGGTGAAGATCTCGAAGGTCATCTCGTCGAGCTGGGCCTGCAGGTAATAGGCCTTCGCCGCCGGGTCGTCGGTGTGGCGGTAGAGGTATTCGTAGAACAGCATCTCGTTGAGGATGGCGATGCCTTCGTGCATCCAGCTCGGGCCGTGGTTCAACAAGGGTGACACGCCGTGTTCGTTCATCAGCTGCGAGTGGATCGCGTGGCCGCCTTCGTGGGCGACGATGCTGGCGGCCTTCACCGTCGGCTGCCAGGTGCCGAGGAACAGCGTCCCGGGTGCGCCCGGTGCCGTGAGCGAGAAGTTGTCGTCCTCGCGGTTGCCCTGGGTGGTGGAGAGGTCGGTGCGCTTATTCGCCGGATCGAGCAGGGCACGGAAGCGCGCGGTGTAGTCGCTGCCGAGCGGTGCCAGCGCGGCGGGAATCACCGTGCGCAGCTTCGCCTCGTCGAAGGCCGGCACGGTGAAACCGGGCAGGGGCACCGACAGGTCCCAGCTGTGCGCCTGGTCGATGCCGAGGCGCGTCGCCGTCTGTGCGGCACGCAGCTTCTGGTAGTCCTGCAACACCGACGCCTGCGCCTCGACCGCCTTCGCCGTCGCATCCACGTCGGCGCGATCGAACAGCCGATGGAAATACTCCGCCTCCGGCGCATCCTTGAAATGCTCCAGCTTCGCCACGCGGTCGCCGAGCCGGACGATGCCGATCAGCGTCGCCGCATACGTCTCCGCCTGCGCGGACAAGGCGTCCTGGCGTTGCTTCCACGCCTGCTCGCGTACATGCCGATCCGGATCCTTCGCCAGCGCGTCGGCGTCCTTGTTCGCGTCGAGGTCACCCTTCGCGGTGTGCACCGTGCCGTAAGGCGCCGCGCGGCGGGTCTTCTGGTAGATCGCCCAGAACGAGGCCGCATCCTGGCCGGAGAGCGACGACAGCACCGCCTGTTCGCCCTCCGGCAGTTCATGCGGCAGCACGCGGGTCGCGCGTTCCAGCAACCAGCGGTACTTACCCAGCGCAGGCACGGCGGCGACGTCGGAGGCGAAGCCCGCGTCGCCCACGCTGCGCAGGGTCTTGCGGGTGCGTTCGGCCAGGGTGCCGGCCGCGTCGGACATCGCCGAGCTGACGTCGTCGGCCACGTGGTCGTCGATGTCCAGCGCCGTGCGCAGGTGCAGGTAGACCTCATGCTGCTGGCTACGCGCGGTGAGTGCTTCCACGCGATGCAGGTAGTCGAGCAGTTCAGTTGCGCCGGGCTTGTCCAGCACCGGCAGCGCATCGATGTCCGCGATCAGCTGCGTGCGATCGGTGGCCTCCACGGCCGGCGTGGCGAACCACGGGCTGGGATCGATGCGCTGGTCGTCGGCATGGGTCGGGGCGATGGCGAGGGCGAGCAGGCAGGCGAGGGTGCGTTTCTTCATGGGTGGCACCGTAACAGCCACCCGGCGCCGACGCTTTACACGGATTAGCGCGACGCGCGGAAGGCCGACGGCGTGGTCGCGTGCACCGCGCGGAACGAACGCGAGAACTGCGCCGCACCGGCGAAACCGCATTCCAGCGCGATCTCAAGCAAGGGCCGGCGGGTGTTGCGCAGGAGCACCGCGGCACGCTCCACGCGCAGGCGGCGCAGGTAATCGCCGGGCGTGCAGTGGTGGAACAGGCGAAAGCTGCGGGCCAGGTGCACGGGGTGGCGGCCCGCGACCACGGCAAGGTCGGCGAGGGTGACCTCGCGTGCCGGGTCTTCGTGCAGGTATTCGCGGACCCGACGCAGCCAGCCCGGTTCCATCAGCGTGAGCTCGGACAGGCCGCGGGCGGTCTCGGCGAGCACGTCCAGGGCGAGCGATTCGGCGCTGAGCGCGGCGTGGTCGTCGTCGACGGCCAGGGCATGGATGATCCGCCGGCCCATCGCGCGCAGGCTCGCCGAACGCTGGACCAGCGGCCGGCCGTCGAGGCGGGCGCGGTGCTCGGCGAGCAGGTCGTGCACGGTGTCGTCGGGGGCGAAGATCACCTTGCGTGCGCCTTCCCGGCCAAACCGCTGGCCATGGCTCGCATGGGCGGGGCAGAACAGCAGGTCGCCCGGGCCGTGCTCGTTGCGCATGCCGAGGATGCTCTCCTCGTAGGTGCCGTCGACCACCAGGCAGAACCACGCCTCGTCGTGCCGGTGCATGGCCATCTGGCCACCGGGGCGGTATTCGGAGATGTGCAGGTCGGTCAGGCTTTCCACGACGCAGTCCTTCGCTGTGTGGGTCGATCATAGCCTGACCCCAGCCAAACGGCCGATTCCCTAAAGCCACCGGCCGCCTTACCCTCCCCATGGCACCCCCACGGGAGACTTCGCCATGCGCCTTGTCATCGCCGCCGTGATCGGCGGGTTGCTGATGTTCCTCTGGGGTGCGTTCGCGCACATGGTGCTACCGCTGGGCGAGTTGTCGATGAAGGCGCCGCTGGACGAGACGCGGATGCTCGACACCCTGCGCACCGCGCTACCGCCACAGCCGGGCATCTACGTGGTGCCGCACTTCGACATGGCCATGCGCAACGACGACAAGGCCGTGCAGGCCTACATCGCGAAGACCGAAGCCAATCCCTACGCCTTCATCGTCTACCAGCCGCAGGGCCGCAACCCGATGGACATGGGCCACAACCTGTTCCACCAGTGGTTCAGCGACACGCTCGCGGCGTTGATCCTTGCGCTGGTGCTGATGACCGCCGGTGCCGGCGTACGCCGCGGCCTCGTCTTTGGGCTGGGCTTCGGCGTGTTCGCGTGGCTGAGCATCAGCGTGCCGTACTGGAACTGGTACCGCTTCCCGATGCCGTTTACCTTTGGGTACCTGGCCGAACAAGGCATCGGTTGGCTGATCGCCGGCGCCGCGATGGGTGGCTGGCTGGCGCGGAAGAAACGGATCTGAACAGGCCTGGTTCCCTGGGCCCTCGCCGGAGGTGAACCATGCACGACGTGCTGATCGCAGGTGCGGGCCCCACGGGCCTGGTCCTCGCCCTCTGGCTCACGGCCCAGGGCGTCAAGGTGCGGATCGTCGACCGCAAGGACGGTCCCGGCGATACCTCGCGCGCCATGGTGGTGCAGGCGCGCACGCTGGAGCTCTACCGCCAGCTGGGCCTGGCCGATCGCGTGATCGCCGACGGCCATCCGATGGTGGCGATGAACATGTGGACACGCGGCCGGCATGCGGCACGCGTCGCCTTGAACGACGGCGGCAAGGGCATCTCGCCGTATCCGTACGCGCTGGTCTATCCGCAGGACCACCACGAGCGCCTGCTCGGCGAACGCCTCGAAGCCATGGGCGTCTCGATCGAACGCAGCACCGAAGTCGTCTGGATGGAACAGGCCGGCGACGCGGTGAACGTGCGCCTGCGCAAGGCGGACGGTAGCGAGGAAACGACCAGCGCGCGTTACCTCGCCGGTTGCGACGGTGCGCGTTCATTCGTGCGCGAAGCGCTGGGGATCGGTTTCGAAGGCGGGACGTATCGTTCGCTGTTCTACGTCGCCGATGTGAAACTCGCGGGACTTGAGCAGCCCACTGAAGGCCATGTGTCGATCGAAGGCGGCGACTTCGTGCTGGTGCTGTCGTACGGCAAGAGCGGACGCTCGCGGCTGATCGGCAATGTCGCCGGCGAGCTTTCCGACCGCAGCGACGCCGTGGAGAAGCTGACGTTCGACGACGTGAGCCAGGACGCACTGCGGCGCCTGGGGGCCACGGTGGAAGACGTCAGCTGGTTCTCGACCTATCGCGTGCATCACCGCGTCGCCGACAGCTTCCGCAAGGGCCGCGTGTTCCTGCTCGGCGATGCCGCCCATGTGCATAGCCCGGCGGGCGGGCAGGGCATGAATACCGGCATCCTCGACGCGATCAACCTCGCCTGGAAGCTGGCCGCGGTGTTGCGTGGCGATGCGCCGGATGCCTTGCTCGACACCTTCGTGCACGAGCGCCAGGGTTTCGCGCGGCAGCTGGTGCAGACCACCGATCGCGCCTTCACCTTCATGACCGCCGGCGGCACGCTAGCCAATTTCCTGCGTGTCTACGCGATGCCGCACGCGGCCAGCGCCGCGTCGCGTTTCGGCAAGGCGCGGCAGATGGCGTTCAAAACGATTTCGCAGACCTCGCTGGCCTACCACGACAGCCCGCTGAGCGAAGGCGAGGCCGGCCACGTACGCGGCGGCGACCGCCTGCCGTGGGTCGATGCCGACGGCGCCGACAACTTCGCCCCGCTGCCGAACATCGCATGGCAGCTGCAGGTCTATGGCAAGGCCACCCCGGAACTGACGGCCTGGTGCCTGCAGCGCGGCGTCGCCCTGCGCGTGATCGAGTGGCAGGCCGTGCACGGGGAGGCGGGGCTCAGCGAAGGCGCGGCGTACCTGCTGCGGCCGGATACGTGGGTGGCGCTGGTGGAGCCGAACGCGGACGTCGCCGTGCTGGACGCGTACTTCGCGCGCCGTTTCGGGCCACACGCCTGATCATGGCCGCTCAGGCCGTCGCCAGCGCGCTACGCAGCACTTCCTTCAACGTGGTCGGCCCCTGGTAGATCCGCCCTGCGCCGGGCTCGACATCGACCAGGCCGCCTTCGTTCTTCGCGTCGTTCGCGCGGATCAGCAATCCGGCAAGGGATGCTGGCATCGCCTGTTCCAGCACGGCGTTCCATTGCCTGCGCGGGATCGCCTGCGCCGTGATCTCGCGACCGGTGAGCTCGCGCAAGGCGCTGGCCACGTCGCTGGCGCTGTAACGCCGCGGCCCTTCGGCATGGATCACGTGCTGGCCGTCTTCGCCCCGTGGTCGCAACAGGAGGTCGGCGGCGATCGCGCCAAGGTCGGACGCGGCGATGGTCGGATGTGCCGTGTCGACCGGATCCTGGAACGTGTGCAGGATGCCCGTGTCGATGGCATCGCGTGCGGCGCGCAGCCAGTTGTGCATGTGCTCGGCCGAGCGGAGCACCAGCCTTTCGCCGTCGAGGCTGCGCAGGCGGGTTTCCATGTCGTGGAACAGCGTCGGCATGCCGATATCGTGCGGCACGTGCGCGCCATAGTCGGAAATCGCGAGGATTCGACCAGGACGCGCCCACGCCAGCGCCTTGGCCAGCTGGAAGATGGTCTCGCGCAAGGCCGCCGCGGGATCCGCCGCCGAAGGCGTCAACGGCGCGATGACCTGCACGGCGTCGGCACCGTCGATGGCATCAGCGAGGCCGGCGGCGTCGTCGATGTCGGCCGTGGCGATCTCGCAGCCGAGCTCGACGAGGGGCGCGGCTTTCGCGGGGTTCCTGACGATGGCGCGGACGGGTGCGCCGGCGTGGCGTAGCGCCCTGGCAGTGGCAAGGCCGACTTGGCCGGTGGCGCCGATGATGGCGATCATGGGGATGGCTCCGTACGAAGATTGCCTGGCAACGTACGGGAAGGCCTTCGATGGATCGCTCAGGTTCGGACCGGTTTTTGCGGATTCGGGCGGAATTCGTCTTACGGGCGGGCGATGACGCCCGGCGTGTGGCCGAGGATCCGACGCATGGTCGTCGCCATGTGGCTCTGGTGGGCGAAGCCGACGGCGAGCGCGACCTCGCTGATCGGCATCCGGGTGGATGCGATCATGGCGCGGGCGCACTCGATCCGACGGCGCAACACGTACTGATGCACCGGCATGCCCGTGCTGTTGCGGAAGACCATCTTGAAGCGGGTGACGCTCATGCCTGCGATCGACGCAAGGTCGGCGAGGTGGAGTTTCTGGTGGAGGTTGGCTTCGATGTACTCGACCAGCAGCGCCAGCTGGCGACGCGACATCGTCGGCGCACGCTCAGCATCCGGGCGGGGGCGCGGCGCAGTGGTGGTCTCGATGACACGGACGGCGAGGGCGTGGGTCAGGTGCTCGATGTACAGCGGATCGGACGGGTCGTCGGCCTCGAGGTCGGCCTTGATCGCCCAGCCGATCGCTTCCAGGCGTGCATCGCGCAGCTGCAGTTGGGGCAGGAGGTCAAGCGTCGCCGGGTTCCGGCCCAGCTCGGTGGCGACGCTGTCGACCAGCGTGGCGGAGAGGCCGAGGCGCAGCAGCCGGCACGACCGGTCGTCTTCCCACGTGCTTTCCGCACCGGCGGGGACGAAGCCGATGTCGCCCGGTCGCTGGATGCGCTTCAGGCGCAGGCCATCGCACGAGCAGTCGGCCTTCACCGGCGGCCCGAAGTGCATCCCGAGGACATGCTGGGCCGGGGCCTGCACGCGGGCGAGACCGCGCGGAATCTCGACGAAGGCCGCATCCAGGTGCATCCAGCCGCGCCCGGCGCTGGAGGCGAGGATCCGTGGGTGCGGGTTCGAGGATGGCGTCATGGGGTGGAGTGGCCCGAGCGGGTAGGTGTGGGGCGGCCGGTGGCGACCATTGCCCGTGCGGCCATCATGGGCGTGCGGGCTGGGCGATGTCCAATGCGGGCCTGCGCGGGGGTCTGCGCCGCCCCGATGGCGCTTTTTTGCCATAATCCCCCTTCGCCATCGAAGGAAAGCCCCACCATGCTGGACCCCGCCCTCCTGCGCGGCCGCCTCGCCGAAACGGCCGAGCGCCTGCGTACCGCCCGCCATTTCGACCTCGACGTTGCCACCATCGAGCGCCTGGAATCGGAGCGCAAGTCTCTGGCGACCGAGACCCAGGAGCTGCAGAACCTGCGGAACACCCGTTCGAAGGCCATCGGCCAGGCCAAGGCCAAGGGTGAGGACGTTGCGCCGCTGATGGCGGAAGTGTCCGGCATCGGCGACAAGCTGAAGGCCAACGAGCAGGCGCTGTCGGACGTGCAGGCCCAGCTGGCCGACATCTCCCTGGGCCTGCCGAACCTGCCGGACGCGAGCGTCTCGATCGGCAAGGACGAGAGCGAGAACGTCGAGATCCTCCGATGGGGCCACCCGCGCGCGTTCGATTTCCCGGTGCAGGACCACGTCGACCTCGGCGGCCGCCATGGCTGGCTGGACGCGGACGCCGGCGCGAAGCTGAGCGGTGCGCGTTTCACCGTGCTGCGCGGCCAGCTTGCCCACCTGCATCGTGCGCTCGCCCAGTTCATGCTGGACCTGCACACCACCCAGCACGGTTACCTGGAACACAACATCCCGCTGATCGTGAATGCGGACGCGATGCTGGGCACCAGCCAGCTGCCGAAGTTCGCGGATGACCTGTTCGCGACCGAAGTGGGCGAGACGAAGCGTTACCTGATCCCGACCGCGGAAGTGGCGCTGACCAACCTGGTCCAGGACACGATCGTCGAGGCCGACCAGCTGCCGATGCGGATGACCGCGCACTCGATGTGTTTCCGTGCCGAGGCCGGCAGCTACGGCCGCGATACGCGCGGCATGATCCGCCAGCACCAGTTCGAGAAGGTGGAGATGGTGCAGATCGCCTCGCCGGAGACGAGCTTCCAGCAGCTGGAAGAGATGGTCGGCCATGCCGAGGCCGTGCTGAAGGCGCTGGAACTGCCGTACCGCAAGGTGATGCTGTGCACCGGCGACATGGGTTTCGCGGCGGCGAAGACCTATGACCTGGAAGTGTGGCTGCCCAGCCAGAACACCTACCGCGAGATCAGCAGCTGCTCCAACTGCACCGATTTCCAGGCCCGCCGCATGCAGGCCCGCTGGCGCAACCCGGCCACGGGCAAGCCGGAACTGGTCCACACCCTCAACGGCTCGGGCCTGGCCGTCGGCCGCTGCCTGGTCGCGGTGATGGAGAACTACCAGCAAAAGGACGGCAGCATCGCCGTGCCGGACGTACTGCGTAAGTACATGGCCGGTATCGAAGCCATCGCCTGAGGGCTTCGGGTACAATCGTCGCGCTGGGTTCGCCCGGCGCGCCGGTGTGACAAGCCTCGACTGCAAGGGTCGGGGTGCAGGAAATCCGGAGGGATGGCCGAGTGGTTTAAGGCAGCAGTCTTGAAAACTGCCGTAGGTGAAAGCCTAGCGTGGGTTCGACAAGGCGGCGCAGCCGCCGCAGGACGCCCGAAGGGCGGTCCCGACCAACGGGAGGGATTCGTCGCGAAGCGGCGAACAATCCCACACGGCGTCCGAGCCACCTCGACGGCGATCGGAGCAAGCGTAGAATGCGGGGTGCGCAAAGCGCCTCAGACAATACGGAGAGATGGCCGAGTGGTTTAAGGCAGCAGTCTTGAAAACTGCCGTAGGTGAAAGCCTACCGTGGGTTCGAATCCCACTCTCTCCGCCAACGCTCGCTAACAGCGTTTTGTCGAGCCCTTGAATTCCCACACTGCTTGCTCAGCCGCACTTTGCTCGGGACCCCAATTCTTCAACGCCTCCCGTTCTTGGGCGCACGCGGTGGCATCAACGTGCCGGGGTCGCAGTAGGGCAACATCGCTTTCCGTCTGTTCGAACACCATCCGATCTGCGTTCTCCACCAAGATACGCCGGATGGATTGAGCGGCGGGCTCAGGCATGACGCTGCCGCGCCGTGGCGGACGCTCGCCGACCTTGGTGTAGAGGAGGGTGGTTGGACTCAAGGGCATAAGGATCTCGCCGTTGGGCCGTCCCCAGCCTCCCTTCAGGTCGTAGTGACCGGGCCCGTAATAATTCAACCGCACCACCGGATTGTCCGAGGTTGGCCACGTGATTCCGGGTGGCGCGCGCCAGATGGTCCAACGGTGGCGCATCAATCGCTGGACGGTGGAGGTGAGCAGCATCCGGCAGCATTCGATCCACATGCGTCGTCCAATGGTGGTCTCTACGCTGACCGTAGCCATGTCCTCTCCGGTGTCCGTGATCCTGACCTGAAATAAGTCAGGGGCGAGGGCCAACTGTGGATGAGGCGGCTCCGCATGGTCCCTCCAGGATCCACCTTGGAACTTCCGTACACCCTCAGCCAGCGTGCGCTCCATCAACTGAGGCAGCGATTGCGCCTGACGATCGATGAATTCTTTGAGTCGTCGCGGCGTGCGAACGTCCTGAGCTGCCGTGAATCGTACGAGGGTTTGCCAATCCGCGACCGACATCGGCGCGCCACGGAGAGCCCGCGCGATCACCGGCTCAGCGGGGGCCTCAAACGTCCGGTCGAGCCACGTTTCGAACTCATCTGTTTCACCGCTCTCGCCAACATATGTGTAGAGGTTCCGGTGATGCGCGATCCCCTTCAGTGATACGGACTTCCACAGATGGACTCGTTCGTGAGGGACCAGCAATCGATAGGTCTGCACCATGCCATTGGTCGCCCACTGCTTGAGGTAGACCGATGGGACGTAATGGTTGTTACGCTTGATGGGGCGGCTATTCGGCATCTGCGAAATTGAATTGCTGTCGAGCTTACGTTACAGCTAGGCCGGGCTCTCGTCCGATGAGTTTTTTTTGCAATATCAAGCCAAGACCCTGGCGGCGTTGCAACTTGGGGTCGGATCACTGCGGCACACTAGGCTAGTCAACAATTTGCCTGAATTGCACATGCGCCAGATCGGCGTTGACCTTCAGGGTTGCGGCGTAGCCGGAAGCGTGGACCACGGTGTCGCAAAAGTGGTTGTGGTACAACGCAAGCCAAGCGTACTTGGCAAACACATGGGCGTTACCCTCGAACGTCTTCAAGGCAGTTTCGATGTGGTCGCGGTGGCTGGCAAGTCCACGGCTTTCGCGTTGGCAGGTAACTTGAACATGCCGACAAGCTGGATGGCATGCGTCGTCCCGCCACCGCTGTTGGAGTAATCAACGCGGCCGGTGACAACGCCGCAAAAGGCACCTGAGCTTCCCTGTACGAGGTCGCCCGTAGAACCGACAGCGGCGAAGCGATAAATCGTGCCAGACTTGTCGACGAGGCCGCCGAGATAAATCTTCCCCGCATCAGAGCGCTCGGCCGTGATTTCGACAATTTCCCCTGCGGCACAGAGGAGCTTGCCGCGCTGCTCGTCAGGGTCCTTGAACACCAGCGGCGCCTTGGTCCGGGTCAGTCCCATAAGCTCGTTCCATTTCATGGGCGCGGCAGTGGCCCAGAATGCGAAAGCTGCCGTGCCAGGGCTGGTGTCATCGACCGTGTCAGTCATGGCCGGACGCGTGGTCTCGATGGCTTCAGTGAGGTCCATTTTCCTGGCAATATCTATGTTGGACTCCGGGGTGGCCCCGGTCGGGGCTGACTCGGGCTTCGCCGTCTCCGCAACCTCAGCAGTCGGCGTGCTGGCGCGTGCAGCAGGGTTCTCGTCCGAGTGCGCAGCCATGAACCAGATTGCGCCCATACCTATAGCGAATAAGCCTATCGACTGGCCTTTGGTGAGCTTCTTTGCCATTCCGTTGCCCTGTTTGTCTGAATGTTCTGGCCATCCCGGTCTGCGCCTGACGTCGGCAAAACGGTCGCGGCGCGGAGTATAGCGGGAGTACGAAACGCGTCATACGTTGACGGTAGGGCAGGTGGCTCGGTTAGTAGTGGCTGAGCCTCAACCGATTCACGTGCTTGTCCAGGAACGAGGTCCCCTCACTCAGCAAGCATGCACGGACCGCTCGCCTCTGGATCCACAGATCGACCGCACCAAAGGCTGGCGTGCGGGCCAGATTCGACTGGGACAGGGCGATGTCGCGAAGCGACGCAGATACGTGAAGCCGCCTTACGCACGATGCGATACCAAAATCAGGCGTTAAAGCCCGTTAGCCGCTAAGCTGTTCCAGCGGTAGTTGTTCGACGCCATTAGCGCCGAATAGTTTAACTGCTGTCTTCAGGGCATTTTCTGAAAGCGTTTGAGTAGCAAGAACGGCCAGTTTCTTTCTCGGCCGAGAAATAGCGACGTAGAAGAGATTACGAGCTCTAAGGAAGCCGTTGGTGTTCTTGTTGTCCAAGGCTTTTGTCTCAACCAACTCTAAGAAGCGCGGCCAATTGTAATGGTTCCAACCGCCTCCAAGAACGACCAGCACATTATCGAATTCTGCGCCTTTGACGCTGTGCTGAGTTGCAAAAGGCGTTGACCCCTCAATGAATTTCAGAAGCTCAGTCACCTCGGTGTAGGGGACCTCTCGAAGCCTCTGGTGCCGCTGCAAGGACTCGTTTTCCTCAGGGACAGGATTCCCTTTCAAAGCGATAAGGTCTTCCTCGCGCTTGAGCACGCGAGAGGAGAGTGGAGGCCGACAGGTCGCCTTCAAGTGGTCAATCACGTTACCGATGTTGCCCTCTAGACGTAGCTTCAGCAACCCATCCATATCGGTCCGCCACGAGACCTTATCTTCATGAGCGCGCAGGGTAGGACCCTCACCATAGGCGGCAAACATCTCGCCATAGTTTGAAGCGGTGTATGCCGCACACATGGGCTCGACAGTTTCGGCGAACATCTTAAGTGCGGGGTCTTCCAGTTTGACGAACTGATCATTCCACCCGGCGGCTGCTGCAGCGATCCCTGGGTAGCCTTGCTCTGCCGCAAGGACATTGTGGGTGAGCATCAAGATTTTGGTTCGAGAGCGATCCCAGCCTTCACGTTCGAGTCGCGCCATGAGCTTTTCGCGAACCACGCGCGCCTGATCTGGTAGCAAGTCCTGTTTGGAATGAGAGGTGTTTGTCCGCTCGCCGACAAAGGCGTTCGCATGGAAAAACCTTGCTTCGCCGGGTGCCCTCGGATCGCTGACCACCTGCTCAAGTTCGGGTCTTAGTACGTTTAGAACGTTGACGATGGGCTGCACCGACCGGAAGTTTGAGCCCTTGTCAATGGCTTGGATCGGATAGTCCGCCAGATCGTATTCGCTGCGGTGAATCGTCTGCCAGTGATCCCCAAATAGTCCGACAAGCGGTGAGCCTTCGGTGCCGAACATGTAGGTGTTGATCGCCTCCATAAACTCACGGTTCGTGTCCTGGTATTCGTCGATGAAGATTACTGGAAACTTCTGGGTAAGGAGCCGGCGAAACTTCGGCAATGCGATCAGTTTCGCCATGAAGACCGGCACGTCGTCGTGGTGCAGCGTTATCTCGTCGTCACGAACGTTGAAGTGACCAAAATCGTATTGGACGGGCTTTTCTCCGACGCCACCACCGGCTTCGATTTTATCGACGGCTTTGCCGCCCTTGGCGGCGACCAACTCTCTCAAGGCTGGCTGGAACGGAGCCATGAAGGCCCAACAGAAGGCGTGGATGGTCTGGACGAGGATCGCCGGGTGGTCTTCAACCTCTTGGGCGATCTCATTGCGCGCCACCTCCGTGAAGGTAATGCAGGCTACCTGTTGACCCGCCTGGAGGAGCGATGGACCGCGTTCGGCGATGAGTTTTTTCAAAGCCTCCACCAGTGAGTACGTCTTGCCGGCGCCGGCGCCTGCTTCCAGCCGAAAGCTCTGGCGGGCGTCCAGACACGCCTCCACCTTGGCCTGGGCCTCTTCGGCGGCCTGAAGCGCTGGGGTGCTCATTCGGTATCCTCAGAACTCTCATGCACCTCTTCGTCCGCCGAACTTTCTTCGTCGGCGACGCCTTCAATAAGAGGCGGAGGGGCGGTCGGCGGAGGGGGGGGGTCTGACAACCAGGTCAGCCCTTCGCGAATGTATCTCGGAACGGCCCACTCCTTTTCGTTGATCGCATAGCGCAGGGCGATGTCGGCCTTGGATTCGGCGCTCGCCAAATCTTCGGCCTTTTCCCAGGCCGAGCCGGCATCGACATCCTGCGGCAGTCCGAAGCGTTCAGGGTTGGCGAGAATAAGTGCGTCTTCGAAACTGCGAGCGCAGTGACCGGGATCTTCAAGCTCGGGGACCTGATAAGCGATGCGGCGTGAGCCCCTAATTTTTTGGTTTGCGTTTAGCTTAAGCAGCTCCTTGGGTTTGAACTGCGGCAGCTCGTCTTCGCCGTCCTCCCTGAAGAAGTGACGAATGGCGCTGTTGGCGGTTCGCTCTCCTTCAATGACCGGGCATTTAACGTATCGAATTGCGTCCTTGCCGTTCTTGTCGGGCTTGGCGACGCCTTTAGTAGAGTCCAGGTCAGTAATGATCAGTGTCTTGAGCTCGAGGAAATCGACAAGGGGATATAGCAGGTGAGCGAAGGCTCCCCCGACCTCGATCGTCGTCACATACTGCCTCGCAAGCTTGCGGCCATCCTGCAAGGTCTCGTCCACGAGTTCGCGTAAGCGCGGCATCAAGATTCGCTCGGTGGCGCCCTCCACCATGATGGCCTTGTCCGCGAAGTAGAGGTCGCATTTGGTCAGCGTCATATATTGGTGCAGAAACCCCTTGTCGGGGGCGGGAATCAAGGCTGCACCCTTCTTGAAATCTTTCACCGTCGTGTGGCGAAGTTCGCCTGCGTCGGGTGGATTGTTCAAGAAATAACGGACGGCCTCGAAGGTCGCGGCGTTCGCGACATGCGGTGAATGGGTCGTGATGACGAACTGAACCTTCCATTCTGGCTGGTCCGGGTATTCTTTGGACAGTTCCTTCACCGCCTTCTGCAGCTGGGCAATGAACACCTCTTGCATCTGAGGATGGAGATGAGCTTCAGGCTCTTCCACGAAGATGAGATGACTCGTCGGTCGCGGCTCCTTGGTTCGATACTCCTTGTGGAAGCTCTGGAGCTGCAACAGCATATAGATGAGATTGCGGGTGCCGAGGCCGTTGTAGCCCTCGGGCAGATGAACCCCATCCATGCTCCTATATACGACCCTTGTATGGTCGTTCAGCAACGCCTCGACCTTCAGGGACGTCTCGGGCATGAGTCTGGCGTCGTTGGCACCAGGAAAGCCGACAATATCCATCGCTGGCAGCAACTGATCCAGCAGCTGGTCGAAGTCCTTCTGAACACCACGCTCAATAGATTCAACGGAAAGCCTCAATCTATCCGCGAGCTGCCGGTCGGAAACTGCGGCCGAGGGTGATTTGGCTGTCTTGTAGAGCGCGCTAAGTAGCTTGCCGATAACATCGGCATCGCCTTGGTTCGCGTGATCTAGTGTACGTTGAGCGCGTACGAAATTGGTCTGAAGTAGAGCGGAAAATTTAGCCTCATCAAGCTGACGGCGATTATCGGAGTTGGTCGGGTCTATCGCCCAAACTTGCACTCCATAGGCAGCCGGAATTACGTCGTTCAAGTGCCTGAAGAACGCGTCCTTCCAAGACGGTGCTAGATCACTGGGGGCGACGTCTGCTTCTACGGCGTCCACAGGCTGGAGTGCCGGCAGTTCCTCCGCTGCGAGGGGCACGGGTTCACCTTTCCCATCGGTTGCGGCCTCGCCCTCACCTGGCAGCTCTAGCAGGGCTGCTAAGGTCTTGAGTGACGGCGCATATTCAAGACGCGCTATGACCGACGTCGATTCCGTATCGAGGTCGATAAGGAAGGGTGATAGGGGCCCAACGTCTTTCGCTTGCTTGTCGTAAGCGAAGGTTAGGGTGACCGCTATGCGAGGAAGCATCGCCAGCACGACGGCCGGAGCCTTGCCGGCCAATCGCGCCTCTCTGGCATCCACGAACAGACCGCGATTGGCTGCGGAAAAGTCTTGGAAGCGAAATGACGGGCCATTGGGTGTAAAACGGTCAAAGACGTCAGTGAGCGAAGTCTTTCCGCTATTGTTGCGGCCGACGATTACCGTCGATGAAGGCTCCATTAGAATTTCGATGTTCCGCAGAAGACGAAATCCCTCGACCTGAATCTTGGCAGCACGCATGCTTCTTCCCCCTGGACGTCCACTGGTCCTTGGTCCGATGATAGCGCGACGCGGCACAAATATTACCTGTGGAGCTGACTGCTCCTCCATGGACGGCACGTGAGTGAGGGCGCTGCCCAATTGAACTTGGCCGAGCTTGTAGTCTTGGACATCTAGGTTTTGTTACGCAGGAGCACGCGCGACCATCCTAGGAATGACGACTAGATAGCGGACATTGTTTTCCCCGAGATGGCCGCGCTTGATTTCAAGGGACCACACTTGAGCGCAGATGCAAACCTTCAACCGCAATTGCGGCAATTGATCCTCGGGGCATACGAGGAAGTCGAAGCCGCGATCGGGGAGCGGCTGGCCGCCGGTAACCGGCCCTCGCGTCTTCACAGATTTCCGCGGCTTTCGTTGCGTATAAACGGCATACCGTCCCTGGACGACGGTGCTTGGAGTGGCGATGGACCGCTAGAATACTCCTCATTGCTTGAGCCGCCCTACGGCGACGATGAAGCGCGAAAGCTTGGCAAATTTCCCCCGGCCCGCTTTCCCGCCGTGGCGGCTTTGGTTTCCTTCGCCCTTGCGCACCCTAGTATCGTTCGCATGGATCAAGAATACAGCGGGCCTGAAGACATTTTTACTAAGATCGGCATTGATCTTCTGATCGCGCGTGCGGTGGACTTTCGATATCTGCGTTACGGCGAGGCGCCAGTATCCCACGACGTCCGCGAAGCAGTGCTAAGGCCGATTTTCAAAGGGCTCTTCGCAGACCGATTGAACTTTGCGGTGCTGGCGCCGATCGCACTTGTGCACTTCGACTTTGATCGAATGCGTATCGCGCCCGATGCTTATCTAATCCGTATGTCGCCAGATCTCCAGCGTGCGCGCTGGAGTGCGAAAGCGTACGGGTTGGCGGGCCACGAGCAAGTTTTGGCTGCGGCTACGCACACGTTCGTGCTCACCGGGTGGGGTATCGACAACGGCGACTCTTTCGGCCTTTACAACTCACTTTCCAACTTCAATCCCGAGGCAAGAGAACGAATTAACGCTCTCTTCGCGGCGCTGCGCATCGCGACGGGGGTGGAGACGGGTTACGCGCAAGAGGTTCGTCTTTCGCGTGGTTGGCGGCACCGACACAACTACGGACTTCCAGATGTTCACGCAGCCGGTGCGCGTCTATATCCGGAGCACTTCGACGACTTTGGGTGGAATCGGAACGATCTGCCTCGAGTCGTAAGAGACCAAATGCGGAGCGTACCGGCTCTGTTCGCAGCGCTGACTACGTCAAGCAATGACCGGCTGGAACTAGCACTTCGTCGGCTCAACGCCGCCATGACCAGAAGTGATGTCGCTGACGCGATCTTGGACGCAACGATCGCACTGGAAATCCTACTCGGCGACGGGGACGGACAAGCAATCAACTGGAAGCTTAGGATGCGCGGGGCCGCGCTCGCCGGGCTTGACGGCGACCAAAATGCGGGTGAGGCGATGCATGTCGCTATAGGCAAGGTATATAGCGCTCGCTCATCGATCGTGCATGGGGGCAGGAGGCGCAGCGATGGGCTGGACGAAGGAAGCGCCCGCCAACTCGCCATCGAGACCTTGCGCACGATCCTTAGCATTGTCGCCCGCCGTAGCGAATATCTCGATCCGCTTCGGATCGACGCTGAGCTATTGCGGGCGCCACCCTTCCAGACCAAAGTTCAAATCCCAGCATCGCGTGCGGACTAGGCAGGGCGCTCGCATGCGTCAGTTCAGATTTCCGGCGCAGCCTAACGATGTGCGAGGAATTCGGCGAGCTGTTGGCTGTCAGGTTCCTTGTGCTGGAACTGCAGTTCGCCGCTGATCGCGGTACCGTCGAACCGATAGATTCCCCAGTATTCGAGTTGGCCACCCCAGCCGCTGCGATGTGGACGACCACCATGGGCACTCTTCTCGCCTGTGAGGACCCAGATCAGCTCCATATCTTCTCGCGCTAAGAACGCTGCCAAGGCAGCGCGATCGACAACGGCAGCACTGTGTCCTGGAGTATCTGCGGACGGGTCCTTGAATAGTACGTGGCCACCGGCATCGCAATAGGAAAGCGAGAGGCCCTCGGCCAGGCGCAAGTCAAGCCCGAGCATGAGACGCGGTCCGGGGATGGTCAAGTTGAAACTTTCGACGACCGCGTAATTATGGCCGGAGCGCTCGACGTAGCGGTCAGCGACGGTCGCGAATGCCTCGATCTTGCTGCGGCCAATCTCCCATTCATCGCGAATATCATCATAAGCCGGATGCCAGCGGTACTCACCCAAGTAGGCTCGCCAAGGCAGATCGATCTCGGGCAGATGATCGCGGTCGCGCTCGCATCGGCGCAACAGCCTGATCAGGCGATCAGCGTCGCCGCTCGGGACGAGCAGGGAGTGAATCTTGTGCCACGTCATGCGCAGCATGACATTTTCGCCTTCTTCGATCACCGATTGATTGCGGCCTGCGGAAAGGTCGAGCATCAGCCAGCGTCTGCCATGGGGATCAGTGACATCCAGCTGAGCCAAAGCATCCGGGATGTCGCGGCTTTCGTCCCTCATCCAGGCGATGCGAGCCTGTGGCGGATCTTCGCGCCATCGCGGCGCATGGGGTGACCACCAGGTGGGAGGCTGCTTGCTCGAGTCCAGGGCCTCGGTGCGGGTAACCAGAATTGTCGGGTCCATCTCACGAGTATCGACCTGCCAGGGCCCCCGATAAGGCTGCGGCTCGTCGCGATAGCTGCCATCGACAGCATAAAGGTCTGACAGCCGGCCGGTTAGTTCGTGGAACGCGATCCACTGATATTTCTTGCCGACCCGCTCGATAAGATGATCCCCGCGGTCGCGGCCCCGCATGTTGCGCTCGAGCAGCGCAAAGCGTTCGGGTGTCCACCCTAGGTCATGCGCCCGCCATCCCACCCAGCGCCGCGCCATGTCATGGCAAATATTGGGATGGTGTGGCGGAGCGCCGGAATCCGACATCGCGCGTTCTATCCACCCTTCGGCGTAGATTTCGAAGTCGCGCCGTTCGGCTTCGTCGAGCAACAACCTGAACGCCGAGGCGGCCGCATCGCGCTCCGCTTTCACTTCGTCGCGGGTCGGTCCATCATTGCATGAAGCATTGGTGCCCGAAGGGTTCCGCCAATCGTCGTGATGGAGGTTGAAGTCATGCGGCATGGCGTTCAGCCGGCTCGAAAGACTGATCAGCTCGCCGAGTGCATCCTCGCGCTCCTTATTTCTTACGATCGCTCGCGCATGCCATTCATCGTAGCGCGTCTCGTTCGATCGTCCGACTTCCTCTCGCGGAAGTTTCAAGAACCGGTTGGCGAGTGGATCGATTTCATACCGCGCAAAATCTCCGTCCTCGACCGCGGACCCTATGATGTCGTCGCTGTAGGACGATCCGCCCTGGTAGGTCTGTACGTAGCCAGCGAGCGTGACATCGTCGATAAACTCGATGGGAGCGCCGGCCGGATAAGGCGGGCGAGCACGGTCGAGCGAAACCGATGCCGGCAAGACGCCGCGATGGGCGGCAAACTCGATAATGCCGCGGGCATGATCTCGGACTAGTGCGTGTGGCGGGATCGGGTCATCCGCGAAGATTGCGGCATATGCAGCCTCCGCCAGCGCGGCGAGGCCTTCGTCGCTATCACTGCGCGTTGCCGCGCCATAACTGGCAGCCAGTACTCGATCGATGACATAAGGATCGTTCAGACCGCCAAATTCGTTAATGAGCTCCCTTGCCAACTCGCGGCGCCTGACGAGTAGAACGGCCAGCGCCTTCGTCGCCAAGTCTCGAACGGCGCGGTGACTAAGGGTCGTGAGCCACGCCAGCGTGATCCCTGCCAGCCGGGCGCGCGCTTCTTCGATAGGCTTCAATCCGTTGACCAGCACCCATTGGATCAGGGTGTCGATCGCGTTTCCCTCGTCCTGTGCATGATAGGTGGCGCGCACAGACCAGAGCTCATCGCGCTCCGGCAGCGTCATCGGGCGCAACCAACCATCCAGATGGTCGGCGTTGAACGCATTGGCAGGCTCGGTCGCAACAGCAATCATTGTGTCCAGCCAGAGGTCGCCCTTCAGGTGATCAGCATTCTCTTCAAGCAATTCGACCGTGCGGGCGTTGAAGGCATCCTGGCGCCGCCACAACAGGCTGGCGCGAAAGCCCGGCAAGTGATCATATGCCGCGCATTCGTCGTCGATCAGATCGAGAAGCTCGGTCCCGTATCGCTCCGGTAGCTGGACGGCGAAGGCCTCGGCGATCCCGGCGTAGCGATACGCATCTTGGCCCGTAACATAGTCGCGAAGCGCGCCGCCAGGTGCGAAGGCGAGTGCCGGATCGGCGCCGGTGATCTCGGACTCCAACAATGCCTGCGCGATGCGGTGATCGCTCAGCCGCTCGAAGGTGAAACGAACCATCTCTGTGGTCATATGACCCTCGACCACCGGTTCGACGGTTAGCACACCTTCATTCTCGAGTTGGAAGAAGAGGCTTTGCTCTGTGTGGTTACTTGATGCGTGTAGGCCTTCGAAAAGTGCGACTGCGTCGTCGATCGGCAAATAGCCGCTGCGAGCAGTAACCATTGCGGAAGTTATTGCCTTCAGGGCCCGTTCGACGATCCCCATGCGTGGGAACAGCTGCATTCTTGCCGTGACGGCTTCCGAAACGGCGCCGAAATAAAAGTCGAAAACACCTGAGACCCCGGCGAACCCGCGTGGGAGCTCAGTCTCGCCTCGCCGTTCCAGCGCATCGCAGCAAGTCCGAAGGAAGAGGGGATTTTCGAACTCGGACGAGAGATTCGGCGCTGCCATGCGTACGATCCCGCGCTGGTCGAGATAAAGCTGTGCAGCTTCCGCAGCTCGCCCGGCAAAGCCCGGATGAGAGAGTCGCGGCAGTACGCTCTCATCGATATCGGCGACAATGTAAGGCAGGAAGGTCGTGCGGCAGGACAGGACCACCGCCACATGCTGGAACCGGTCCGCAGTTGCCAGAAAAGCGGTCAGACGCTCCTTCCAGATCGCGATCCCCCCGCGCTCATTGATCGCATCGATAATGATCAGTGCGCGTGTACCCGCAGCTTCACCCGCAGCATCAAGAGCGCCAAGAAGCTCGTCCGGTCTGACATTGGTCAGCCCGAGCTGATCGCCGACCTGAGGCCAAATTTCGCCATCGACAAAGCTCCCGCCGAGCACCATTACCGCCGGATAGTTATGAGTAATATGGTGCTTCGCCACATCCGCCAGCAGGTGCGACTTTCCTATACCTGCCTCGCCCGTCACGAGCAGGCGATGCGCATTCGCTAGCCGCGCCTCGTGGCGGCTTACCGAGTCGGAGACGGCGTGAAGCGCCTCGTAGAGCTGATTTACGTAGTAATGCCCGCGTTGGATGGATTCTCGGTCACCTGAACTCTCGCTGCGCAAACTCCAGACCTCAGCTGCACAGTTCTCCAAAATCGTGCTGGCTTGATCGATTGTCCGCAACCACCGGTCGAACGGTATGATATCGGCCGGGCCCATCGCGCTCGTCCGGATGTCGCGACTGATCGCGCGAAAAGCGGCATCGAGCCCAGAGGCGGAACCATTCGAAAGCAATTTAGCGATAGCGCCGGCGCCGCGGTGCCGGGCCGCATCTACATCGTCGGCGAGCGCGCAGAGGCCCTCGACAAAGGTAGGATCGCGCGCGATTGCGAGCAGCCCGCGCCGAACCGGTAGCTCGATATTGAGTTCTGGAGTATATCGCTTACCGAGCGCGGCGCGGGTGATTCCGAAACGAGTCTGAAACCAGTCTGGCGTAAAATGTAGCAGATCGAACCAGTAGCGGCGCCGACCGGCATGGCGTGCATCGGTGCGCGTCAGGCGCTCGATCAGCTGGGTCTCATCCCATAGCTCGATAGTGATGATGCGCGGAAAGATGGCCCCGGCGCGCGCCGCTACCCAATCGTTCCAGCGATCTTTTTGCGACTTGCGGTTTGCCGCCCGCCCATCCGGAAGGTTGAACGGCATGCTGACGATGAAGCGTGAAAGACCAGGATGATGGAGAGCCGCGCGATCGAACGACTCTCTCAGCTGCGATCCTTCGTCGCTTCCAAATTCGAAGAAATATTTTGCCTGCCAGCCAGTTTCCGAGCCATCGGCCTCTGTACGGTAGCATTCTAGTCCCGCATCGGCGCCTTCCCCCTTGCGGTAGAAGGCGAGGCCAGGAAGCGTCTCTAACGCTGCCAATTGACAGGTCAGCTCTTCGAAGCCGCTATGCTGGCTCCCGTGATGTGGTCGAATTGTACGGAAGTCTATCGTGGGTGATGGCATCGTTTCTATCTTCGAATAGGTTAGCGCTTTGGTTCTGCGGATGGCCGTAGGAATTAGCCGTCTGGCAGCGTAGCGACCTGTTTGCGCAGGGCTGAGGGTACTCCGAAATTGTCCTTCATCTCGTCGACGAAACTGCCGGCGGCTTCACGAGTACTCTCTCTACGTTTGCCTCTCAAGATTGCCCGGCGAATGGATTCAGGCGTTGCTTCATCGTTCCCGAATCTGATGAGAACCTGGTCGTTGTAAGCCACGACCCGTCCCTCGAACTCAGCCTGGAGTGACTCAACCTCGCTCGGAATGGCGAAGGCGTGAGGTACGACCAGCGTCAGGCGATTGTCCCAGGCAAGCGTTGCGGCAAGCCTCGTCGCAACCGCCGCGCCGACGACCATGGCTCCCGTCATTACGGTCACGTCACCGTCAGCTCCCTGCAAGGTAGGGGTGTCCGCAAGTGCATGGCTGAGTTCCTGCTCGACGGGCGGCTGGACAGAGCGATGCACGATGAGTTCGACAGCCGCGAAATCAGCGGACGGCGACAGCGCATACCCAAGCTGGCGTCGAGCAAGATCCTCCATGATCATGTCGACTATGGAATCTCGCTGGGACGCACTTGGGTGCAGGACTTGAATCAACGCGCGTCCACTCGCTCCAGCGTAAAAACAAACCGCTCGAAGTCGGGCTCAGGCCCCGTATCCGTACAGTGATGCCGGAGCCCGCCAGGAATCTTTTCGATTCGCATCCCACTCATCCGAAGCTGCGACCGACGCCTGCCGTCTACCTCCCACACGTTGTACAGGTGTAGGAGTCCGTCAGAACTCTCGCAGGAGAGAGTGACGTCATGCGGTGCGTCGTGAAAGATGAGCGTCTGCTGAGTTGATCTTTTGTCACCCACTTCGACCGCGACATTTGCACACAGCCAGATGCCCTGCGGACGCAGTGGGGTCACCTTCTCGATCCTCAGGCGGAACGACGCACGCTGACCCATCTCGATGACATGCCAAAGAACAACGTCCGCTTGCCCCAATTCTGCGAAATAGGGGCTCGGTGCCGACGAGGTAGGGAAGAGGGAAGTATCAGAGGTCATTGGCACTCCCGGGCGTGTACGGCGGAGTGTACCCGGCAGCGGACGCCCCTTGGTATGAAGGCGATGGGACCTTTGACACGACCTCGCGACCCGCTACGATCCCGCAAAGCCGCCAGGTACACACCGAGCGCTCTCCAGGGACAGGACGATGAACCAACGCAGCCTTCGACGGATCGGCATGGCATGGATGGCCGCCTTCGGCCTCCTGGCCGGGTGCTCCGGCCATCCCGACGGCACTCCTGAAAGATCAGGCAAAGACACGGCAGATCGCGAAGCGCTCAAACGCGCGGTGATTACCCGCATCGCCAACGACCATCTCTTCATCCCAGCGGACATCACCGCGTCGTCGGCCGACGTGACCGACCTCGGGCCGCAGGGTGGGTACACATCGGCAGCCTACCGCGTCACGGGCACCTTCAGCGTCGACTCGACCACGCCGTCAACGATCGCCGAGGCAGCCACACAGCGCGTCGAAGCCCACCAATGCCTCGTTACCCCCGATCACTGCCAGCACACCCACTTCCACCACACGGCGCGTTTCGACGTCACCGCACGGCGGGTAAATGCCCCCGACGGGTCGGTGAAGCTGACAGTCGACGGTCCAGTGTTCATCGACGAGAAATCGGGTGAAGGGCAGGCGGCCGACACCCCGCCACGCCCTCGTAGGGTCAACACGGCGGTCTCCACCGCCGATGCCCATCCCCTCGTCCCTGCGGCCCCCGTGGTGCAGGCCGCGATCGTCGACCGGCCCGTGCCCCCTTATCCGCCCCAGGCCATCCGCCAGCACCACACCGGCACCGTGACCTTAGCGATCACCATCGATGCGAATGGCCAGATCGTCAACGTCGATGTCGTCCAAAGCAGCGGCTTTCGCGAACTCGACCACGCCGCGCAAATGGGCGTGATGCACTGGACCTTCCGGGCAGCCACGCAGGGTGGTATCGGGGTGGGATCCATCCTGCGAGTGCCGGTGACCTTTGATCTCGGTGGCTTGCCTTCCGCGCCCGCGGCAAGTACCGCGGCCGAGGACCGGCCCTAACCGGAATACGCCGATGCGGTCCGCAAGGAGAGCGTCGAACCACTCAAGGAAGAAAAATGAGCTACAAGACAATCTCTCTGCTGGTCATCGCCTTGCTGCTGCTCGGCCTGGGCTACGTAACCGAAAAATGGCTGGATATGTCCGTGTCCTACGGCTACACCTCAGCGGAAGAGAAAGATCTCTTGGCCGAAAACAAGCGGTTCAGACGGATGTTGCTCACTGCACTTAGCGGTCAGGAGAAGGGGCGTTTAGTCTCGCTCTTGAACGAGGATGCCAGGGCGCATCCCGAAGAACACAGCGTCATCAAGGACGAGGGACGTTTGGTGTTCTACGACGACCAGGACTTCCGATTCAGCGAGAAGGGCCTGCTGGAAGGCATCGGGCGAGGCGTAGGCGTCCCGTCACCCAGCGCTTGCGGCGGCCCCGAGGCGCCGAAGAACGCGCCCTGCCTGGCGCCTTAGTCGAGCGTTCAGTGACGGCCCCCGGGCCAGGCACGCCGGCGTGGACGTGGCGCCTGGTTCCTTCTCTTGCGTAAGGGGCGTCCAGGGTGCGGCGGCGTAGACCGTTACGGTGTACCTATCCTTGTCCATGTGCGTTTCTCCATTATTCGCCGGTGTTGTAATAGTCGTCTACGCGTACCGTGGTGGCGACACCCTTGAAAGCGGGCATCGGCTCGATCGTCGAGATCTCGGCGATGTAATGACCATCGCGCGTGGCGTAGAAACCACAGGCCGAGAGATTCGACTGGTCATCGGCCCCTGCGTAGAGATGGAGGCGGCACACGGACGGGTCAGCGCGCGGGCGTGGCTTATCCGTGTTCCCGGCGATGATCGTTTCAGTGTCTTCGGTCTCGATCGGCACATGGGTACCGTGGTCGTCGTAGACGATGCGGACACGGAGGAGCCGGGCATGGAGTCGGACGTCGTCCACGGCCGGGAAGTCCGGCGCATGGGGCACATCCACACCGATCATAAGATGCCGCTTGGCATCCACATGGCCACTACGGACGTCGAACGGGATAGTGATGCTGTTGCCCGAGGCATCGAGCGCAAACGGGACTGCCACGGGAAACGTACCCTGCGCGCTGCGAGATTCAGACGTGGCATGGGCTCCCGCTCCGATGCTTATGGCACAGGCGAACAGCAGGCCAATAGCGGCTCTGTTACGCATTTTCGGCGACCTCTATCCTGTGATACTGAGTGGATACTCGCATACCTGACCGACGGGAACTCGGGTTCGACGAGGTGGCCGTTGACACTCGAACCAACAAAACGCCGGACAGAGCATCTCCGCCCGGCGCCAGTCCCATCGCGAAACGAATGAACCTTACTTCCCCGCAGCAGCCTCGATAATCGAAGCCACCTCGCCCGGATGACTGATCATCACCGCGTGTGACCCACCGGGCACAACCACCGTCTTCTTGGCCCCCGCGCGTTCCGCCATGAAAGCCAGCGTCTTCGGCGGAATCATCTTGTCGGCGTCGCCGTAGATGTGCCAGGAGGGGATGTGCTTCCACGCCGGCGCGGACGCCGGTTCACCGAAGGCCGCGTCCTTGATCGGGCGCTGGTTCACGGCCATGAAGGTCGCTTCGTTGTTCGGCACGTCCGCCGCGAACTGCACCGGAAACTTCGCCTGGTCGATATAGAGATCATTGCCGCCATCGGCGAGCGGCACCGGCTGCGCCAGCGTGGGCCCAACGGTGCTCCCCGGGAACTTCGCGGTCAGCGCGGCGGCGCTCTCGCCTTCATCGGGCGAGAAGGCAGAGACGTAGACGAGGCTGGTGACATTCGGCTGGCCTTCGGCCGCTTCGGTGATCACCGCACCGCCGTAGGAGTGGCCAACCAGGACGACCGGGCCCTTGATGCTCTTGACGAGGCTGCTGACCGCCGCGGCATCGGTCTTGACGCTGCGCAGCGGGTTGGCGGCCGCGATGACGTGGTAGCCGTCCTTGTGCAGCCTGGCGGTCACGCCATCCCAGCCGCTGGCATCAGCGAAGGCACCGTGCACGAGCACGATGGTGGGACGTTCGGCAGCGCTGGCGGCGCCGGAGAAGCTGACCGCAGTGGCCAGCACGGTGCTAAGTAGCGAACGAATCATGGTGGGTCCTTGGAGGGTTCATTGCACGGCACGCGTCGCGGCTGCGCCGCGTGGACACCGTGAGCTTGCGGGCGAAGGAGGCGCCACGCTTGTCACCTTTCGCGTCACGTGCGCAAACCGGCAGCGCCGTCAGTCGCCTGCCGGAAACAGTCATCACCGGCTGAAACGGACAAGCATGCGTGCCGGCCGCGGGGGACCTTGTCCTGGACAACGGAGGACGAACCATGGCACTGACAGTAAACGGCATCTCCATCCCCGACAGCCAGCTGGCACGGGAAATCACCGAGCTCGTGCGCGACGAAAGCACCGAGCTTCTCTTCAACCACTCCTCGCGCGTGTATTACTTCGGCGCACTGCAGGGCAAGCGCCAGGGCCTGAAGTTCGACCCCGAGCTCCTGTACGCCGGCGCGATGTTCCACGACATGGGCCTGCTCAAGGCCCACAGCTCCGACAACGAGCGTTTCGAGGTGGACGGAGCCAATGTGGCCCGCGACTTCCTCAAACGACACGGCATCGCCCAGACCGACATCGACCTCGTCTGGACCGGCCTCGCATTGCACACGACGCCCGGCATCCCGGTCCACATGCACCCGATCGTCGCGCTGGTGACGGCCGGCGTGGAAATGGACGTCCTCGGCCTGACGTACGACGAGTTCGCCGACACCGAGCGGGATCCCGTCGTCCACGCCTATCCGCGGACGCCCCGTTTCAAGGAAGACATCATCCAGGCGTTCTACGACGGCATCAGACACAAGCCACAGACCACCTTCGGGAACGTCAAGGCCGACGTCCTTGCCGACAAGGACCCGACCTTCGTCCGCGGAAACTTCTGCCAGGTAATCCGTCACTCGCATTGGCCCGCCTGACGCCAGGGGGAGCATATGGACCTGACAGGCAACACCGTGCTCATCACCGGAGGCGGAACCGGCATCGGCGCCGGTCTCGCCTCGGCATTCCACCATCTGGGCAACAAGGTCATCGTGGCGGGTCGACGGGCAGGTCCCCTGGCGGCGATGGTGGATACGCATCCGGGGATGACCGCACTCGAGCTCGACGTCATGGATGCCGCGTCCGTGCATCGGGCTGCCATGGACGTCGTGCGCGATCATCCCTTGCTCAACGTGCTCATCCATAGCGCGGGCACGATCGTGGGCGACGATCCGGGCAGCCGGATGGATGAGGCCGCCATGGCGGCCGAAATGGAGACCAACTTCCTCGGTCCCGTTCGACTCACCTCGGCGTTGATGGCGCATCTGCGTCGGCAGCCCAGGGCACACCTCGTGTATGTCAGTGCGATCGCCGGCTTCACCCCCGTCGCGCTGTTCGCGGTCTACTCGGCCACCAAGGCAGCGCTGCACTCGTACGTGCTTTCCCAGCGCTTCGCCCTGAAAGACAGCCGGGTGACGGTCCAGGAAATCATCCCGCCATGGGTGGCGACCGGCTTCATCGGAACGACCGACCATGAGCTTGCCTTGCCGCTAGAGGCCTTCATCGCGCAGACCATGGCCGATCTTGCGACGGATGAACCGGAGTCGGTCGCGAAGGAGGGGAGCGCGTGCCGTAACAACCCGGGACGTCGCGAGCACGCCTACGTCGATCGCTTCAACACCTTCCTTCTGGGACAGTCGTTCTGACAAAGGCCCGTGGGCAGCCGGGCCCGTGCCAGACAGTTTCCGCACGCTAACCCGTGACCTGGGCCAGTGCTTCGGCGACGCCCGCGCCGTACTCCGGGTGCACCAGGGTGCAATTGGCTACGTGTCGCTGCTTGACCGGCTCGCTTGCCCCGCGCATCGCGCGTGCCGTGTTGGCAAACAGGCGTTGCCTTTCCTCCGGCCCCATGAGTTCGAACAGGCGACGTGGCTGGGAGTAGTAATCCTGGTCTTCCCGGTGGTTCCACCGCGTGGCGACCTGGCCGGCCTGCATCGCCGGCTCCGCATAGGCCGGCTGCGGCTGGAGTGCACCCCGGCTGTTGGGTGCGTAGTGGGTCTTGCCACCGCCGTTGCCGTCGACCCGCATGGCGCCGTCACGGTGATAGGCGTTGACCGGGCAACGCGGTGCATTGACGGGAATCTGCGCGTAGTTGACCCCGAGGCGGTAGCGTTGGGCGTCGCCGTACGAAAAAAGCCGGCCCTGCAGCATGCGGTCAGGCGAGAAGCCGATCCCCGGGACCACCACGGCAGGGGCAAAGGCGACCTGTTCGATGTCCTGGAAGAAGTTGTCCGGATTGCGGTTGAGCTCGAGGACACCGGCTTCGATGAGCGGGAAGTCCGCGTGCGGCCACACCTTGGTCAGGTCGAACGGGTTATAGGGGAGCGCCTCGGCCTGGGCCTCGGTCATCACCTGCACGTACATCGTCCAGCGCGGGAAGTCCTTGCGCTCAATGGCCTCGAGCAGGTCGCGCTGGTTGCTTTCGCGGTCGTTGCCGATAAGCGCAGTCGCTTGCTCGTCGGTCAGGTTCTCGATGCCCTGATGCGTCTTGAAGGTGAACTCGACCCAGTGACGGACGTTTTCTGCATTGACGAAACTGAAGGTGTGGCTGCCGAAGCCATGCATATGCCGGAACGAACGTGGGATCCCCCGGTCGCTCATCACGATGGTGACCTGGTGGATGGCCTCGGGCAGCAGGGTCCAGTAATCCCAGTTGTTGTCGGCGCTGCGCAGGCCCGTGCCCGGGTCGCGCTTGATGGCATGGTTGAGGTCAGGAAATTTCAGCGGATCGCGGATGAAGAACACCGGCGTGTTGTTGCCGACCAGATCCCATTTGCCTTCCTCGGTGTAGAACTTCATCGCGAAGCCGCGGATGTCGCGCTCGGCGTCCGCGGCCCCGCGTTCGCCGGCGACGGTGGAAAAGCGCATGACGACTTCGGTCTGCTTTCCCACCTCGGAAAAGATCCTGGCCTTCGTGTACGCGGTGATGTCGCCCGTGACGGTGAACGTGCCAAAGGCGCCCGCGCCCTTGGCATGCATGCGGCGCTCGGGAATCACCTCGCGATCGAAGTGTGCGATTTTTTCGAGGAACCACACGTCCTGAAGCAGGGCAGGGCCGCGCGGGCCCGCCGTCATGGTGTTGTCGTCGTCAGGTACGGGTGCGCCAAAGGCGGTCGTCAGCTTGTCCACGGCGTGCTCCTCTCGGTGATGGCATGCGCTGGCCACCGGTGGCCAGGCTAGCTGCAGCATCGACCAGGAGCAGGTCATCGGCATTGACCGTATTCGGCGAATGCATCACATCCGGACGAAACCTTCCGCCGCGATTCAGACGGTGATCATGCCGCGCTTGATGGCGATGGCGACGGCATGGGCGCGGTCACTCGTGCCGAGCTTCGTGGCGATGTTCTTCATGTGCTGCTTGATGGTTTCGACGCTCACCGAGAGCTTCTCGGCCACCTCGCCGTTGGAGTTGCCTTGCGCAACGATTTCCAGCACGGCGATTTCCCGCTCCGTGAGCGTGTCTTCGGCGAGGTGGATGGCGATGGCCGCCGCGACTTCCTGCGTGATGTGCCGCCGACCGGCGTGGATAGCGCGGATGGCCGTCGCCAGGTCCGTGGGCACGGCGTCCTTGAGGATGTAGCCGCGTGCACCGGCGCGCAGGGCGCGGATGGCCTGGACGTCGGTTTTATAGGTGGACAGGACGAGGATGCGGGCGCCTGGAAACTCCTGGCGGATGAGTTCGATCGACTCGACACCGCCCAGCGTGGGCATCTGCAGATCCATGATCGTGATGTCGGGTTGCGACTGCCGGAACTGTTCGAGGGCGTCGTTGCCGTCGGCGGCGACCCCGACTACGACCATGTCCGTGCTCGCGTTGATCACCGTCCGGATGCCTTCCCGCATCAGCGGGTGGTCGTCGACGACAAGGACTCGGATGGGACGTTCGGACTGCGACATGGATGCGCCGGTGGAGGTGACGTGTCATTCCACCCCACGTTCCCGCCGTCGCCAGGCTCCCGGGCTGGACCCGACCCTTCGCAGGAAACTGTGGTTGAAATGGCTTTGCTCCGCAAACCCGCACTCGAGAGCGATGTGGGTCAGCGACAGCGACGTCTGAAGCATAAGGGTCTTTGCGTGTGCAAGTCTTGCATCGACGCGCCACTCCTGGGGCGTACATCCAAATTTGGCGCGGAACGCGCGGCAGAAGTTGCCCACGGTGGTGCCGCAGGCCGAAGCGACCGCCGGGATGGGTACGCAGGGGCCGGGGTTGCCGAGCAGCGCCGTGGCCAGTGCTTCCTGCCAGGGCTGGAGGGCGACGCCGGGGCGGCTCGACATGTCGTCCGTGTGTCCCAGTTCGGTCAGCCGTGCAACGATGGCGCTGACCATGCAGGCCAGGACCGTTGCGTCGACCTTCGGAAGCCGCATGCACCCGGCAAGGATGCTGCCGAGTTCATCGAGCAGGGCGTCATGCCGCGCCAGTGCCAATGCCGGGTGGCTTCCGTCGGCTCGGCTTGCCATCACACACCGGCCTCCAGCGTGTTGAGCGGGTTCCCTGCCGTGGTTGCGCCGAGGTTGGCTGCGCGTGCGGCAGGCCTGACGATGCGCCGCCATTCGCTGGGACTCATGCCGGTCAGTTGGCTGAAGACACGACTGAAATGACTCTGTGCAGTGAAGCCTGCGCGGCGTGCGATCGTGGCGAGGGACTCGTCGCCCTCGGCGAGTTGCCGGCGGCAGTCGCGGATGCGTCGCTCCTGACGCCACTGCTGGGGCGAGATCCCCGTGCAGAGGCGGAAGGCCCGACGGAAATGCCCTTCCGAAACACCACACGCTGCGGCGACGTCACTGACGTAAAGGGCTTTTTCCAGCCCGCTGCCCAGCAGCCCGTAGGCGATGTCTAATTGCCGTGCCGACAATGCCGTGCTGCCTGACGGGCAGGCTTTGCCGAGGACGGCGTCGAGTGCGCTGGCGGCATCGCGCAGATGCCGTGCTGCGGACGAGCCTTGCGTGGAGCCGACATCGAGTCGCTGGCCGAGGGCGCGCATGCGTGACGCAAGCTCCGTGCTCGACGGGTCTTTCTCATGCGCGGCGACCAGGTGATTGGCGACCAGGCGCCGGTCGTCGGCCTCGAAGACAAGGCCGAGCAGCCAACCCGTGTCCATCGGGGTGAGATGGCCAACGCCTGCATGGTCGCCCAGTGGCGCGCTCGAGCTTGCGGGAATTCCGGCAACGAGGTGCATGGCGCGTCTCCTCCACATGTGAAGGAACGATAAAGTCGCGCGGTGTTCGTCGCTATCCTAGGTTACGGGAGCCGGGCCGTCCCCCGATTGGGGGATGGCCTTTGCCCCCTCGGGAGGTAGCTGTCCTGCCATGCCGATGGACGCCGCTCGATTCCGGCACGGCAGCGCAGTGCGCACAAGCCTGCCGCGAGGCATCCGATTACGGTCACACACTGGGGCCTCGTTGCCGACGCCGATACATCGCCCAGGAAGACCATGAAATCGTTCGCCACCCATTTAGTCCTTGCCTTGACCGTTGTGCTTGCCTTGCCCGCCAGGGCGTCGGTGGCGGTCGTCATCGATACGTCGGCCGCGCATGCGGTGCTCGACGCCCTCGACAATCCCGCGCTGTCGATGGACGACGCCCGGCGCATTGCCCATCTCCCGGACAACAAGGGGCCCATCGACAAGCTCCGCGAGTTCAAGATCAACGTCACCGAGGAAGACCTTGCCCGTGCGTTGTATGCCACGGCGCACGGCGTGCCGGTGACCAGGCGCGAGGAGGCCGCCTTCCTGCTCGACATGATGAAGCCGAAGGTCGCAGGGGCCAAAGCCCTCCTGCAGGCGATGGACGACGACCCCGCCACGTTCCAGGACGCCATTCGCCAGCGCATCGCGATGTACTCGCCGCCGGGTTCGGACCTGAAGTTGACGGGCCATGTCGTGGCCGTCGGCGATGGCGGTGGCTATTCCTTCGGCACCACCGACTTCTATCTCAACCTCGTCATGACCGACGATATCGCCATGGCACGCAGCACGACGACACACGAGATGTACCACGCGGTGCAAGGCGTGTTTGCCAGGGCGCGGATGCCGTCGGTGGCAGATGGCGACGCGGAGACCGGATGTCCTGCCGTCCGTCGCCTGTTCGATGCGGTCTACCGCGAAGGCTCGGCGGTCGAGGTCGCCGACGTGTCGCTCATGGCCCAGTTCCGTACACCGAACGCCTTGCGCCAGAAGACCGACATGGACGATGGCCGAAAGCATCTGGGCACCAGCGTGGCGCTCCTGGAGATGTCGGTCATCTCGCTCGAGGCGAAGCCGGGCATGTCGTACGACGACGTGTACGGGATGGGGTTCTACGGACACGCCATCCTCTACAACATCAGTTACGCGATGGCGCGGGCCATCGTCGAGGCGGACGGCGCGTCCGGGCTCGCCACGTATCTGAAGCGGCCGGCGTCGGCGTTCATCCAGCGCTACACGCAATTGCCCACGTACGGAAAGGACGACCAGCATCCGCGCCTCGGTCCCCACACCGTGGCAGCGCTTGCGCGGGTCGGCAGCTGTCACTGAGGGCCTGGCGGCATCAGGCCGGTTTCGTCCAAAACGTCGGACGGGTGTGCATGGACAGCGCGATGGCGTTGTATGACCCTGCAGGAGGCTGCCTCGGCAACCTTTGAATGGTCAATACTTGAAGCGCGTCCACTCATCGGGCGACGGAACACCCCATGGTCGACACGAGTATCGCCCGCACGGCGCATTTCTTCCTCTTTGCCTTTCTCCTGCTGGTCGCGCCGGCGGCGGTCGCCGCGGTGGCATCGCCGCCATCGGGCGTGCTGCTGTCGCAGTTACGCCACACCATTTTCCTGCCCGAGCAGGGCGCTCCTGCGGCGGTCGAGGTCATCGCACAGGCCCCTGACGGGCTTTTGTGGTTGTGTTCCGGCACGGGTCTGGTGAGCTTCGACGGGACGACGTTCGACGGCACGCTGACCGACAGGATGACGACCCCCGCATGCCGGGGCCTGTATATCGAGCCGTCCGGAGACATCTGGGTGGGCCATAACTTCGGGGGCATCGAGCGCATCTCCCACGGCGTCGTCGAGCACGTCGGCACCGAGGGTTTGCCCCCGGGGACGGCCTTCGACTTCGCGCGACGGCAAGGGGTGCTCTGGGTCGCCACGACCCATGGCCTCGCCACCCTGGACGACGCAGGCAAGTGGCATCGGGTGGGTGCGGCCGAAGGGTATCCGGGAGGCAATCCGGAGGGGATGATGCTCGACCCGTCCGGCACGCTCTGGGTGGCCGACGCGACGCAGACCTGGAAGCTCCTGCCGGACGGGCACCGTTTCGAGCTCGCCGGCACGATGATCGTCATGGATCGGATCTACGCCCACCTTCCGCCCGACTCGACGCGGCTGGGCGACGGGCACGATGGCGAAGCGCTGGTCGACAGCAGTGGAGCCTTATGGACGGCCACCGACAACGGTCTCTCCCGCAGCGTCCCGTTGGCTGACGGCCGCAGTGTCACGGAGGAGATGACGCCGAAGAACGGATTGAGCAGCGACTACGTGCTGTTCTTCCTCGAGGACCGCGAGCACGACATCTGGGTGGCGACGCATGCGGGCCTCGAACGGTTCCAGCCGACACGGTTCACCCGCTTTCCGTTGCCCGGACACATCACCGATCCCACCGTGCTGGCCGACGGTGGGCAAGGCCTGTTTGTAGCGTCCATCTGGCAGCCCCCGCTGCACATCACGCCCGATGGCGGGTGGACGCATGTAACGGCGCATGAGGCGTCCGTGATGGCGAACGAGCCGTCCGGGGCGACGTGGTTCGGTGGTGGCCCTTCCTTGTGGCGCGCGAGCGAAGGCAAGGTCACGGAGCTCGGCCTGCCGAAAGAACTCGGCGACCCGAGGCGTCTTGTCGATGGCCTGGCCCCCGTTACGGCGGACGATGTCTGGATGAGCGTCCGCCAGAAGGGGCTGTTCCGCTTCCACGACGGGCATTGGCAAGCGCAGGCTGGCTTGAACGGCTTGCCGCAGGACGAGCCTCGTTCCGTGCGCCGGGTGGCGGATCATGTCTGGTTTGGCTACGCCGATGGCGCCCTTTACCGCTGGAGCGCGGCGGACGGGGTGGGCCACGTGCGCGATCTCGATGGCCCGGTGGGCACCATCGCGAGCGTGAGCGAAGCGCCTTCCGGATTGTGGGTCGCAGGCAGGAAGGGCGTGGCGTGGATCGTTGGGCAGCACGTTGTGTCGGTGGTTCGCCAGGAAGGGCAGGCTTATTCCGACGCGACCGACGTCCTCGTGAGCAAGCAGGGCGACGTCTGGATAACGACGTCGGCGGGCCTCTATCGCATCCGGGCGGCCGATGTTCCGAAGGCGGCATCGGATGGCACGGTCCGCGTCGCCAGCGATTTCGTTGCGCCCACGGACGGCCCGGGTGACTTTACCAACGGCACCAACGCGTCAGACCGGATCGCGGAATCGTCGGACGGTCGCATCTGGGTCGCCACGGTCGAGCACCTGTCGTACATCGATGGGGGCAAGCTGGCGGACCTCCCGCCGTTGCCGGCGCCGCACATCACGGGCCTGCTCGCGGATGGGGTGCACTATCCGGTAGCCACGACGCAGCTGCCGCCGCGTGTGCGCGACATCCGTGTGGGGTATGCGGTCACCTACCTCTCGCATCCGGATCGCGTGACCTTTCGCTACCGTCTGCGTGGCTACGATGACCGCTGGCAGGACGTCGGGTCGCGGCGGGAAGCGGTGTTCACCAACCTCGACGATGGTAACTACACGCTCGAGGTGCAGGCGAGGCTCGATGGGTCCGAGTGGCGGGGCGCCGTCGGCACGCTCTCGTTTTCGATAAAGCCCGCGTACTACCAGACCTGGTGGTTCAAGGTCCTTGCGGCGCTGGTGGGTGTAGGCATCATCCTCGCGCTGCAGTGGGGATGGCGCCGGGTCACGGCGCTCGAGGCCCACGCCCGGGTCGACGAGCGTGCACGCGTGGCTCGCGATCTCCACGACAACTTCCTGCAAAGCGTGCAGGCCTTCATCCTGCGGACGCACGCGGCGATGATCTCGACGCTTACGCCCGAACAGCGGCAGGAGATGCTCAAGAGTGCGGTCATCCTCGCGGAAAACTCCATGCGCGAGGGACGGGAGAAACTCGGACATCTTCGCCTTCCAACGTTCCCCACCGACCTGGCCGACTATCTGCACGTGGTCGCCATGGACCTTGCCGAGGAGCATCCGGCGGTCTTCGATGTCGAGACCAGGGGCGAGCCGGTCTCGCTTGTACGCCCCGCGTTCGAGCAGCTGCAGCCCATCTGCAGGGAAGCACTGATCAACGCGTTCCGTCACGCCCATGCGTCAGCGATACGCGTCCTTGTGACGTTCGAGCGGCGGTACCTGACCGTGTCCGTGCAAGACGACGGCGTGGGGATCGAGCCGGCCGTCCTCGAGCACTCACGTCCCGGCCATTGGGGCCTCTTCGGCATGCGCGAGCGTGCAGCTGCCCTGGGTGCCCGCCTGCGTATCGAGACGGCGCCGGGGGCAGGGACGAGGGTTGAGGTGCGGGTGAGGGCGCGGCGGATATATAGCTCACGCCGCCAGGCCGTTGCCGAGGTGGTGGCGGGTGTGCCCGGCTCCGGGTAGGCGCAAGGGACAGCCCAGTCAGGATCCCCCCAACCACTCCGGTTATGATCCGGTCTATCCGATTCGTCTCGATCCGCTTCGGATTCCCGTCCCGGAGCCCCGATGCGCGTCCAAGAACGAAACAATGTCCGCCAGTTCGGCGATGGCCCGGCCACCCTGGTCTTCGCCCACGGCTTTGGCTGCGACCAGAACATGTGGCGCCTGGTGGCATCGGCGTTCTCCGACCGGTTCCGGGTGGTCCTGTTCGATCTGGTGGGTAGCGGCGGTTCCGACCTTTCCGCCTACGACCGCGACAAGTACGACAGCCTCGATGGCTATGCCGACGACCTGATCGAGGTCGTCCAGGCCTTCGGCCGCGGCCCGGTCGTCTTCGTCGGGCATTCGGTCAGCGCCATGATCGGCGCCGTGGCCGAGCTGAGGTCCCCGGGGCTCTTCGCCGCCCACATCATGATCGGACCGTCGCCGTGCTACATCGACGACGGCGACTACACGGGCGGCTTCAGCCGGGACGACATCGATTCCCTGCTGGAAACCCTCAGCGGCAACTACCTGGGATGGTCGAGCACCATGGCCCCCGTCATCATGGGCGCGCCCGACCAGCCGGAGTTGGCCGAAGAACTCACCAACAGCTTCTGCCGGACCGATCCGGAAGTCGCCAGGCAGTTCGCCCGGGTCACCTTCCTCTCCGACAGCCGGCGGGACATCCCCCGGCTGGCAAGCCCCTGCCTGATCCTGCAGTGCTCCGACGACATCATTGCCCCCATGGCGGTCGGCGATTACCTGCATCGCGTCCTGCCCAACAGCACGCTGCGCGTCATCGACAACGTCGGCCATTGCCCGCACCTGAGCGCCCCGCGTGCCAGCATCGAGGCCATGAACGCGTTCCTCGCCACCCTCGACCTGCGCGATGCCTCCTGAGCCGCCCGCACTTCCGTCGATAGGCGAACTCTACGCCGCGGCGCCGTGTGGGCTGCTGCTGACCGACCCCGACGGCACCATCCGCCATGCCAACGCTACCTTCTGCGAGTGGATGGACTCCGAACCCGCCGAGATGGTCGGAAAGCGCCGGATCCAGGACCTGCTCACCGTCGGCGGACGCATCTTCCACCAGACCCATTGGGTGCCCTTGTTGCAGATGCAGGGGAGCATTTCCGAGGTTAAGCTCGAGCTGAAGCGCGGGGATGGGCGGACGTTCCCGGTCGTCCTCAACGCGGTGAGCCGTGCCCACGGCGTGCAGGTATTCCACGAGCTGGCCTTCTTCATCGCCGAAGACCGCCATCGCTATGAGCGCGAGCTGATGCATGAGCGTGCCCAGGCACAGCAGCTGCTCGCCATCCACCTGGAAGCACAGCAGGCGCTGGCGCTATCGGAGGCGCGCCTGCGCCTGGCGATGGAATCGGCACAGCTGCATGTGTGGCACGTGGAGCCGGGCAGCGCGGTCCGTTGCTACGACGACTCGGTCGCGGAGCTGCTGGGCTACCCGCATCCCCAGCCCATCGACAGCCAGCGTTTCCTCGCCCACATGGATGTCGCCGACCGGGAACGCGAGGCTGCGGCATTCGCCGAGGCGATGGATGTGAGCAAGGGTGCTTACCGCTGTGTGTTTCGCCTCAACGGTGCCGATGGCATCCAGCGCACGGTCCGCGCCACCGGCGATGCGGCGTTCGACAATGACGGCCAGTTCCTGCGCCTGGTCGGGGTGTTGCTGGACATCACCGAACTCAGCCGCCAGCGTGCCGCGGCCGAGGAGCGCGCGAGGTTCGCCGAGCAGATGATGGGCATCGTCAGCCATGACCTGCGCAACCCGCTGACCGCGATCAAGATGGGCACGCAGATGCTCTCGAACCCGGGCCTGGCGCCGGAGCGGCGGGATCGCATGGCCGAGCACATCGACGCCTCGGTGGACCGTGCCCGACGGCTGATCGACGACCTGCTGGATTTCACCCAGGCCAAGATCGGTTCGGGCATGAGCGTCACGCCGACGATGCTCGACCTGCACGGCCTCGTCCGCGTCGCCGTCAACGAGCTAAGGCTTTCCTTCCCCGGACGCATCCTCAGCCATCGCGAACAGGGCGTCGGCGATTGCCTGGCCGATGCGGGGCGCCTGACCCAGTTGCTCGGCAACCTGGTCGGTAACGCCATGGCCTACGGCGACAGGGAACAGGCCGTGACCATCACCTCGCGGGTGGACGCGGACACCTTCGAACTCGAAGTCCACAACTGGGGCACGCCGATTCCCGCCGAGCTGGTGCCGGTGCTCTTCGAGCCGATGATGCGCGGCACGGCGGTGCCTACCGACCAACGCAGCGTGGGGCTGGGCCTGTTCATCGTCAATGACATCGCCCGGGCGCATCGGGGAAAGATTTCGGTCAGTTCAACGGAGGGGGCGGGGACGGTGTTTCGGGCGATCTTTCCGCGTCGGGCGGCTGCCTAGTTCCGCCGCAGTGGTTGGTCGGGACTCTTCATCGACACGAGCGGTCGCATGCAACGTCCGCGCCCATGGGCAGCGTCGCGGATCGACCGAACGGCCGATGGCGGGCGACGCCGCGTTACTTCAATCATGCACGAGCAGGGGAGGCGGCCGATGAGACTCAGCCGGGATGCATCGCAATGACAGTTCATATTCGCGCAGGTGTACACCGAGTAATCCCATTCCTGCTCCTGATCGCCGGCATGGATGCTATTGCCGACGATCTCGACCTGTCTAAAGAACGTTGCAACGTCTTCATCGGGCCGGTGTGCATGGCGCTTCCGAGGGACGCCTCGATGTTCATGGACGCGCCTGTCGATTTCCAGAGATACAGACTCTCGAACGGCGACAACATCATCATGTTTGCCTACGTCCAGCATTCAGCGGGAGAAATCGAAGGTACGCAGTCCTTCGCGAAAGACGTCCGGGGCTTCGCGATAAAGGGTTACATTTCCACGCGCTATGGAACGCAAAGGATGGATGTTGTCTTTGTGCCACGATCGAGCAAGGTGTCAACAGTCCACGTTTACGCCGATGTCACTGGCGAGCGCCGAGATGCTGTCGGTGAAGCCCTCGCCGGTCTGCGTCCCTGCACGCAGAAATCGCTCGGCGATATCTCGTGTCCGTCGGAAAGCACCGTAGGAACGGACCTGGTCCGCTGGTTGAGGGAATCATCTGGAACTACTTTTACTGCTCGGCCGTGAATTATGGAACTGGATAAGCATGCGCTCGCGACCGTTGATCTCTATCCTCCGGAGCGCAATGGTCGGCCGATTCCTATCCTGCCGGGCATGTGGCGTGCAGATATTGCCTTTGACATGCGAGATGGGCAGTTTGGTTTCGCAACCATTTTGGATCGGGAACTGGATCATGGTGAGGTTCGTCAGGTTTACCTGACGTTCCGTCGTCCCGACCTTGTGATGCCCAAGCTCAGACGTGGGTTGCGTTTTTTCTATTGCACCGGCCATGCGATCGGCGAAGGTACGATCATCGATTTTGATCCGGACGGTCTTGTCGTCGCCGGCTGAGAGACCGATAGCGCCTCGCATTCTGGTGAATCACACGGCCGGGTCTGAATCGACCGAGGTGCCCTCGCGTACGGTGATCCCTTTGATTAACGCGACGACCCACGCACCGTAGCTCGGTGCGATGGAGAACAACTGATATCCCCCGCTGGCGACAAGGGCGCGTAGTTTCTCGAGGTGCTCCTCTCGCGCTCCGCCATGGTTCAGTGCAACGAGAATGTCGGTAGCTATGTCGGTACTCGCCGACACCTCGCAGTCGAGGATGATGTTTCCCTCCGCGAAGCCGTCGACATTCAAGCGCTTCACGCCAGAAAGAATCAAGGTAAAGGGCGCGCCGGCGGCCGTTTGCACGAAAATCCTCGCTTCCTGGTCTTTGACGAGCAAGCCCGTGAGGTGCCCGTCGTGCAAAGGAGGAATCGAATCCATGTGGTGGGTCATCGCGCTCTGCCTATCGACTATTTCGGTCACCACATCAGAACCGTCTTTCCTTCACGAAGCAATTCAGCGATCTCGACCGTGCGTTGCGAGTCCTCGTCCAGCGGAACCGAAAGCCGGCCGAACTCTCCGAAGTCAATGTGTACCGCTACGCCTTCGATTTCGCGGACCGACGTCACGTCACGTGCAATGAAGGCGCACAGTTGGTCGCGAAAGCCGCCCTCCGGATCCTGTTGAAACGTGGCGATCGGCAATGAATACACGATCAGGTTATTGCCGTCGAATTCGAACCGGAAGTAGTCCATCACGAAGGTCACGGCTGAGAGCTGCCGTCCGATGAGCGCTTCTTCGAGGATCTCGTTTGCGATGGGCATGCCAGTGCTCGACAGTTTCGATAGGGGAGCCCTTGCTCCTGGGCTTAGGGATCGTCGCTTGCGGGGCTCGGCGGCGCAAGCCTCTGGCCCGTGGACGCTGCCGCCCAATTTCGGCAGACGCCACGGCGCAGTCGGATGCCCTGGCGCGAAGTGACCCAGGAGGCCGCTGGTAACGAAAGCACAATCAGGCGATCGACCCACCACCGTCGATCATGATCGTCGACCCGGTTGTAAACCCGGTACCAGCCGCATACAACACCGCGTTCGCAATATCGCCCGGCTCACCGACGCGCTTGGCCGGGAGCTTGCCAGCCGCCGATGCGAAGAACGCGGCCCGGGTCGAATCGTCCATGCCGTTCCACAGCGGCGTGCGGATCACGCCCGGCGACACGGCATTGACCCGGACGGGTGAAAGCTCCAGGGCAAGCCCACGCACGAGGCTCTCAAGCGCCGCATTGATCGCCCCCTGCAACACCGAGGTCGCGCTGGGACGCACCGACAGGAAGCCGCTCACCAGCGTAAGCGAGCCGCCGTCACGGATGTTCGCCGCACGGGCCACCCGGTACGCACCCCAGAACTTGCTCTCCATGGCCGCATAGGCGTCGTCGAGGGCGAGCTGGCGCACCGGACCGCCCGGGGTCTGCGCGGCCGAGACCACCACGTGGTCCCACGTCTGGCCGCCGGCCAGGGCTTCCACGGCGGCGTTGTCGGCCGTATCGAGGACGACGGTCTTCACGCCGTGCCCGATCGCCTCTGCCGCCTCGGCAAGCTTGCCTGCCGACCGCGACGCGATGGTCACCTTCGCACCCGCGGCGGCGAACGCCTGGGCGGTGGCGAGGCCGATGCCGGAGCTGCCGCCGACAACGAGGACGTTCTGGTCAGTGAAGGTATGCATGGGCGTTCTCTGCGAGGTAGAAGGGAGGAACAAAATATGATCCGGGTCGCCGGCCGGTAGAAGGCCCGGGCCGCTGAATCACTCTTTCTGGACGAGCGACAATGCTGGATAACCTGCTGGAACTGACCATCTTCGCCCGCATCGTGGCCACGGGAAGCCTCTCCGGGGCGGCGCGCGACCTGGACCTGTCCCTTGCCGTGGTCAGCAAGCGGCTGGCCGCGCTCGAGGAGCGCCTGGGCGTCCGCCTGCTGCAACGGACCACACGTCGGCAGTCGTTGACCGAGGAGGGCGAGGCCTTCCACCTGCGTTGCGTGCGTATCCTCGCGGAGGTGCAGGAGGCGGAGGCCGCGGTGTCGCGCACGCGCGATGCGGTGACGGGAACCCTGCGTATCGCGGCGCCCCGGGCGTTCGGTCGACGCCGCATCGCACCGCTCGCCGTCGCGTTCCGCGCACGCCACCCGGACGTCTGCATACAGCTGACCTTGAGCGAGGCGTTGGTCGATATCGTCGAGGAGGGCATCGACGTCGCGATCCGGTTCGGCGCCCTGGCGGATTCGTCGCATATCGCACGGCGCCTGGCCCCCAATTACCGGATCCTCTGTGCCGCACCCGCCTACCTTGCCCGGCGTGGGATCCCACAGGAGCCGGGGGCACTGGCGACGCACGACTGCATCATCTTCGGCGAGCATCCCACGCGCGAATGGACGTTCCAGCACGCCGACGGCGAGACTTCGGTCCGGGTGAATCCCGCCTACGTCACCAATGACGGCGAGGCAGCGCATGCACTGGCCCTGGCCGGCGGCGGCATCGTGCAAAAGTCCATCTGGGATGTCGGCGACGACCTGGGCAGTGGACACCTGGTCCGGATACTGCCCAACCACGCCATACCTGCCGCGCCGCTGCATGCCGTTTACGCCAACGCCGAGCACCTGGCGCCGAAGGTGAGGGCGTTCGTGGCGTTCTGTGCGGAGGCGCTGGAGCAGGATTGGCGTTGGGGTGAGTGAGGGCGAGGACAAGCATGCTTTACACCGTTCCCGGACCGGCATAGAGTAAAGCTTGCTTTACATGGGCCACGCCAATGTCCGTCGACTCCCTGCTTCCGCGCAAGGTTGCCTTCAACCTCCTTTGTTTCCAGGCCGCCTTCTGGATTTCATTAGGCGTTTCGGCGTGGATGTGGCGTTTCCTGCCGGATGGAACGATCCGGACATGCCTTGTCCTGATCCCGGTCCTCCTTGGCTTGCTCATCGCCGCCAACGCCTTCTGGGTCTACGAGGCCTGCGACGAGTTCATTCGCCTGAGGATCCTCAAGTGCGTCGTGGTCACGGCCATGGTCGTGGCCGCGTGCAGCCTCGGTTATTTCTTCCTGGAACTGCTCGGGTTTCCGCGCCTGAGCATGCTGGTGGTCAACCTGTTTGGCTGGAGCGTATTCAACCTGTCGCTTCTGTACGTGGTCAGCCGCTCGCGATGAAGAATATCCTTCCAGCCCTGCGCGCCGAGCGCGGCTGGACCCAGAGTGACCTGGCTGCGCATCTGAACGTTTCGCGGCAAACGGTGAATGCGGTAGAGACCGGGCGGTATGAGCCCAGCCTGTCGCTCGCGTTTGCCATCGCAGAGCTGTTCAAGCGGCCTATCGAGGCGATCTTCCGGGTTCGATGACTGGCCAGCTCCGACTACGGTCGTGCGGCCAGCCTGGCTTCGCACCGTCCCGCCGGCTTCCACGTACTGACCCGCGTCGTCGCCGGTAGCGTCGAATCGTGTACGACGACGGCAAATCCACGTCGAGGCGTGCTGCCGATCGCCATCAACAGCATCGGTTCGCCACCCGGCATGACGGCTGTGTTCCCGGGACCGGTGCCGACATGCGCGCCGCCGGGCATCTCCACGCAGGTGTCTCCGTCCACGGCATAGAAGCCTTCGGGTCCGGAGTGTTTGTGCGTCGGCGCGCTCATCCCGGGCGCGAAGAACGAATGCACGTATTCCGCACTGAAGGAGGCTGCCTCGGTCATCGGCAGCGGACCCACGCTGGCGGCGTGCTCGCCGCCCCTCGGCCGCCACTCTTTGCCCGCGATGGTGAAGAGCCAGACCTTCCCGAAGTCGGTGACGACCACGCCGTTCGTGCCCCTGGCGGCCGTGGCACTGGCCACGCTCGGGAACACATCGATATGCCAGTAGAGCGGGGCGCTCGGCAGAGGCCCGAGATCCTCGTGGGCGAGAAGACAGGCCGGCCCCGGCGTCGGCGCTGCGCCATCGAAGGCACAGGGCACGGACGTGACCACCTGGCCGGGATCCTGGGTCTGTGCGAAGCAGGGCGTCGAGAGCGACCCCGCGGCGATCAATCCGGCAAACAAGGCGATGCGTGTGCGGCACGGCAGGGTCTGGCGCATGGACGATTCCCGAGGCGTTTGCCCGAATGTAAGCGATTGCTTCGGTCCGGCCCATCGGCCAAATGGCAAGGCGGGGCCTGCCGGGTTCCTTGACAGGGTCGCCTGCCGGATGGATATCTATCGCTCGACGGATAAGCCCGCAGGGATGGACTGGTCGATGAGATCTGTATTTGCCGCACTCGTCCTATCGGCGCTGGTGAGTGTTTCTGCTTATTCGGCAACGCCCGTGCCGAACGTCATCCAGGGCCGCATCACGGAAGTGACCGATTTTCCGCCCGTCGGGTCTGGTTACATCGTTACCTGGATAGGCGTGACCGTCTTTCGTGACGACACGCTTCAAACCAGCGAGGTGCTGATTCCATACGCATCGGACCATGAGGAGCTTCCGATTGCCGGCGAACGCTGCATGTTCAAGGTGCACGACGGGATGGCGGGTGGTTGGATCGGACGTCGCTCGGTCAGGACGCACCCAGCCATCCTGGTGGACTCGTTTCGCTGCGGAAAACCGGGCACGCATAGTGCCGCCGACCTGAACGAGAACAGGGCAGCGTTCGATGGAAAGGAAGTAACCGTCCGGGGGTATCTCTGGATAGGTGCGGAGCAGTTATACATCGTCGATCGACGGTTCTACGCCGACGATGCGTGGAAGACCAATTCAGGCTGCTTGAGCCTATTGAACATCGGTGCCTTGTACGAGCGGGCCGATGTGTTCAACGGAAAATATGTCGAGCTCAATGGGAAATTTGTTGAAAACAGGGATTCGTATGGCGTCAGCCTGATGGCATGCGGTGAGACAGGTATCGACTTGCATGCGAATCCCGGAGCGGCGATCAGGTTCGTGACGCCAGCGGCGCCGTTCCGATGAGGGAGCTTCCAATGAAGAAATTCTTCTCATCAAGCAGTAGCGCAACGGATAAGCCCGGACGGATTGTCTACACGACAATCCGCTCGCTGTTGCTCGCGATCCTGGCCCTGACCACCTCGTCGGCCATGGCAGGCGTCGCAGGTGCGCCCGAGCACGTCAACGCGCGCGTCGTCACCGTGTCGGCCTTTCCGCACAGTATGTCCGGCGTGGTCATCACCTGGGTAGCGCTGACGGTGGCACCGGATGGCGGGGACGAACGCCGCGAATTCCTGATGCCTTTCCTGTCCGAGGATCAGCCTCAACCGAAGGTAGGCGAGGACTGTGTTTTTACGGTCCACCGAGCCAAGGCCGGGGGCACTGTCGGGCGAGCCGTTGCCCCCACCCACGACGCGATCGTTATCGATACGTTCGAATGTGGGCCGCCCGGTATGGGACCATCGCCGGGCACGCACAGTGCCGCCGACCTTAACCAGAACAGGGCAGCCTTTGACGGAAAGGAAGTTACCGTCCGGGGGTATCTCTGGATTGGCGGCGAACAGATGTACCTGGTCGACCGACGCTTTGATGCCGATGATGCATGGGCGCCCGACTCGGGCTGTTTGAGCCTGTTGAATTTTGGCGATCTCGACGAGCATGCCGACTCATTCAGCGGTAAATACGTCGAGCTGAAAGGCAAGTTCGTGAAGGACAATAAACCTTATGGACCGAGCTTGATGGTTTGCGGTGCGACCGGCATCGACCTGCATGCCAATACTGCAACGGCGATTAGGTTAAGGGAGTGACCATCCTCAGGGGGCGCTGAGTGGTTACCCTGGTTGTTCCTCACGCCAACCGGGCGGTGAATATCGCAGCCGGAGCAGCTTGTGATCTATCCCATAAGGAACATGATGAGCTACCGAACAATCAGCCTGACCGTCATTGCCACACTCTTGCTGGCCTTGGGCTACGTGACCTATCACTGGATAGATATGGCCATATCGAACGATTACTCATCGAAGGGAGAGGATGAGGCGCTTGTCTCTAACAAGCAGTTCAGGCGGCTGCTGTTGGTTGCACTGAAAGGGCAGGACAAGGCCCATGTCGTTTCGCTCCTGAATGACGACGCGAATGCGCACCCCGACGAACACATCTTAATCAAGGACGAGGGACGATCGGTCTCCTATGAGAACCACGACTTCAGGTTCTCGAAAGACGGCATCCTCGAGGGGATCGGGCAGGGCGTCGGCGTCCCTGCGCCGGACGCTTGCGGCGGTCCAGAAGATCCGAAGGGTGCGCCTTGCACGGCGCCGTGACCGACGGGTCGTCCTGGGCCGGCACGTCTCAATAACAGGAAGGATCCATGTCAATCCGTCGCGTCGCTGTTGCACTATCTGTTCAACTGCTTGTGTCAGGCATGTTCTTCGCGGGGCCGTGCCGGGCGATGAGCGACGATCCCGTGATGTTGAATGCTGATCTCCAACTGACGACAGCAGAGCAAGCCTCGCTCGCCATCGACGCCATGAAGGGTTCGCCAACGGCCGCACGCAAACTCGGGACATATCACTTCACCTACCGTGGTGACCGGACACAAGCCCTGAAGTGGTACACCGTCGGTGCGGAGAACGGAGACCTTGCCAGCGCCTTCGGCCTCTACAGCATCCTCAATGCAAGTAAGGACGAGGAGGAAAGGCTGCGTGCCATGTTCTGGCTACATAAGGCTGCCGATGGAGGCTTTGGCTACGCCCGTGATGAGTTGAAGGCGCTGGGTCAGTAAGAACTACCGGACAATGGCTCGATTCCTGACCAGGGCCTCGCGAATGGCTTTCGGATCGAACTCGCTGAGGGCAATCCACGGTAGGGTGGCGGGATAATCGAGCACCGACTTAAAAACCGTAACTCCGCCTTCGGTATTCTGGACTGACGTTGCCTCGACGTGCTGGAGGTTCCAAGCGGCTTTCGCTGGATTCCAGGCAAACGTGAAAGTGGTGCCGCCGCGCGTCAGTTCGTTGAAATACGAGACAGACGTAGGCGTGACTTTCAAGTTGTCGAGCAACCCCATGGCGGCGGCAGATTTTGCGGATTCGTTATAGCGGCAGTCTACGATATGCTCGTTTCGAGCGGCGACCCTGGATGTAGTTGCGTCCGTCTGAATCAATAACAGTTCGCACGGGTTACTGTGCGAATCGTTGGCTTGAGTGTGCCTTACGAGAATCACGGTGCCTGACGAAGTGGCGCCCAGCGGTTGTGCGCTCTTGAGGGCGAGGATCGTGTCGTCTTTGTTAAGCAAGCCTTCAATGCCAGTCGGAATCGGCGGAGCGTCCAATGCCAAAAGTTCGAAACTGACGACCATCATGCTCGCTGCTGAAAGGTGTATCAGGCTTCGCACGAAGCATTCCTTAGGCGGATGTGGATAAAACTGAAGATCAATGTCCAGCGAAAAACCACCGGCTACCTTCCCATCCCGCCGTGAGACATCACGGGGCTCTGCATCTGTGCCTGAGCTTGGTCCTGAGTCGTCTGCTGAGCTGCCGCCTGCTGCTGTGTGTGCTGGAATTGCTGCATGGCATCTGGCCACTTAGCGGCACTTTGTTCCATAGGCGTCATAGCGGCACTTGTCGGGACGCTGGTCTGGAGGTCGAACAAGTGGTCCGTTCGGCCCGGCGGGGTCTGCACGGCCCATAGACGGTCGCCGTTGACAGACAAAGCGACTTGGTCAATGCGACTCAAACCATCGGACCTAGCCTGGATGGTCAAGGCGGAAGCGATCTGATCGGTATGCTGGTCTGACGTGCGGCCCAGGCTTTGATCCAGTTTTTCAACATGACCGCGCGCCTGTTGGAACATCGTATGATCGGGATGCGTTGCATCATCGAGCCGTATAGAGTCGGGAGGAATTGCGCTCTCGCGTTCGACCGGGACGTACTTGTACTGATCCCGACCATCGCTGGTGTGATCAAATTTATGAGGCGTTGCCGGCTGCGTGCTGCTATCCAGATAAGGAACCGGTTGCTGGGACGGAAGGCTTAGACCTGCCATTTCCATCATGTCTTCATGAAGCCCAGCGTGCGCCATGTTGATTTGCACCTGGGGCACCGGCCCTCTGCGATGCACAGCAACGCGTTCTTCGGCGCCAATGGTCGCTACCGCCCAGCTTGCGTAATAATTTGGATAATCTTCGATGTGCCCGTGGCCGAGCCCCATGGGGTTTCGAGTGTCACCTGGTTGTAGGTAGGCCGCGGTAGGCCGATCAAAGTAATTCTTTCCCATGGCCGCGACGTTTGCTGCGGTTGCGCTCATGGTGAGATCTGCATTCAGTTGGACGTTCGGGTGGGGTGCCCACTTGCGGTGATTAAGCTCGATGAAGTCGGCTGCGCGCATCGGAGCCGCCACACTCATGTCGGCGAGCGATACGCTTCCCTGATCATGCTGGACCCGGCTGCGCAGGGCGTTCCAGCCTGCAATCTCCGCGCTAGCTTCGTCTTCGCGTCCTGACTGAATGTGACGCTCGACTAGCGTGGTGTAGTCGTGTATCGGCCCGGGCGTAGCGGCCAGGGATCGCACATCGTTGATGAAGTTCGTTCGGTCCTGATCGGCTTTTTGTCCATTAAAGCCGTGTTGGACTTCGTGCCCAATGACAAACGTAAGGTCATGCGGATCGAAGCCGCGTTGGCCAGATCCTGGGGGAACGGTTGTCAGCGATTCGCTGACCAGGTTCATGGCGTGGCCTTGCGAATTGAAGCTTCCCCCCGTCCCCGAGCCAGGCTTGGCGTAGGCGAATGCTTCGAGGATCCGGTGATTTGGCTGGAGCGGATCGGGCGTGGTCGAGGCACGTTTCACCTCATGAGCCAGATCGGGGGACGCATTCAGCGTGCCTTGTAAGTTGTTCAACATATCCGCCGACGTCGCGCGGGTCGCACCGTTCGCATCGACGTAGGTCTTCCCCGCGAAATCGACCACCATCGACTGGACGCGGAGTACCGCGTGAAGATCAACGACGCCTGAAGCCGATAAGGCGTTTGCGGGTAGCGTGACAACGCGGTTGGCGCTGTCGTATTCGCCAATCGGCCGGTCCGGCGCTCCCGGATTGCCAGCAGCGAAACCGTGCAGAACACCTGACTGTGCAGCCGTATCAAGGCGGTGCGATAGATCCGGGTCGCTGGCGACTGCAGCGCGCAGTGCGGATATTTGTTCCGGAGTAACTCCCGGTTGCTGAGCGAACTGATTGACCAGCGCGTCCAGGGCAGAGTATGACGTAGCCATAGCCAATCCTTCGCTTAGTGTCCGCCCGAGACCTGCAGGGAGATGATGCACTGTACGTCGCCGCTTCGAGCGATGTCTCTCGGGGTCAGGACCAAGACAAGCTCGCGTTTTGCGAATTCAAGGCCGAGGACGCTGCCGATCTCTGTAGGTACGGTGCGTTCGACCCAGCCGTGCGATGCGAGCATGGAGCGAAGATGATCGACGGGTAGGGAGCACACGGGAGTGGGATCTGCGTCACCGCTCTCGTGCTCGAACCAGAACCTCAGGCTGGGCTTGAGGGGAGGCTTGGGATCAGCGTGCTGGACGCCGAAGTGCCATCCGAAACCAAGATCGGGACTTTCAAAGATTGACCAGCCCTTTCCAGCTTCCGGGTCCGGGGCCAAATTGATTCCCATCGCACGGTTGATCTCGTTCGTGCCGATATCAGTGGTCGACGCGGCTCCGGACAATAGGCTGAGTACGCGCTGGGTGATGTCGCGAGCAGCGGGCAGCGGCACGCTTCCATGAGCGAACGATTGCATGGATTGATCCTGGTCGGCGTTAATTTGGGGCCGCGCTGCGGCGATAGAACTGGCGTTCGCGGCCTCGGATGTATCATGGGCTGGGGTAGCACATGCGGTCAGAAAGAGGGCGGCTGGGAAAAGCAATGCAATAGAAGAGCGAGTCACGGAGTCCACGTCCTTGGTTTCCTTCAATCAAGCCGGTTGTCGACGGGAATGTCTGGCATGGTAGTGGCATCTAGTGCGCGGTTGGGCGTGGCCAATTGGAATTCCTCTTGCGGTCAGCGACCGTCACTAGTCTGCAGAGTCAGCACACACGCGGTGCCATGTACGTCCGCACCGTCGCGTGGAGTGAGAGTTACTACCATGTCGGCCTTGGCGAATTCCACGGCCAATACACTGCCAAGTTCTGACGGCACCGGCCTCTCCGCCCAGCCATGAGTCGTCAGTGCCACGCGCAATCGATCGAAGGGAAGGGCGCAAACCGGGCCGGCATCGGCAGCAGGGTCGGCGTGATCGAACCAGAAGCGAAAGCCGGGCTTCATCGTCGACTCGCCCGCGGCAAACTGGACCCAGTAGGTCCACCCACGGCCCAGGTCCTGACTGTGATAAACGGCCCAGCCCGCGTCGTTATTGGGATCCGGGCCGAGGGTTGCACCCATCGCACGACCGATGCCGTCGGGTGTGAATGCCGCGGTGGACGGCGCATGGGTCAGGAAGGAGATCACGCGTTCCCCGGCGTCGCGTGCTCCAGGCAGGACTGTGAGCATGGCTTGATCGCTGGCAACCTGAGGGCTGGCATGACTGGCCTGGGGCTTATCGCGCGCCGGTGCGGCACAAGCCAGTAACAGCGCAACGGATAGGCCTGTCTTCGCGGCAAGCGCCCGCTTCATCGAGGCATCTTCCATGGCTCCTGGGCGTTGGCCGCACCGGTGCGGCCGGGGACCCATCGTAAGGGACCGGACGGGCGGAAACATACCGATCGATACACGGTTTCGGCGAGCGGTGTGACGGCCGTCGACGTAAACATCCTGGATCGTTGGCTCAACAAGGCTCACATGCCATTTGCCGTTTGAAAACTCACGACACACACCTTTCCATCCGATATCGTAACGACGTCGTGTCGTGTCAAGGTGAGGCGGATGTCGCTCTTGACGTACGTCAGGAATTCGACACCGCCGATCTCGGAAAGAGTCTCCTGTTCTTCATAGCCGTGCGACATCAATCCTTCACGCACGGCATCAAACGTCGCGCCACAGACAGTGGCGGGAGACGCGGATCTGTTCTCGTTGAAAAACCAAAACCTGAGACCGGGTTTCCTCGCCCTCGATGCCGCCCAGTGGGCGACGGTATAGGTCCAGCCCGCCCCAAGGTCCGGGCTCTGATAGATGGATTCGCCGGGCTCGGAGCCCTGAAGCAATTTGATCCCCATGGCCTGCTCCAGGAGGCCCGGTGTCAGGTCATTCGTCGACCGCAAGCCATCAAGGACAGCCTGGATACGGGCTAGTGCTTGCCGTGCGGCGGGAGAGACTGGGACCTGTCCGTCGGCCACGGAAGCTGTCTGGGGCTCTTTGGCCGAACCTGGGTTTGTCTGTCCATCGCCCGCGTCCGATGCCGCGCTCGTTGCGCCTGACGCTGCCATGGCTACGGCTGCAACGATCCTGATCAGCTTTCGCACGAGTCTGTCCCTGGCTTTGCGAAGGCAAGACTGTATCGCGGGTGAGGCATGGTTTGCCACGCACCAGGACGCAATTCCGCTGCGCACATTCGGAATTCCAACCATTGACCGAGCCTACGCGCTACGGACAGGGTGGCATCGTGTCGGTGTTACCCATAGCCCCCGTATGAACCGTTATTACCAAAACAAGCATTCGCCCTCGACACCTGACCCTCTACCGTCCTCGGCATAGGATCGAGCGAGGAAAGGTATGCGGCGTTACGTTCTCCCGATGGCAACGGCGGCGCTCTTGTCCTCCCTGCCGGCTGCCAGCGCAGATGTACCCGCCGCCACGCCCATGGCCTCCCCATGGCAAGCCATGGCCCGTGCCGACGTCGAATTCATCCTGCAGTGGACACGCAAGGAGCACATCCTTGCCGTCTACCCGGACCCCAAGGCGTTCGAAGGGCTCCTCCAGCGAGCGAAGGCCCAGGCCGATGCCGATATCCCCCGGATCCAGAGCTTCGTCGGCTATCGCCACGCACTCAATCACTTCTCCTCGGTGTTCAGGGACGAGCACTACAGCGTATCCTTCAACCTCCTGCAGCGCAGGCTGCAATGGCCGGGTTTCCTCGCCATCTACATCGACGGCGGCTACCAGACCGTCGCCGGCGACGGCAGCGTCGCGGCGGGGCAGGTGATCTCCGAGTGCGACGGCAAACCGTTGAATGACTGGGTCGACGAGATCGCACCCTATGAAGGATCCATTCCCGGGCTGGAGTCCACCCGCTGGGAAGTCGCCTCGGACATCTTCCGTGACGTACAGAGCCCGTTCTACAAGCGTCCCGTGTCGTGCACCATCGGCGGCAAACCGGTCAAGCTCGACTGGAGACCCCTCGAAGCCACCGCTTTCGCCCAACAGCGGGCAAAGCTGCTCGGCGATGCCGACCTGATCGACCACATCGAACCGCTCGGTGCGGACGGCGCCTGGATCTCCCTCGAAAACATCTCGCCGCACACCGCCAGGGAAGCCGACGCGCTGAAGGCCGTCATCGCCCAATTGCCCAGCCTGCGCTCGAAGAAGCTGATCGTCGTCGACGAACGCAACAACCACGGCGGCCCCTATGAGTGGTTCATGGCCTTCCTTCGCGGGCTTTACGGGACGCCATACACCGACTACTACGCGCGGGCGCGCCTGCAGATCAGCGCCGTCTACCGCACCACGCCCGAGATCCTTGACGCCTTCGGCGGCCCGCCGGAGAACTACAAGCCCCAACCGATCACGATGCCGCCCGACGGCCGCACGTTCGACGCGGACAACCGGCTTTTTTCCGAGGCCCTGGCAGCGCACAAGCCGGTCCTGCACAGCCCGGTCAACAGCGTCCAGATCCCCAGGCCCGCAAGCCCTCCCGACAACCCCGTGCATGCCAGGGTCGTGGTCCTCACGGGATACGCCTGCGCGAGTGCATGCATCGGGCTTATCGACGAGATGAAACGCTTGCCCGGCGTCACCCAGGCAGGGGTCAACACCTTCGTCGACTCGCGTACCGGCACGCCGTTATCCGCAAAGCTTCCCAGCGGCAACGGCGAGATCTCGGTGCCGGTTATGACCCGCGATGGCCGCGTCCGCGGCGACAACGAGCCGCACACCCCCGACGTCCTCTACCACGGCAACATCCAGGATACCGACGCGGTGAAGGCGTGGGTCCTTGAGACCTTCAACCCATAAAGGAGCACGCCATGCGTCAAACCATGACCGTCGCCACCCTCGCGCTATGCGTATCCCTCGCATGCCATGCCACAGACGTGCCGAGCATTCCCACCGCGGCAGACGTGCAGCAGGCGAGTGCCGACACCCTCTCGCCACGGATCCTCGTGCATCCGATGACGACCGTGGACCCCAGCACCGGGGTTGGCTATTTCCAGGATCCTTATCCGATACATACCAGCGCGCCCGACGCGAAGCCGGGCCTGCCGGTGTTCTCGGGAACCACGCAACAGCTCCTGTCGTGCCCCGGCGTGATGCGACCCGACTGCTTCAGCGCCACGCGGGTCACACTGGATCCGGGTCCGTTCGCGGCACAGGCCGCCGCGCAGGGCGCGACGATCAACAACTTCGAAGGCCTGAACATCTTCCAGGACGATGCCGGCACGTGGCAGATGGCTGTCACCGCCCATCTCAAGAAAGGTACGGGCGACGGTTGGAACGTCGTCATGCACGCGCATGCCCGTGGGCAGGCCATGGGTGTGCCCACGGCCTGGGTGGCGGACACCTTGCTGGTCGGCGACCTGGGCCGCCCCGCGCCGGACAATTACAACGGCAAGTACTTCGCCGACAACGGCACCCTTTATCTGATCTACAACAAGAAGGTCGGCGAGGGCCAGGATGCGGTCGTGGCGCAGGTGATGCTGTCGCCTACGCAAAAGGGTGACCACGCACCGGTGCCGCTGCTGGGCCCGGAAACCGCCAACGGTGGCTACAACTCCGAACTGGCCGACGGACTCAACCAGCCCAACGCGGTCAAGCTGGTCGAGACCGGCAACGTGACGAAGATCGACGGCAAGTACGTGATGACGTATTCGGTCGGCACGTTCAACCGTCGCGATTACAAATCGGGCATCGCATGGTCGGATACGTTCCTGCCACCGTCTGGCACGTATTACCGGCGCGTGGAGCAGCCCGACACCGCCGGCGTGTGGGGCCAGGCCAACCACTCCGAGGTCAGGTACCTGCTCCAGTCGCAGATACCGGCGTGGCCCAACTATGTCGGAGGCCAGGTGCTGGCACCGGGCGTGCCGTCGATCGTACGTGGCCCGAAAGGCGCGTATTTCCTCGCCTTCGCGGGCTACGACCCGTCCGATGCGCCGACCAACGACAAGGGCCTGTACAAGGGCCCGCATCGCCGCCCTTACTACGTCCGGTTGGACGTCCACGTGCCAGGAGGCAAGACGGTCGTCGGCGCGAGCATGCGCGAGCTTGCGGGCTGGGTGGAGCCGGCGCGCGTTCCCTGAGGAGCCCGCGCTTCACGAACAGGCCCATGCGTTACCCTGCGCCATCGGCAGGAGAAACGCGTGGACCTGATCGCCGCCTTGAAGTCCTTCGTCCGGGTTGCACAGACCGGTTCCTTTTCCGCGGTCGCCAGCGAACGTGGCCTGACCCAGCCGGCGATCTCGCGGCAGGTCAGTGCGCTTGAAGCACACCTCGGCACGCGGCTCGTGCAACGAAGCACGCAAGCGGTCACGCTCACCGATGAAGGCCGCGAACTGCTCGATCGCGCGCAGCGGCTGATCGATGATGCCGAAAGCCTGCCCTTCAGCATCGGTGCGCAGCGCGGCAAGCCGACGGGGCGCGTTCGCATCGCGCTGCCCGTACCGCTGGGCCTCTACCTGAGCAGCCACCTGGGGCCATTCCTCGCACGACATCCTGGCCTGTCGTTGGATCTGGTGCTGCGTGACGGTGCCAGCAACCTCATCGAAGAGGGCCTGGACTGCGAGATCCGTCTCGGGCCGCTTGACGATTCCACGATGGTCGCCCGTTCGATCGGCATGACCAAGGCCTACCTCGTCGCTGCGCCGGCGTACCTGGACGCGCATCCTCCGTTGCAGCACCCGCACGACCTGGCCCGGCATGCGTGCCTTTTCTACCAGCGCTGGGGCCGTGATCGCACGTGGTGGTTCGGCGATGCGCGCAAGGGCGGCGGGGCGGCCGGCGACGAGATAGCGGTTCCGATCCACGGTCGCATCCACTCCAACAACGCCGGCGCCGTGCATCGCGCGGTATTGGCGGGGCAGGGCATTGCCGTGCTCTCGCACCTGTTGGTCGCCGATGACCTCGCGGCAGGGAGACTGCGCCACGTGCTGCCGGACTTCCCCACGCGCCGGTTCCCGATCCATGTCCTGTACCCATCCAGTCGCGGCCTGCCACCGCGGACGCGTGTGTTGATCGACTACATCGCCGAGCTGCTCGGCAACGATCCGGAGATGGCTCCGGCGAGCGGCAGCTTTCTCGACGTACCCCACACGTGAGGATGGCCATGATGGCTCACCCACCCGACGGTACCGGCCATGGCAGAGACCATCTTCGAAGCACTCCGTGAGAGCCACGCGACCCAACGCTCCCTGATGCGCAAGCTGGTGCGCTCCAAGCCGGGCCCCGACCGCGTGTCGATCTTCACCGACCTGCGGATCGAACTTGCCGCTCACGAAGCCGCCGAAGAGCGCTTCCTTTACGTGCCCATGCTGATGGACGACCGCGGCCTCCATCCCTCCCGCGACGCCCTGGCCGACCACCACAAGATGGACGACCTGGTCGAGGACCTGCAGACCCGGAACCACGCAGGCAGGCACTGGACGGCGACGGTCGCGAAGCTCTCCGAGGAGCTCCACGACCATCTTCGCGAGGAGGAACGCAGTTTCTTCCAGATGGCAGGTAAGATCCTCACCGAGACCCAGAAGACGACCCTTGCCAGGAAGTATCGGAAGGACTACGACGCCATGCGGCGCAAGCTCGCCGAGGCCGGTTAGCGGTCCACGGAGCGTCGGCCGGCGCGCGCGCGAACACGCCCTGGTAACGGTCCGGCGCTGAGGGTTTGCCGGCTGTCCGGTAACATGGGCGAAAGACCGCGCCGGCGGTAGGGATCGCCATGCACCGACATCTGAAGAAAAACCTGGATATCGAGGCGCTACGCGCGCTGGCGATCGGGTTCACCATCCTTGCCCACATCGCGATCGTGCTGAGTCCGACCACGGCCTACTGGCGGGTGCTCGCCCATGCCCGGTTCGGCAGCGGCGTGGACCTTTTCTTCTGCATTTCCGGGTTCATCATCACTCGCTCGATCCTCCCTGAACTGCCGACGCGGCCATCGCTGGGCGCGTTCACGGGCCTGGCCTTTCCGTTCTGGGCACGCCGCGCGCAGCGTCTTTTGCCGGCAGCCCTGTTCTGGATCGTCATCGCCCTGGTCGCGACGGGGATCGTCGGCGGGGATGGTGTCTTCCCATCGCTGGCCGACCAGATGCGCGCGGCATCGGCCGCGGCGTTCCAGTATTTCAACGGCTACTGGCTGACCTGTCGCGCAAACAACACCTGCGGGTCACTGGGTGCGTACTGGAGCCTGTCGCTCGAAAACCAGTTCTATTTCCTGCTGCCGATCGCGGCTGCGATCCTCACGCGCCGCTGGCTACCGCTGCTGTTCCTCGCGGGTTTCCTGGTGCAGGTCGGCATGCCGCGTAACATCACGCAGCCCGAGACGCTTCAGGCCTGGGTGTTCCGTACCGATGCCATCTGCCTCGGCGTCCTGCTCGCTTTCTGGACGGAACGCGCGTCCTACCAGACGTTGATGCCGACCTTCCTGAGAAGCCGAGGCTGGGCCGCCGCCGTATTCCTCGTGCTTTGCTACCTGCTGGCCGTCTTCACCGATCCGACCCCCTGGCTGCAGGCCCAGACAGGCGCGGTTGCCGTCGTCTCGGTCGCGCTGGTGTGGATCGCCAGTTACGACCAGGGCTTCCTCGTGTCGCGCGCATGGACGCGGACCGTCGTGAGTTACATAGGATCGCGGTCGTATTCCATTTATCTGTGCCACCTGTTCGTGCTGTATGTCGTTCGCGACGTCTGGACCCGGCGGGGATGGCTGGACGGGCACCACGATGCGGCGGCCGTCGTATGGTTCATCGCGCTGACCTGGCTGCTGGCCGAAGCCAGCTACCGCTTCGTCGAGAGGCCGTTCCTGCCCAGGCGCCGCCCGGCCGTCGAAGCGCCGGTCGCTCATACGATTGGCTGATACCCATCCCTGTTCCCGGCGCGTACCGTCCATGGGTAACCCGGGAGGTCAGCCATGGTCACCATTACGGTTCGATGCAAAGACCAGAGCGCCAGTGATTGCCTGAAAACGGTGGACGTCGAGACCGGCGTGCCCGAGCTCAACGAGGCGCAGCTGGCGGGTATCTTCAATGCAGGCGGCACGAGGCCACCCCTGAAGGCCGGAGCGATCCACGGGGTCGCGACGGACACCACCTATTTCGTCCCCGTCAGCCTTGATGACGCCGTGTGCACGGCGTGCTCGCGGGACCGTGCATCGGAGATCCCTGAATTCCGTGCGGACGACGAACTGGGATAGCGTTGGCGAAGCGCGCGGCGCAGTTACCACTCGCCATCAGCCACGCCTCCCGAGCCAGCGGCGTCGCTTCCTGTCCGACGCGTAGACGCCCACCGCCGGGACGGTGACATACGCGCTGGTGCCCTTCGGCTCGCCAGGACCGATGGAGAAATGGCCTGACCAGCGGGCGGTGCGCTCGCGGACGCCTTGCAGCCCGAACGACAGCGGCTTGGTGGTCGCGCCGGGTGCCAGGCCGACGCCGTCGTCGCTGACCTCGATGTCGAGGTGGTGCTTGCTGAAGCGGACGTTGACGCAGACGGAGTTGGCATGCGCGTGCTTGCGTACGTTGCGGATGAGTTCCAGCACGATGGCGTTGAGGTCCTCCTCGGCTTCCGAGCGGATCGCCCGCTCTTCGCCGTCGACCGTCACCACGCGTTCGATGCTGGTGGTGGACAGGCACTCTTCGACGGCCGCACGCAGGCGCACCACCAGGGACGTCGACGAGCGCAGCGGCGCGCGGAGGTCGACGATGCGCTGCCGTCCTTCGGCCATCGACTGCTCGGCGACATGCAGGGCTTGCTCGAGGTGGTCTCGCGTCGCGCCGTTGACCAGTGAGTTCGCCGCCACGCGCACGTAGAGCAACACGCCGTGCAGTCCCTGCAGCACGGTGTCGTGCAGCTCGCGTGCGATGCGCTCGCGTTCCATCACCCGCGCAAGCAGGACCGTGCCGAGCACGCGAAGGCGCCACGCGTATAGCGCGTACAGCAGTGCGGCGACGGCGATGGCGCACAGGGCGGCAAACCACGCGGACTGGTAGAAGAACGGTGCGATGCGGAAGGCGAGGCGGGCAGGGAAGTTGCCCCACACGCCATCCTCGTTGGCCGCCAGGACCTCGAAGGTGTAATCGCCCGGCGCGAGGTTGGTGTAGTTCGCCTCGCGTACGTTGCCGACGTCGCGCCACCGCTCGTCGACCCGCGACAGGCGATAGCGGAACCGGGCGCGTTCGGGGATGGCGAGCACCGGCGCCGTGTAGCGGATATCGACGCGCGTGGTGCCGGCGGCGAGTTCGATCCCGGGCGCGCCTTGTGTGTCGTCGAGGCTAAGGATAGCGGCGCTGGGCGCTCGCGGGTTGGGTGCGAGCCGTTCCGGATCGAGCCCGGCCACGCCGGTATCGGAGGCGACCCAGAGACGGCGGCCCACGCCGGGAATCATGGACGGCGCGGGCACGGCGTCGCGCAGGCCGGGCCAGCCGTCGCGCTCATCGAAATGCCGCGCAGCGACGGGGTGTCCCGGGTCGGACCTCCACTGCTGCATCTCGGTGGCCGGGACGTGGTAAAGCCCGTCCGCGGCGTTGACCCATAGCTCGCCGCTCGGCTGTTCGATGATGCCGGTGCCCACACGGATCTCGTGGCCACCTGCAAACAGCAGCGTGCGTACCGGCTTATCGGGCGTGAAGAACTGCACACCGTGGTCGCCGGTGATCCAGACGCCATCGGGGCGTGGCCACACGGCCATGACCGTGCCGACATGGATGCCATCGGCGCTTGTAAAAACGCGAGGGTGCGTACCGTCGTCGTCGACGCTGGCCAGCGTATCGTCGCCATAACCGAGCCACAGGCCACGGTCCGGTCGGGGCGCGATGACCTTGAGCGCGTTTCCCCTGGCAGGCAGCCCCGGTACCGGCGTGGTCGTGCCATCGTGGATGCGGAAGGCCTGGCGGAACGCGAGCCACAGCGAGCCGTCGCGGGCCTGGGCAAGGGCGCGGACCTGTCGTGGGAGTTGGGTGATCGCATCGGGCAGGGGATCGACGTGGAGCTGCCCTTCCTCGATGTGCAGCAGGCCGGCATCCGAGGTCATGAACAGCGTGCCGTCCGCTGCCTTCGCCATCGCATGCGCCATCTTGCCGATGGCTGGCCAGGCCTTCGGCGTGGCACCGAACTCGGTCACGCCGGTTTCCGACGCCACCCACAGATGGTCCTGGCCATCCATGGCGATCACGGGCTTGTACGTGCCCGCCGGGAGCGCGACGGGGTCGAACCGGCCGACGCGGAACTGGTCGAGGCCTTTGGGCGTGGCGACCCAGATCGAGCCATCGCGGTCACGCAGGGTCGCGATGGCGGATGGACCGGTGAGCCCGTCTTTTTCGCCAAAGGTTTCGATGATCGGCTCGCCCGTGGCCGCGCCCTTGCCGGGCCAGGTGACGCGCACCACGCCCGCGTTGGTCCCGCACCAGAGCCCGCCATCGCTATCGAGGATTTCGTCGGCCAAGGGCTCTTTGGGTCGCCAGGTGGCGCCGTCACGTCCCACCTGGGCCGAGTGGAACTCATCGACGGTCTTCAGCTCGAATGCCGATGCACCGGGGCGCAGTTGCAGCGCGCTGGTTTCGCGGAGGATCCAGACGGACTGGTCGGGGGCAACGAAGCCTTCGCGAAAAAACCCGAGCGGGGCTGGCTCGGTCGTCGGGAAGCGCGCCCAGGCGTCGCCGGTGAAACGATAGAGTCCGCTGGTGCGGACGGCCCACAGCGTCCCGTCCCGCGCCTCGCTCATCGAGATCACCGTGCCGGCGCTGCCTGCGGGTGGGAAGACCTGCGCCCGGCCATCGACGATGCGGGTGATGTAGCCCGTGCGGTCGCCGACCCATAGCGCGCCGTCGCGTGCGGAAAGCAGTGACATGATCTGCGGATGGGACAGCACATGGCTGAGGCTGCCATCGAAGGCCACGCCATCGAACCTGAAAAGCCCGGTCGGGCCACCGAGCCAGAGGTAACCGTCACGGTCCTGGGCCATCGCCCAGACGCCCGGCGGTGCGCCCGCGCTCGCGGGGAACGCGCGGTGGATCAGCTGGCCGAGGGGGCGATGCGGCGTGTCAGCCACGGTATCCGCGACGGCGATGGACGCGTGCGCGAGCAAGAGCAGGCCGAGGCTGGCCAGCAGTTGCTGCAAATATCGGCGCATCGGCCTTCCCCGGGACGGTTTCCGTCGATTGTGACCACCACTTCCGCCAGCGTCCAGCGAGCCACGCATGTTCGAAATGCGGATCATCGACGAAACAGGCGGCGCCCCTCGCTCGTCAGCAGGTCCTGCGTGTCGGGATGCGCACGCATGTAGTCGACGACGAAGTCGCACGCGGGATCCACCCGCAAGCCTTGCTGGCGCGCCTGGGCCAGTGCGACCCGTATCAGCTGCAGGCCGACGCCGTTGGCGACGAGGCCCGGTGAAATATCCACGCGGGTGAACGACAATGCGTCCGCGTGTCGTTCGTACCATGCGCTCGCTGTTTCGTTTCCCAGCTCAGCTACAAAGCGCCCTTCGTCGGGCGCGTCCCTGATGACGATATCCGCTGCCATGCTTGCGCCGTCGGAATGGCCGGATCTCCGGCGACGTGGAAACCGTAGACCCTGCAGCCACGACGGTATTGCATTATTGGTGTCATGGCGCCATCTAGCGGCACATTCGTCGTTGCGCCGCCTGACGTTCGTTCAATCCGTGGGCCGGGCCCTGGCGGAACATCGGGCGCGCCGTCCCCCTTTCGTGGAATCCGATCATGTCTGCTACAACGCCGCCCACCAGTGAACCTGGCCGGGGCACCCTGTTCGCGATGGCGCTCGCCGCAGGCCTCGCGGTGGCCTCCATCTACTACAACCAGCCGATGCTGGGGGTGATGTCCGGCGACCTGCACGATGCGCGCGTCAGCGGATGGATCCCCACGCTGACCCAGCTGGGTTATGCGGTGGGCCTGCTGTTCCTGCTGCCGCTGGGCGACATGCTCGAGCGGCGGCGGCTCATCGTCGTGCAATTCGGCGTGCTCGCGGTGGCCCTGGTCGTGATGGCCCTGGCACCGGGCGTGGCCGTGCTGGCCCTGGCCTCCGTGCTGGTCGGCGCGGCGGCGACGGTGGCCCAGCAGATCGTCCCGTTCGCGGCGATCCTGTCCGCACCCGAGAAACGCGGCGCGGCGATCGGCACCGTGATGAGCGGACTGCTGACGGGCATCCTGCTCAGTCGCACGCTCGCCGGCATCGTCTCCAGCGTCGCCGGCTGGCGGGCGATGTTCTGGCTCGCCGTGCCGCTGGCCGTGCTCGGTGCGGTGCTGATGGCGCGCAGCCTGCCGTCGCATCATCCTGCCAGGAAGCTGCGCTACGGCGATCTGCTCAGCTCGCTCGTGCACCTGTGGCGCAATGAACCGGTGTTGCGTAAGGCAGCGGCGACCCAGGCGCTGTTGTTCGCCTCCTTCTCGGCATTCTGGACGACGCTGGCACTGCGGCTGGCCGAGCCGCCGCTCAACCTTGGCGCTGCCTCGGCCGGCCTGTTCGGTATCGTCGGCGCCGTCGGCGTGGCGATGGCGCCGGTGGCGGGCCGCGTGGCTGATCGTCGCGGGCCAGCGCCGGTCATTGCCCTCGGTGCCGCGGCAACGATCGTGGCGTGGCTGGTGTTTGGATTCTGGTCGAGCCTGGTTGGGCTCATCGTCGGCGTGATCGTGCTGGACTTCGGCGTGCAGATCTCGCTGGTATCCAACCAGCACCTGATCTATGGCCTGCACCCCGAGTACAAGAGCCGGCTCAACACGCTGTTCATGACCACGATGTTCGTCGGCGGTGCGATCGGCTCGCTGCTCGCCGCCACGGCGTGGGCGCACGGTGGCTGGAAAGCCGTCTGCGTGTTGGGTGGCGTCATGCCGATCGGCGCGCTGTTGCTCAGCGACGCGCGGCGTCTCGTACAGGCCGCCGGGTCGCGTTGATCTCGTTGCGATGCGCTAGCTCACGCCGCGTCAACGGGCGGCCCAATCGTGCTATTTCGCGCTACGCGTGGTCGATACGCTGCAGGCCTCCCCGGCTGCAGTCGACCCACGATGAAACACCATACCGTTAGCGCGAATGGCATCCGCCAGCACTACATCGACGCGGGCGAGGGCGCGGCTGTCGTCCTCCTGCACGGGTTCCCCGAGACGAGCTATGCATGGCGACACCAGATACCGGCGCTGGCGAAGCGTTATCGCGTGATCGCGCCGGACCTGCGGGGATACGGCAAGACCGACAAGCCCGCCACGGGTTACGACAAGCGCAACATGGCCAGGGACCTTGTCGCCTTGCTCGACCACCTTGGCATCGATCGCATCGCGCTGGTCGGGCATGACCGCGGCGCGCGCGTCGCGACCCGCTTCGCCAAGGACCACCCGTATCGCGTCGACCGCCTGGTGGTGATGGACAACGTGCCGACGCGCATCGTCGCCCAGTCGATGAACGCCCGGCTCGCGAAGGCGTACTGGTTCTTCAGCTTCCACCAGGTGCTCGACCTGCCCGAGGCGCTCATCGCCGGGCGGGAGGACGTGTGGCTACGGCACTTCTTCAGCGACTGGTGCTATGACCCGCACACCATCGCGGGCGCGGACTTCGACGCCTACGTGGCGGCATATCGCGAGCCGGGCGCCGTGCGCGGCGCGATGAGCGACTACCGGGCCGCGCCCGAGGATGTGCTGCAGGACGAGCAGGACGCCGACCAATTGATTGCCTGTCCGACGATGTCGATCTGGGGCGCCGACTTCGAAGCCGTCGGTGGCTCCTTCGACATGGCCGCCGTGTGGCGGGGCATGGCAACGCATCTCCGCGCCGAGCCGATCGCACAGTGCGGGCACCTGCCGCAGGAAGAACAGCCCGAGATCGTCAACGGCCTGCTGCTCGATTTCCTGCAGGGTTGGAACGGGGGTGCGGCATGAAGCGGCCGTGGCTTTCGGTGTCGTTGTTGGCGGTCGTGGGCGTGGTGGGCGCCGTGGCGGCCGCCGATGTCCGGGTCGGCCCGCAGGGGCCCGGCTTCTACCGGCTACGCATGGGCGGCGACGAAGTGACCGCCTTGCTCGATGGCACCCATCCTTTCCCGGCCGATGAACTGCTCACGCATGTCGAGCGCAAGGAAGTCGATGCACGCCTCAAGGCGGATTACCTGGCCTCGCCCGTGCAGGGATCGATCAACGCGTTCCTGGTCCGTACACCCGATCGCCTGGTGTTGATCGACACGGGCGCGGGTCCGCTGTACGCGGGCGACGGTGGCTTCCTGCCCACGGCCTTGCTCGCGGCGGGGTATCGCCCCGAAGACGTCACCGACATCCTCCTTACCCACCTGCACCGGGATCATGTCGGTGGGCTGATCCGCAACGGCACGATGCTTTTCCCGAACGCCATCGTGCACGTCAACCAGGCCGACGCCGACTTCTGGCTCAACCCGGCCAACGAGGGCAAGGTACAGAAGGTACTGCTGCCCATGTTCCCGGGAGCGATGGATTCGCTCGCGCCGTATCAGAAAGCGGGGCACGTGGTGACCTTCAAGGGCGAGACCGAGGTGCTGCCAGGCTTCCACGCCATTCCTGCACCGGGGCACACGCCGGGACACACCTGGTACCTGGTCACCAGTGGCGATGAGCACCTGCTTGCATGGGGCGACACCGTCCACGTGGCGTCGGTGCAACTGGCGGACCCAGGCGCATCCATTCGCTACGACTACGACGAGGCGGCGGCCGCGGTCTCGCGCAAGCGTGCGCTGGAAGAGGCCACGGCCAGGGGCTACTGGGTCGCGGCGGCGCACGTGTCGTTCCCTGGCCTCGGACACATCAAGCGCGCGGGCGACGGCTACCAGTGGATCCCGGTGAACTACACGCGTACGCCCTGAATCAGGCGAGGTAGCCCCGGGCGAGCGCGATCGATAGCGCATGCGCCCGGTTGGTCGCCCGCAGCTTGCCCATCGCGTTGGAAAGATGCTCCTTGACCGTATCGGCGGCGATGCCGAGGTGCAGCGCGATCTGCTTGTTCTCCAGCCCCGCGGCCACACCGCGCAGCACGGACAGCTCGCGGTCGGTCAGCGGCTCGTCGCCGCGGTGGTCGGAGAGACGCCTGGCGACTTCCGCCGAGACGCGGTGCTGGCCTGCGTGGACCGCGCGGACGACGCCGACAAGGTCCTTCGGTAGCGACGTCTTCAGCAGGTAACCCTGCGCGCCGGCGTCGAGGGTCCGCCGCGCGGCCGCGTCGCCGCCATAGGTCGTCAGGACGATCACACGCGCCATCGGGTCGATCCTGCGCATGGCGCCCACTACCTCGTCGCCGTCCATGTCGGGTAGCTTGAGGTCGACCACCGCCACGTCGGGGCGCATCGTGCGGAACGCCTCGATGCCTTCGCTACCGGTGCCGGCCTGGCCGACGATGAGCACGTCCGGTTCGGCCGCCAGCATGGCGACGACGCCTGCGCGAAACAGGGGATGGTCGTCGACGACGATGATGCGGATGGGTTGTGGCGTCATGGGGATACCGGGGCGGACTCCCGACGAGGTTACCGCGCTTCGGTGGCGCGTGCCTTGTCAAAACGCATCCGGGGTCGGCTTAGGAAAGTGACCCCCCATACAGGGGGTCACGCTGCGTGGTGCCGCGGATAGCATCCGATTCGTCTTCTCGCTGTGAAGATGGTGGACCCCATGCAAACCGATATGTCGTTGTCCCCGGCCCGTGCTTCCACGGGCACTCCCACGGTGCGAGTCGTCCAGCAACTGCTGGAGCAGGCCTTGCGCCAGATCGCGGATGTCGAGATGGCGGACCGCGCCGCATGTGCCCATTACATCACCCAGGCATTGCGGATCCATCGCGATGGGCTCAACCACGATGTGAAGCGTTACCAGAGCGGCCTGTCCGCGTGGCAGGTGCGGACGGTGAAGGAAGTCGCGCTCGCGCGCCTCGACCTTGGCCTCGCGATCACGGAACTGGCAGCCGCATGTCGTTTGTCACGGGGTTACTTCAGTCGCGCGTTCAAGGCGACCTTTGGCCAGAGTCCACATCGCTGGCGCCATGCCAGGCGCATCGAATACGCATGCGAACAACTTACTGGCACATCGGGAACGTTGGCTGACATCGCCATGGCATCGGGCTTCAATGACCAGGCGCACTTCACGCGCTCGTTCAAGGCCGCGATGGGCGTGACCCCGCATTCCTATCGGAAGACACAGAGCGCTGTCGCGCGTTGAAGCTCGATTTTTACCAAACGTCCGACACGATGGATTCCAAAGATTCTATTCGTGCGCAGCGTCGCTGCCTATCGTGAATGCCATCGCAGGACATGCCTGCGATCCATCCACGAGGACATCAACCATGTCGTTCAACGAACTGATCAAGCCCGACACCTGTGCGCTCGCGCTCATCGATTTCCAGCCCGCGATGTTCCAGGGCGTGCAGAGCCACGATCGCAAAAGCATCATGGACAACGTGCAGATCCTGGCCCGCGCGGCGAAGCTGTTCAAGGTCCCGACCATCCTGACCACGGTCGCGAAGGACAGCTTCTCCGGCCCGTTCATGCCTGAAGTGACCGATGGCGTGTTCCCCGATCTCGACATCATCGACCGCACCTCGATCAACTCGTGGTTGAACGACGACTTCCGCAAGGCCGTCGCCGCGACGGGCCGCAAGCGCTTCGTGCTGGCCGGCCTGTGGACGGGTGCCTGCGTGAACTTTCCCACGTTGGACATGCTGCGCGAACGTTACGAAGTAATCGTCGTGACCGACGCGTGCGGCGATACCAGCGTCGAGGCGCACGAGCGTGCCGTGCAGCGCATGGTCCAGGCCGGTGCGGTGCCGATGACCACGCTGCAGTTCATGTTCGAGCTCCAGCAGGACTGGGCACGTTCGGGCACGTATGAAGGCGTCATGGACATCCTGCGTGACCTGACGCCGTACGGCATCCAGGTGCGCTTCTCCAAGTGGGCACTCGGTGAACATGCGTCTGAAGCGGGTTAAGGCCATGTCGCCGTATCTGATCTCACTCTGCTTCGGCCTCGCCGTCGGCATCGCCTATGGCTTCTCCGGCGTGCGCTCACCCGCGCCGCCGATGATCGCGCTGATCGGCCTGCTCGGCATGCTGGCAGGCGAAGCCGCCATTTCGTGGGCGAAGGGTCATCCGGATGCCTGGGCCAACCTCTGGCACAGCAAGAGCTTCGCGATCCCGAAGAGCGACGCGCCTCGTTCGAACGACGACCACGCCTGATCCTTTTCCGGAGCTCCCCCATGTCACACGCCCCCGTCCCGGACCTCATCCTGCATCGAGGCCTCTTCACCGCCCTTGACCGCCGCCGGCCCACGGTCAGCGCCGTGGCCATACACGACGGGCGGTTCCTCAAGGTGGGCGATGACCACGAGGTATTGGCTCTGGCCGGCCCGGGGACGCGCGTGGTCGATGTCGGTGGGCGCCGCGTGCTGCCCGGGCTGATCGACAACCACCTGCACCTGATCCGTGGTGGGCTCAATTTCAACATGGAGCTGCGCTGGGACGGCGTGCCCAGCCTCGCCGATGCCATGCGCATGCTGCGACAGCAGGTGGAGATCACGCCACCGCCGCAGTGGGTGCGCGTGGTGGGCGGTTTCACCGAACACCAGTTCGTCGAAAAGCGGTTGCCGACCCTCGCCGAGTTGAACGCCGTCGCGCCGGACACCCCGGTGTTCATCCTGCATCTCTACGATCGCGCCCTGCTCAATGCGGCGGCGCTGCGCGTCTGTGGGTATACGAAAGACACGCCGGCACCGCCCGGCGGCGAGATCCTGCGCGACGCCAGCGGCAATCCCACCGGCCTGCTGCTGGCCAAGCCCAACGCATCGATCCTCTACGCGACGCTGGCCAGGGGTCCGAAGCTGCCGTTCGACTACCAGGTCAATTCCACCCGGCACTTCATGCGCGAACTCAACCGCCTCGGCATCACCGGCGCGATCGACGCCGGCGGTGGCGCGCAGAACTGGCCCGATGACTATGCCGTCGTCCAGCAGCTGAACGATGCCGACCAGCTGACCATCCGCATCGCCTACAACCTCTTCACCCAGAAGCCGAAGCAGGAGAAGGACGACTTCCTCGCCTGGACGAAGTCGGTGACCTACCAGCAGGGCGACGATTACTTCAGGCACAACGGCGCGGGCGAGATGCTGGTCTTCTCCGCGGCGGACTTCGAGGATTTCCGCCAGCCGCGCCCGGACATGGCCCCGGAAATGGAAGGCGAGCTGGAAGAGGTGGTCCGCATCCTCGCGCAGAATCGCTGGCCGTGGCGGCTCCACGCGACTTACGACGAGACGATCAGTCGTGCGCTGGATGTCTTCGAGAAGGTCGCACAGGACATCCCGCTGGATGGCATCCACTGGTTCTTCGACCACGCCGAGACCATTTCCGACGCCTCGATCGATCGCATCGCCGCGCTGGGTGGTGGCGTGGCCGTGCAGCACCGCATGGCCTACCAGGGCGAATACTTCGTCGAGCGTTACGGTATCGGCGCGGCCCAGGCCACGCCACCCGTACGCAAGATGCTCGACGCCGGCGTGAAGGTCTCCGCCGGTACCGACGCGACCCGCGTGGCCTCGTACAACCCATGGGTCTCGCTTGCATGGCTGACCACCGGGCGCACGGTCGGCGGCTTGCGCCTGTACCCGCAGCGCAACTGCCTGGACCGCGAAGAAGCCCTACGCATGTGGACCGAGAACGTTACCTGGTTCTCCAACGAGGAAGGCAAGAAGGGCCGCATCGCGGAAGGCCAGCTGGCCGACCTGATCATCCCTGACCGTGACTTCTTCGCCTGTGCCGAGGACGAGATCGCCGGCACGACCTCGCTGCTGACCATGGTCGGTGGCAAGGTGGTCTACGCCACGGGACCGTTCTGTCCGCTGGATGAAAGCGACGTGCCCGCGGCGATGCCGGACTGGTCGCCCGTCAATGCGTATGGCGGCTACGCCTCCTGGGCGGAACAGCAACTGCGCATGGATGGTGCCGAACGACGGCGGCAGGCCGCTTGCGGATGCGCGAGCGGGTGTTCGGTACACGGCCATGACCACGGCCGTTCGCATGCGGCGAACCTGCCGGTCGATGACTTCAAGAGCTTCTGGGGCGCGCTGGGTTGCGCGTGCTGGGCCGTATGAACCGGCCGGCCTCCCTCCGGATCGACCTCGTGCTGTGGATCGCGTTGCTCGCGTTGTGCTCGGCGTACCTGCAAGGCGCGGTGTGCAAGCTGCTGGATTTCGATGCGGCGATCGGCGAAATGCAGCATTTCGGGCTGTCGCCACCGCGGCTGTTCGCGTGCGGCGTCATCGTGTTCGAGCTGGTGTGCTCGCTGGCGATCCTCACCGGGCACCTGCGCTGGCTGGGTGCCTTCGCCCTTGCCTTGTTTACCTTCGCGGCGAACTTCCTCGCCAACGCCTGGTGGAACCAGCTCGCCGGACCCGGGCGCGACATGATGATGAACGGCTTCTTCGAACACCTCGGCCTCGCCGGTGCGTTCGTCTATGTCGGCTGGCTCGACCTGCGGGGACGCCTCCATGGCCGCTGAACAGGGTGGACTGGCCGATAGCCTGCGGCCGCTCAAGCATGCGACGTTCGCCATCCTCTGGGTGGCGACGGTGCTGGGCAACACCGGCACCTTCATGCGCGACATCGCCAGCTCGTGGATGGTGACCGAACTGGGCGGCGGCCCCGCCGCGGTCTCGCTCATCCAGGCGGCCGGCTCCCTGCCGATCTTCCTGCTGGCGATCCCGGCCGGCGTGCTGTCGGACATCCTCGATCGCCGTCGCTTCCTGATCGCGGTGCAGATCCTGCTTGCGTGCGTCAGTGCCACGCTGATGATGCTGGCAGCGACCGGCGGCCTCAGCATCGCCGCGCTCATCGCCCTGACCTTCGTCGGCGGCATCGGTGCCGCGCTCGTCGGTCCCACGTGGCAGTCGATCGTGCCGGAGCTGGTCGATCGCAGCGAGTTGAAGGATGCGGTGTCGCTGAACTCGCTCGGCGTGAACATCGCCCGTGCGATCGGCCCGGCCGCAGGTGGCCTGATCCTCGCCGGCCTCGGCGCCGCGGCGACGTATGGCACCGGCGTCTGTAGCTACTTCCTGGTGATCGGTGCACTGGTCTGGTGGCGACGCAAGGCCACGAGCGAGACGGCGTTGCCGGAGAACTTCCTCGGCGCGTTTCGCGCCGGCTTGCGCTTCACCAAGGCGAGCAAGGACCTGCACGTCGTGCTTATCCGCGCGGCGGTGTTCTTCGCCTTCGCGTCGGCCGTGTGGGCGCTGCTGCCGCTGGTCGCCCGTGGCACCTTGCACGGTGGGGCCGGGTTTTATGGCGTGCTGATGGGCGCGGTCGGTGCCGGCGCCATCGGTGGTGCGTTACTGTTGCCGAGGATGCGTGCACGCTGCAGTGCCGATGCGCTGCTGTTAGGTGCGGCGCTGATGTCGGCCTTGGTGATGGCGATCCTCGCCCTCGTGCCGGTGAAGCTGGTGGCGTTCCTCGCCCTGCTGGTGCTCGGTGGTGCATGGATCATGTCGTTGACCACGTTCAACGGCGTCGCGCAGGGCATCCTGCCGAACTGGGTGCGGGGCAGGGCGCTCGCGGTTTACCTCACTGTGTTCAACGGGGCGATGGCCGCAGGCAGCATCGGCTGGGGTGCGCTTGCCGAAGCGGTGGGCGTCGCCCATGCGCTGCTGGTCAGCGCCGTGGGCCTGGTGATCGCGGCCTTCGTCATGCGCGCGATGCGCCTGCCGTCGGTCGACCTTGACCTTACCTCGTCGCACCAGTGGGCCGAACCGCTCACCGTCGAACCGGTCGCGAACGACCGCGGCCCCGTCCTCATCCTCGTCGAATATGACGTCGCCCGCGAAAGGCTTCCGGCGTTCCTGTCCGTGCTCGAACGCTTCTCCATGGAGCGCCTGCGCGACGGCGCCTATGCGTGGGGCGTCACCCAGGATTCGGGCAACCCCGAGCGTGTCGTCGAGTGGTTCATGGTCGAATCCTGGGCCGAACACCTCCGCCAGCATGAGCGTTTCAGCCATGCGGGCGCCGATATCCAGGGCGAGGCGCTAACCTTCCATCGCGGCGCCCAGCCCCCATCGGTGACCCACCTCATCGGCGTGGACGCGCGTGCGCTCGCGCAAGGCCTTCCTTCTCGTTGAACAACGGACTTATTCCCATGCGTTCGCATATCCTGATCGCCTCGCTTGCCTTGCTCGCTTCCACGGCGGCGGCTGCTGCCACGCCCGGCTTCGCCGTCGGCGCGCAGTACGACACCACCCATGTGTACGTCGCGCCCGACGCGGTCGACGGCTTCGTGCGTAGCTTCACCGCCACCTTCGGCGGCCAGTCGACGAAGCAGGTCGTGGTCACCGTCACGCCCACGCCGTCGAGCACCTCGTCGCAGCTGGTGCAGACGCCGGTCGGCACCGTGTCGGTGTTTGGCTTCCATACGCCGGTACCGTATCCGTTCGGCCTGGAGCGCACTGGCTACCTGGTCACCGACCTCGACGCCGCGGTGAAGGCCGCGAATGCCGCGGGCGCCGCGACCCTCGTCGAGCCGTTCAACGACCCGATCGGACGCGATGCGGTGGTGACCTGGCCGGGTGGGGTGAACATGCAGCTGTACTGGCACACGAAGAAGCCCGATTACGCCTCCTTCGAACACATCCCCGAGAACCGCATCTACCTGCCGGCGGCGTCGGCGGATGCGTTCGTCAAGGCCTTCGTCCGCTTCTCCCATGGCAGCGTGGTATCGGACGATCGCAACGCACCCGGTACCGACATCGGCCGGAAGACTGGCAGCTACCGCCGGATCCGGATCGAATCGACCTTTGGCAAGGCGACGGTGCTCGTCACCAACGGCCAGCTCGACTGGCCCTACGGGGCGGAGACGACGGGCTACGAGGTCGGCGACCTCGACGCCACCCTGGCCCGTGCACGCGACAGCGGCGCGAAGGTCGTGGTGGATGCGCATGCCGAAGGCGGTCGTCGCGCGGCCATGCTGCAGTTCCCCGGCGGCTACGTCGCCGAAGTCCACAGCGGCAAATGAAGCGCGTCGCCCTGTCGTGGGCCCTGTCCTTGCTGATGGTGACCGCTGCGTCGGCGCAGGATGCTGAGGACGAGAAGGGCACGACGAACGAGGGCATGGTCAAGACGCCGGACCGGCCGGCCATCCTGCCGAACCGCTGGCAGGAAGACTGGTCGGTCCTCGCCAACCCTAACGTCCCGCGCGAACCGGGCGATGACCTGAAGTACCTGCCGCTGGGCCCCGGCGGCGACCACTACCTCACCCTGGGCGGGCTGCTGCGCGAACGCATCGAGTCCAACGATGCGCCCGCCTTCGGCATCGGCCGTGACGGCGACAGCTACCTGCTGCAACGGCTGCAGCTACATGCCGGCCTGCGCTGGGGCGAGCCGTGGCTTGCCTTCGTGCAGCTGGAAGACGCGCGCCCGTTCGCCAAGAAGACCTGGGGTCCGACCGACCGCAACCGGGCCGATGTCCGCCTGGCATTCCTCGCCTGGCAGGACGAGGCCTTCGGCGGCATGGTGAAGGTCCGCGTCGGCCGCCAGGATTTTGCCCTCGACTTGCAGCGCTTCGTCTCCCTGCGCGATGGCCCGAACGTGCGCCAGTCGTTCGACGCGATCTGGGCAAACTTCGAACGGGGTCCGTGGCGTGTCATCGCCTTCCTGAGCCACCCCGTGCAATACCGCGACGACCACGCCTTCGACGACAAATCCGGTTCGAACGACCGCTTCCACATGATTCGTATCGAGCGCCACGTGTTCGGCACGAACGAACTGTCCTACTACCACGCGTGGTACGACACCGACCGGGCGACCTTCCTCGATGCGCACGGCAACGAACGCCGTCGCGTGGACGACGTGAGGTTCGCGGGCAAGCAAGGCGCGCTCGACTGGGACCTGGAAACCATGCAGCAGCGCGGCAGCGTCGGCGAGAGCGCGATCCGTGCGTGGGCCGTCGGCACCCGTGCCGGCTGGACCCTGGCCGATACCGCATGGACGCCGCGACTGGGCGTGCAGGTCGACACGGCTTCCGGTGACAAACATGCCGGCGACGGTCGCCTCGGTACCTTCAATCCACTCTTCCCCAATGGCTACTACTTCTCGCTCGCGGGTTACACCGGCTATTCCAACCTTGTGCACGTCAAGCCGAGCCTCACGCTCAAGCCGGCATCCACGGTCACGCTGCTTGCCGCGGTCGGCCTGCAGTGGCGCAGGACCACGGCCGATGCGATCTACGTGCAACCGAACAACGGTCTGGCGGGCACCCAGGGCACGGGATCGAAGTGGACCGGCATGTACGGCCAGTTGCGCCTTGACTGGAAGTGGCGGCCCGGAATCACTTTCGCCGTCGAGGGTGACCATTTCCGCGCCGGCCGCACCATCCGTGCCGCGGGTGGTGACGATGGCAACTACGGCAGCGTGCAGGTGGTGTTCGGCTGGTGACGCGTGGCGTGCAGGTGCGTGCTGCCGATGCCTGCCGATCGTTCAATCGCCCGTCGACGGGCCTTCCTATCCTGCGCGTGAAGTCGGCATTCGCTCGGCTCTCCATCCTCAGGAGCATTCCCATGAAGAAGCATTTCCTCGCCCGCGCGCTCGCGGCGTCCGCCCTCGTGCTCGGCAGCGTCACCGTTGCGAACGCCGCGGCCGCGAAGCCGACCATCGTCCTCGTGCATGGCGCGTGGGCCGACGGTTCGAGCTGGAACAAAGTGATTCCGCTGCTGCAGGCAAAGGGCTACACCGTGCTTGCGGTGCAGAACCCGCTGACCTCGCTCGCCGCCGACGTGGCCGCCACGAAGCAGGTGCTCGCCTCGGCGACGGCACCGGTGGTCCTGGTCGGCCATAGCTGGGCTGGCACCGTCATCACCGAAGCGGGCAACGACCCGAAGGTCGCGGCGCTGGTCTATGTCGCGGCGTTCGCCAATAACGACGGCCAGGCAGCCGGTGAACTGGTCAACGCCTATCCGAAGACCCCGGCGCTCGGGACCGTTCGCGACGACGGCCACGGCTTCCTCTACCAGACCGAGCAGGGCGTGATCGAGAACTTCGCGCCGGACCTCCCGCGCGCCGAAGCGAAGGTCATGGCCGTGACCCAGGGCGCGCTGGCGGCGAGCACGTTTGGCGACAAGGTCACCCAGGCGGCATGGAAGAACCATCCGACCTGGTACATCGTGTCGGCCAACGACCGTGTCATCAGCCCGCAGCTGGAGCGCGATGCGGCGAAGCAGATGAATGCGAAGACCACGGTGCTCGCTTCCAGCCATGCCTCGCTCCTGTCGCATCCGAAGGAAGTCGCGAAGGTGATCGAGGACGCTGCCGAGTCGGTCGCCGCCCAGCCGGCCCACTGACGCATCGCCAGGGAATCCCTGTTATATGTCAGCATTGCTCCGTATGCGTTGAGCGCCATGGCTCGCACGGCTGGCAATCCTGGGAGTGGGGATATGAGAGATGCCGTCCACGGTCTGCGCGGCAGCATCCGGCCCCTGTGGGCCTGGATGGCATTCGGCCTGTCCACGCTGCTGGCATGCGCCGGTGCCGCGGCGGACGAGATCAAGGCGCCTGGCTACGTCGCCACCGTCTGGGGTGCGTCGGAAGGCGCACCCCAGGACATCGCGAACATGGCCCAGACCACCGATGGGCTGATCTGGCTGGGCACCAACAACGGTCTCTTCCGCTTCGACGGGCATCATTTCAGCGAATACAACATCGCCCCTGCATCGATGCGCGTGTCGCGGCAGGTCCGCGATACCGTTCCCGACCCTAAGGGCGGGCTGTGGGTGTTGTACGGCGATGCCGTCGAAGTCCACCTGGGCGCGGACGGCCGGACGGTGACGATGCCGCCCGGTTTGCCGTCCAACGGTATCGGCGGCGTCTTCGTCCACGGCGACGGACGCACGTTCGCGCTGGCTGACGACCATCTCTACGTCCTGGACGGCGATCGCTGGCGTTTATGCGAGGCACCCGCGTGGACCTTGCCCAAGGGCGAGATGGACACGCCGGCCAACGATGCGAATGGCGACATGCTGATGATCGCCGGCGAATCCCTCTATAAATTGCCGAAGGGATCGCAGGCGTTCGTCGAAGTCACCAAATTGCTCGAACCCAACGATGGCGGACAGATGCTGGGCGATCCCGCTGGCCATCTGTGGGTGACCTACTGGAAGTTCATGGCGGTTCCCCGTATCGCGATGCCGACGCATCCCGCCGCCGTGAATACGAACGGCATTTCGGCCTTCGACGGCCATGGAACCTTCTGGACGGTGCAGCAAGGCTGCAATGGCCTGTGCTCGGCCAGCGATGCCTCTGCACTCGCCGACATGGCCGCCGGACGTCGCCCCACCCGTGAGTCGGTCATTCCGGCGGGCAACCTCAGTTCGGTGACCCTGATGCTCGACGCCACGGGTGATCTCTGGGTAGGTGCACGCCAGGGGCTCATCCGTCTTCATCCGGCGGCCGCGCAACCGATCGCCGCCTTTGAAGCGGCCCTCGGCTGGTTCGGCGTTTCGCCCGCGGCCGACGGCACGACCCTGGTGACGACCTATACGCGCGGCGGCTACAACAAGGTCGGCGTGCTTTCCGCCGGCCATGTGGACCTGATCAAGGGTGCCTCGCCGATCTCGGCGCTGTACCGGTCGCCGGACGGCAGCGCGATCCTGGCCGGTGATGCGGCGATCTACCGTCTCGCAGGCAGCCAGCTCGACGTGGTGTCGGCTCGCCCCAACATCGGGCCGGGCGTGAACACCGATCCGGCCCAGCTGGTGCTGCCCGCGGGTGAAGGGCGCTTCTGGCTTAGCCTGCGGAGCAAGGGCATGTTCCTCGTCGAAGGGCAGGACTGGCGGCACGTGGGTGCAGCCGAGGGCTTTCCGCCGGTGTATGCGACGAGTGGCGCGATCGGAGCCGATGGCGTGACCTGGCTCGGTTTCCTCGATGGCACCCTGGCGGAACTCGCGCCGGGTGCGACGTCATCGCCGAAGCTGCTCCCGATCCCGTCGATCGGCGCGATCACCGCGATCAGTCCGGGGATGCCGATGCTGGTTGGCGGTGAGGTCGGTGCAGGCGTGGTCGAACATGGTGTGTTCCGGCCCATCGAGTTGCGCCGCCATGGGCTCCTGCGTGGGGTGAGCGGCATCGTGCGGACGGCCAGCGGCGACGCCTGGCTCAACACGGCGAAGGGGCTGGTCCGGATCGATGCGAAGGACCTCGCGAGCCTCCACGAGGATCCGACGCGCGACCTGCCGTTTCGTATCGTTACCAGCGCCGACGGCCTGGCCGGCGGTGCACAGCAGGTGCGCCCCTTGCCGACGTTGAACCAGGGGCCGGACGGCGTGCTGTGGGTCGCCGGTGTGTCCGGCCTCGTCACCTTCGATCCCAACCAGCACGTCGTCGATAGCCCGGCGACGCCGTCGCTGCTGGCCCTGCGCGACGGCAAGGGGGCATCGCTGTTGTCGGGTGGTGGCGAGCTGCAGCCTGGACAACGTGCGCTCGATGCCGACATCGTCGGCGTCTCGCTTTCCCACGTGGGCTTCGTCGACCTGCGTTACCGCCTGCTCGGTGTCGATCCTGGCTGGCGATACGCGCAGGACGAAGCGAAAGTCAGCTACGCGGACCTGCCGCCGGGCCGATTGCGCCTCGAGATCCAGGCACGGGGTCCGAGTGGCGACTGGTCGCCCAGCGTGTTTTCAGCGTTGGTGATGTCAAGGCCCGCTTTTTACGAGACGACGTGGTTTGCCGTGCTGATCGGCCTCGTGATCGTCGCCCTGGTCGTCATGGCGCATTACTTGCGCATGGCCGTCGTCCGCCGCCGCGATGAAGAACAGACCAACGCCAGGCTTCGCGAGCGCGACCGCATCGCACGTGAGCTGCACGATTCCATGCTGCAGGGCATGGCGGGTGTTATGTTGCGGGTCACGGCGTGGGAGCGCGACCGGCGCGCGCCCGAAGACCTTCGTGCTGCCTTCAACACCGTGGCCGGGCAACTGTCGTCGTTGATCCTGGAGGCGAGGGCACGGGTGATCGCCCTGCGCAGCGTGGCCTCGTTCCGCATGCCTTTGTCCGAAGCGCTGCGCATGATCGGCGAGGACCATGCCTCGGCAAGCGTTGCCAGCTTCGATGTATCCCTCGTGGGCGAGGAGAAGGTGCTCGAAGACACCGTGCATCTTGCGATCCTCGACATCATGCGCGAGGCGCTGCAGAACGCTTTCGCGCATGCCGAAGCCAGCCATATCCAGCTGACCCTCCGCTACGGTGCGACCGAACTGATCGCGGAAGTGAAGGACGATGGCCGGGGCATCCCCGAGGCGGTGACGGCGGAAGGACGTCGGCCGGGGCATTGGGGTTTGGTGACCATGCGCGAACGGGCAGGCGAGATCGGTGGCAGCGTGTTGCTCGACACGGAGTCGATGGGCACGACCGTGCGGCTGGTCGTGCCCATCGCATAGCTCCTGACGCCGGCGTTAGCTGGCGGGGAAATAACGCCCGTTGTGCAGGTTGGCGAGCAGGCCGGGCTGCGCGGGCTGCCAGCCAAGCGTCTCGCGCGTGGCGAGGTTGGTCGCGGGAAGGTCCAGCGTGACCAGGTTGGCGAGGAAGCCGAAGTAGCCCGGCAGCATCAACACGTCGACGGGGATGCTGACGGCGGGCAAGCCGAGCCGCTCACCGATGGCTTCGGCGATGTCGCGGAAGCGGATGCCTCCGTCTTCGATGCCGTGCCAGTACCTGCCTGCTGGGCCTTTCTCGAGGGCGAGGCGGAACAGGACGGCGAGGTCGTGGCTATGTACGGCCGGCCACACGTTCGCGCCGTCGCCAGGATAGCCGATCGCGCCCTTTTCCTTTGCGAGGCCAATGAGGATCGGTAGGAAACCGGCTGCATCTGTCGCGCTGTGTGCGATCGGGGGTATGCGCACGATCGACGAACGCACGCCGCGCTCGGCGAGCGCGATCACGGCGAGCTCGACGGCATTGCGGACACGCAGGGTGCCCTTGTACTGCACGCCGGCAGGCACGGCCGGATCGTCTTCGGTGGCGGGGCGGCCGAGCGGATCCCACGACGGTGAGCCCAGGCTGCCCGCGGCCACCAGTGGCTTGCCGCTGCCTGCGAGCGCTTCGCCATACGCCTGCATGATCTCCAGTTCCGCGGCGGCCACGGCATCCATGCCGCCGACGGGAAGCAGGTCCTGGCGGTGGGCAAGATGGATCACGCCGTCGGCTGCTGCGGCGGCCTTCTTCAGTTCATCCAGGTCGGAGATATCGCCGCGATGGACCTTGGCACCGAGCGCGGTCAGTGCCGTGGCGGATGCGTCGGAGCGGGCGAGGCCGGTGACCTCGTGGCCGGCCGCGATCAATTCGGGGATGACGTACGAACCGATATGGCCGGTGCCGCCAGTGACTAGAACGTGCATGGGGGGATCCTTGAGCGTGGGGAGTGGGCGCGAGTGCGGGCGTGGTTCGGCTTACGCCTTGAGGCTGACGCCGATGGCGAACTGGGTGTGCCTGGTGGCGTGGCGGACGATGCCGAGCGAGAGCAACGACAGGTGCTCCAGCGTTCGCGCCATGGAGAGCGCGCCGACATCCAGCGGGCGCAGGCCGAGGCTTTCGATGAACGCGGCGACGCGCGTCTTTGCCTGTGCATCGTCGCTGGCGAAGAAGATGTCGAGCGGGTGGCCGTCGATCTGGCCCGCGGTGAGGATGTGCGAGAACTGGGTGTTGAACGCCTTGACGACGATGGCGTCGCCTGGCGCGGCCCGGGCGATCTCCTGTGCGCCGAAGCTGTCGCCCGGCGTGACGAAGTCCGTGAACTCCGCATTGACCGGGTTGGTGATGTCGACGAGGACCTTGCCGGCGAGGGCGTGACCGTACTGCTTCACCACGTCGAGGACGCCACCGTAGGGCACGGCGAGGATGACGAGGTCGCCGGACGGTACCGTGCCGAAGGCCGCGGTCGTCGCCTTGGCGCCGAGTTTTTCGGCCAGGGCCTGGGCCTTGGCGCCGTCACGGGTGCTGATTTCGACGGTGTGTCCGGCCTTGGTGGCCTGGCTGCCGATCGCCGCGGCCATGCCGCCCGCGCCGATGATGCTGATGGTGCTCATGAGCTGTCTCCTGGGGTGTGGTGGCGGCCGTGGTGCCGAAGTGGTACCGTCCGCCATGTCATATGGATCACTGATCCGTATCTGCTCCCATTCTATGTGGATCACTGATCCATTTGTCAAGGCGACCCATGCGCGCGGATGCAAAAAAGAATTACAGCCACTTGCTGGCCGTTGCCGCCGACGTGGTCTCAGAGCACGGCGCGGACGCGTCGATGCGCGACATCGCGCGCCGGGCCGACGTCGGCCTGGCGACCCTGTTCCGCCACTTCCCAACCCGCGAAGCCCTGTTCGAAGCCTTGCTGAGGACGACTGTCGAAGCGCTGCTGGAGCGGGCGACCGAGCTCGAGTCCTCGAAGAAGCCCGACGAGGCGCTGGTGACCTGGTTCCGCGAAGGCGTGGCCTTCACCCACAGCTACGGCGGCGTCTGCGAATTGCTCGCGAGCGCCCACGCCGATCCGACGTCGGCGCTCTATGCGCTGAGCATCGCCCTGCGTTCCGCTGGTGCGCGGCTACTAGAGCGTGCACAAGCCGAGGGAACGGCACGGCCCGACATGGACGGCGTCGATCTGTTTGCGTTGATGTCCGCGCTTGCCTGGCTCGTCGGGCAGCCTGGATTCGCTTCGAAGGAAGCGCATCTGTTCCACTTGATTACCAGTGGGATCCTGGCGGGGCGTGCGGCGTCAGGCGTATCTGTGTGAAAGCGTGATCCTACGGAGGCGCGATGGACCGGCTCAAATTGCACGTCGACTTCAACAATTGCGACGCCGACGGCGCCATCCGTCTGAGCACGAAAGGCGTCGCGGATAGCCTGGCACGCGACAACGTCCAGCTTGTCGAAGGCATGGCTGTTGAGATCACGGACGGCGAGATATTCGCCGTCGCGCGCATCGCCTTGCACGACGGATTCTGCGTTGCCGTCTTTGACGAATGGTCGTACGTGGACGAAGAGCGTGTCGACTGATAGGTCCGTCAATCCTGCGCGTGGGTATTCACAGTGAGCAAGCAGCCGCGTTGCTGTGCGAAGTTCAGCCAGAGAGCCCCGCCTGCTCGAATCGCGGCTGCCCCGACGAGTCGTTCCTGTGCTGACTCGTCCGAGATGACGCGGACCGCTTGCGAAGTCGCAATCGTACCGATACCGGCGGACTGCCGAACGTTTGCCGTATGAATCGTGGCGTGGCCGGATAAGGTCGTGACGTTGACGGGTTTCCCCGGCAAGTCGCCGGGGCGACTGCGTCGAATGATCCCGCCATCATTGCCGGTGTCGATTTTAAAAGCCGTGCGGATACCGTCCAATGACCCGGAGGAGAAGAGGTGAACGGGACGCGCTCCAAGCTCTCCTTGCAGGAATAGATGGCCTGAACAATCATTGGGCATCCGGCCTGCGTCGAAGGTGATGCCATCGCTGGTGACGCGAATTGGTGCAGGAAGCTGCCGCAGCAGATCGAGCCCTAGTACCGAGAAGGGCATGTCCCAGATGCCTAGATTTGCGTTGGACAATGTCATGCCGCCCAGCTTCAGCGTATCCAGGCGCGCGGCGTTCACCGCGATGCCCTTTGCGTCCTGGCTTGAAGCAACCTCCATCACGGTCATGCCTGATTCTTCTGCTTTCGCACGTTTTGCATCGGCACGGGAAAGGATGGTGATCTGGGAGCCCGTGTTGACCATCATCGCCACGGCGGACCCGTTCGCCACGGCATCGACGAAGACCAGCGTTTTCATGCCTTCGAGAGGCGCTGGGAACGCTGGTACGGCACTCGAGGCAGCGTCACGCCTCCAAGTCGGCGTAGGCCAACGCGTAAATGCGTTCGCTGGCGGCGACTCCAGCGATGCCATCCGCAGGGCCTTGCCCGCCTGCTGCCGTAGTAGAGGATAGATATCCCGCCGCGCTTGATCGGCTTGCAGTGTCCAGTCTTTGAAATGGCCCGCAAGTAGTGCGTTTCCGACGCGAAGCTCGGCACAGGCCATCAGAAATCCCACGGCAGGCAGCTCGAGCGCTTTCGCACGCGCGTAGCAGGCGGTCGCCCTGTCGGCACTGGCTCCCAAATCAAACCGCGAGCGTTCCGCGCCGGCTTCCACGAACAAGCGTGCAAGATGATCAGTTCCCCTTAGCGCATAGGCATCCAGCCCCTCCGTGTTTCCCTCCTTGACCATCCTGACAAGCGGCGAGTCATCGCCTGCTTTTACGTAAGTAGCAGCGGCGGTATCCGTCCCGGAGATTGCCATCGCTGTAGCTACGATCAGTTCGCTTCGCATACGGACCTCGTGGAAGAGGGTGGCGCGCAGCAGGGCTGCGCGCCACTGCTTCGATCAATAGAAAGGAATGTTGATGCCTGCTTCGAAGTAGACCCCTCGGTCAGGACTGTTGCCGACGGCAAGGGTGAAATACTGCGGCTGGGGACCATTGCGAGTAACGAAGATTGAAACTTGATCGGTCGGTCCCCAGCTTCCCGAGCTGATGTCGCTACGAGCCTGGACTTTCCAGCCGTCGTGCTCGGCGATCGTCGCCGTGACCGCTCCCTTGGCGATGCCGGTGGTATCGACGGTGATGTTGAGGTCTACGCCAGGAGCGGCCTGATAATTGAGGCTGACGACACCATGGTTGTTACTGTCGAATGAAGCGTTGATGCCGACGCCAGCGAACGTGCCGTCGCCGGCACCGGTCAACGATTGGGTGTATCGACCATTCAGATACGACAGGCTCGCAGAAAGCGTCGCGTTGTTCCCCATCTCGTAGGAATCCATGAAGGTGACGCCGCCGTCCTGAAACGAAAGGGCTCCATCATTCCCGAAGGCTGACAACCCGAACTTTGCACCGGTCACCTGGCCCTGGTTGTTGAAGATCGGCGATGCGCTCATCGTGCCCAGGCCGGCGACAGGCCGGGTATGCGTGCCCCGCGGATCGGCGTTACCTAGAGCGGTTACGCTTCCTCCCACGCCGCCGCCATACGCGGGCTGGCCATCACCACCCCGTCCTGCACCTCCGCCCGGAGCGCTCCATGGGCCTCCGAGGAGCACGGAGACCTTGATTGCAGCAAGGTCGATCGCGTCGTCTGCATTCGACGAATCGCGACTAAGTGCTCGCAAGTGCTCACCCGACGAATCGTCGTCAGGGCTCTTGGTCTTCGGGTGAGGTTGCTTCGTTCCCTTCATGGTCTCGCTCCTTGATTGCCTGTAGGTTGTCGCGCGTTGCTCGCATACCGTGAGAGCCAGCAGCGCGCCATCACCTTCTAGCAGCGGGCTCAACGCCGACAAAGACCTGCTCGCGAGGATGTATCACGAAACGTTCATCTGGCAGCAGCCTGTCGCTCGGGGACGACACGTTGACGAACATCCTTCGAGCCTTTATTTACCGACTCGAGTGCAATCGATATTCCGCTTCTTGAGCAATCGCCTATGCCGAAGGAGCGGTGCCTTGCACATCAAAAAGGGCGCAGGCACACGCCCCGTCAGGCGAACGAATTCGAGCTGTCGGTGAGGGAATTCGGATCGTGCTGAGATCGGCGAGCGCTTCTAACCGCTGTTCCGCGTCCCAGCAGCGCGCCCGCTTACCGTCCGGAACGTAAGATTGATACGTGGCCCGCTCACTCGGGCGACCTTGTTGATCGCATGCTGCCAGTTACGCTGGGTTTGCCCGGCCATCAGCAGGAGGCTCCCGTGGCCAAGCGGTAGCCGGACCTTCGCGGCACTTGTATCGCGACGCGAGCGCAACAGGAAGTCGCGTGTTGCACCGAGGCTCAACGATGCAATCAGCGGCTCCGGGCCAAGTTCGGGCTCGTCATCGCTGTGCCAGCCCATGGAGTCGTTGCCGTCGCGATAGAGGTTCAGCAGCACGCTGTTGAACGAGGCTTTGCCGAGGGTTTCCACGCGCCGACGCAGCGTGTCCAGCAGGCCGGTCCAGGGCAGGGGATCGAAGCGTGTGCCGGAGTAACGATAGGACGCTCCGGTATCGCCATACCACGCCATTTGCCGCGGCTGCATGCGCCGGCTGCCGAAGATAACGATCTCCCTGGATTCCCACGGTGTCTGCTCGAGAAGCTTGCGGAACGCGAAGTCCGCTTCCTCCGCCGTCAGCGCGGCCGAGAACAGGCGAACATCGGCGTCGGCGAGTTCGATGCGTTCCCCCTGGCCTGCGCCGAACAGATCATTCATGGTGACTTCTCATGCCATGGCCCGCGGCATTATCCCATCAGGGGGCATCGTCGGCAGGCAATAGCTGGTCGGTATCCTGCTTCGACGCCCGTGCTGTCTCGGCCCGCTTGAGATACTCGCTGTGGATCCGATCGAGCGTTTTCTGGTCGAGGCTTTCCAGGTCCATCAGCTCATCGTCGGCGTTCTTGAGCGCGCCGATGATTTCATCCAGCTTGAGATGGACGGCGCACGAGTCCCGGTTCTGCGAACTCTGGATGAGGAACACCATCAGGAACGTCACGATGGTGGTGCCCGTGTTGATCACGAGCTGCCAGGTCTCCGAGTAATGGAAGACCGGCCCACAAGCGGCCCACACCGCGACCAGGGCGGCAGCGCCGATCGACGCGGCCGGCGTACCAGCGGCGCTCGCAGCCCAGGTGGTCACGCGATTGAACAGGGATGGGCTGGGCATGGGGCACCGCTCTCAGGGAATGGTGCACGTGTAGCAGAACGGAGTGCATCGAAACGTCATCGCAAAAACTTCCGCTCAGTTAGCGGTCGGAATGACGGAACCGGTGACGCTCTATGGATTTTGGCCGTTGTCCGGGGCGGACATCACGCCATCGATCCATTTCGCGTAGCTCGAGATCCGGACGGCATAGACCTCGACACCATAAAGCCCTTCCACAAACGGACGGGACGGATTCCACGTCTTCCAGAACGGATGACCCGGCGGGTATTTGCTCCAGGACGCGAGGCCGATGAGCTGGCGCTGGATTCCTTCGCCGACGGTCAGCGGGCCGCCGCTATCCCCGCTTCCGGTGATGCCTTCGAGGGGCAGGGCGGCCGGCGGTGGATCGAATCGATAGGAGACGTAGTGATCGTCGGCCGACACCACCACGTTGAATGCGTGGCGGAGCACCGTGCGATGGTCGCTGTGCGCGTCCTGGCCCTTGTCGCCATTCCCGGTGGCACCCTTGCCGAACAGCTCGGCCGTCTTGCCGACTTCCTGCGTCCCGCGGTAGAGCGGCACGGGTGCGATATCGGTCACGGGCGCGTCGAGTTCGACGAGGGCGATGTCGTTGGATGCAGCAAGGAAGGCGGAAATCTTCGACAGGTCGCCCGAGGCAAGCGCGTCGTTGACGATTTCGTTGGGTAGCCTTTTGTAGCCGGGATAAACGACGACGCGCCTGACCTTGCGCGGCACGCCACCGATGGACACGTCGTCATCCATGCCTTCCATGTGCATCGGGGCCGCGTGTGCGGCGGTCACGACCCAGCGCGGAGCGATGAGGACTCCGTGGCCTTCACCCGGCATGTCCACCAGCGCGGGGAACGACGAGGTGGGGATGCGATACCTGGCGTCGTCGACGTCCGCTCGCTTGATAACGGCGCCCGCAGTGGCCGAGAAGGCAAGCAGGCAAAGTGCGAGGGTCCATTTCATCGATCTATTCCCTTCGGGGTGGTCGCTGCGATTATGGCACGCGTTGCCCCGACCGCTCCGACCAGTGCCGCGCCGTCCGTGTCGCGTGTCGCAGGCGTGTGCGGTGCGCAGCCAGCAGGTCACCGCGGGTGATGAAGCCGACCATCTTCCCAGCGTGATCCAGCACGACCAGCCGACCGACGTCGGCATCGACCATGTGATCCGCCGCCTCACGCAGCGAATGGCTTGCAAGCACGCCGAGCGGAGCGCGTCCAACCAGCGCACCGATCGCCAGGTCATCCGCGTGGGCCCCGTCGAGCAGGTCGCGCCGGGTGAGTACGCCTACCGGTGATCCGCTCGCGTCGACGACCGGGTAGCCCTGATGCGACGCCTGCGCTTCGCCCCTGGACATCCACTGGCGCACATCGCCGAGCGATTGTCCGACGTGCAGGCTGACCACGTCCTTGCTGCACGCATCACGCACCAGCACCTGGTCGAGGAAGTCCGCCGAGTAATCGGATGGGACGCGCACGCCGCGACGGATGATCTTCTCCGTCATGATCGTGGTGCGCATCATCAGGCCGGAGACCATGTAGGCGGCTGCGCATGCACCCAGCAACGGCAGCAATCCATGCGGCTGCAGCGTGGTCTCGAACGCAAATACCACCGAGGTAAGGAACGCACGCGATGCGCCGGCGAATACGGCGGCCATGCAGACCAGCGCCGCCATCCGCGGATCCACGCCAAGGTTGGGTGCGAGCATGACAACACCGGTGCCGAGCACGCCACCCAGTGCACCGCCGATGGTGAACAGTGGTGCGAGGGTGCCACCCGATGTGCCGCTACCCAGCGCGACCACCCACGAAAGAAACTTCATCAGGCAAAGCGCCGCCATGGCAGCGAGACCCAACTGCCCGGAGATCACTGCCGAGATATTCCCGTAGCCCACGCCGAGCGTCGAGGGCAGCACGTAACCGACGAGGCCGACGGCCAGGCCACCGATGGCTGGCCACCACATCCAGTGGATCGGCAGCTTCTCGAAGGCATCCTCGACGGCGTAGGTGGCGCGCGTGATGCCGACGCTGGCGACGCCGGCCACTGCACCGAGGGCCACGTAGACCAAAAGGGCGACGGTGCCGGGAGCGGCCAGCGATGGCATGGCGAACATCGGTGCCGTGCCTTCGAAGTAGCCATGCGCCGCCGCGCCGATCACCGCTGCCAGCGCGACGGGGATCAACGATCGCGCGCGGCGTTCGAACAGCAACAGCTCGATGGCCAGCAGGACCGCGGCCACCGGCGCGGCAAACACCGCCGACATACCCGCCGCGGCACCGGCAGCGAGCAACACCTTGCGCTCGTCCGCCGTGACGTGGATCAACTGACCGACCAGTGAGCCCAGTGCGCCACCCGTCGCGATGATCGGGCCTTCCGCACCGAAGGGCCCACCCGTGCCGATCGCCACGGCCGACGACACCGGCTTCAGCCAGGTCATCGCCGGCGGGATGCGACTTTCGTTGCGAAGCACCTGTTCCATGGCTTCGGGGATGCCGTGCCCGCGGATCGCGCGCGACCCCCAGCGCGCCATGCAGCCGACGACAAGGCCACCCACCACGGGCAGCAGGATCACCCATGCACCGAGCCTTTGACCGGCCGGGCTCACGAGGTTGGTATTCCACGTGCCGTAGAAGGCCAGGTGCGTTACCAGGCCGATCAGCGCCGTCAGCGCCTGCGCGATCAAGCCGACGCCGATGGCGACCAGCGCGGCGATGCCGGTGATCCACACGGTGCGCCGCCGGACGGCCACGGCAGGCCGCGGCAATCGCGTCGACGACAACGGCGAAACCAGCGAAGGGGCAACAGGGATCGAGCCCCCAGGCAGGACCTGGGGAGTGGGCGTTTGCATGGGGAGGCCGTGAGCGGCGAGAAGATGACGCGTAGGCTACGCGGATTTGGCCGTTGTAGCTGGCTGGAAAATGAACGACGAAACGGGCCGCGCCGAGCCTATTTTGCCGCCGTGACCATCCGCACGAGGAAGCGCAGGCGCGCGGCTCGCGCTTGCGGACGCACGCGACCGGACCGATCCAGCTCGGCCATGCCGTGCAGCGCTGCCCATACGGTCTCGGTCGCGGCTTCGACGTCCTGGGCGAACGGTGCGACGACGGCGACCAGTGCGTCGAACGCGGCACGCAATGCTGCCGGCGTATCCGCTGCCGCAAAATGCAGGGTCGTGGTCAGGACGAACATGGCCTCGTAGAGAGCAGGGCGGTCGGACGCGAAATCGAGATACGCCTGCGCCACTTTCGCCAGGGCCTTCTCCGGCAACCTCGCGCCACGCGCTGCATCGCCAAGCGCCACGGCCAGTTCGGCGAAGCCTTCGATCGCCACCGCCGCCACGATCGCGTCGCGATTTTCGAAGTGGCTATACAGCACGGGCTGGCTGTACTCGATGTCGGCCGCGAGGCGACGCACGGTCACGGCTGGCCAGCCTTCATTTTCCGCGATGGTGCGGGCGGCGGCGAGGATCCGCGCCTCGCGTTCGGCGACCTGTCGACTTTTCCGATCTGAGATGCCCATGCGGCGCGGTCCGGTTCAACGATGCATGGTCGGTAGTATACCGATACTTGAAAACCTAGCAGTGCTAGATTATGGTTCGCCCATGGTCTTCGGCATGAGGTTTACGTATGCACGCACTATCGATCGGCATGGCGGTGCTTCTCGCCCTCGCCATCCTCGTCATCGGCGCTCTTTACCTGTTCCGGCCCGTCGCCACGACGAGCAGCTTCGGCCTGCCGCTTCCCGCCATGGGCGATAACGTCCCATGGTGGCTGCGCCTCAAAGGGGTGCGCGATGTCGCGTCGGGTATCACCGTGCTCGCCGTCCTCGCGACGTGTCCGCCTTACGCCTGCGGCGTCGTGCTGCTGGCATTGACCATCACGCCGCTCGGCGACATGACGCTGATCCTGCTTGCCAGGGGCTCGGCGCAGCGCGCCCTTGGGATCCACGGGGTGACCGCGCTGGTGATGATCCTGACGGCCTTGGCGTTGCTCAACCTGGGACAGTGAACCGGGTCAGCGCGTCCAGCCCTGCGAATGGAACAGGCTGCCGCTGGCCGGGTCGATCGTCGCCTTCACGTCGCAACCAGCGAAGCGCTCGTGCGAGGCGGCGACCAGCCTGAAATCGTAGGGCGCCTGCCAGTCGACCTTGAAATAGTCCATCTCGGTGCGGTCACCCACGTCCCGCGAGAACGCCACCTGCCAAAGGGAGCCGGACTTGTTGCAACGTGTCGGCGCTTCGTCGAACTCACCGAAAAGATGTCCTCGGTTCAGGCTCGCATGCAGCTTTCCGAGCCGCCTGCTATCTGCGGAGGCCGAGAGCCAGCGCGAGGCCTCGTTCCACGGCTCGGCCAGCCATTCTTCGACGAATGTTTGCGGACTTAACGCCACCGGCGCGATACGCTTCACCGCATCCTTCGGCCCAAGTCGGTAGTGCAATACATGCTGCCGGACGAGCGCGACGCCATCGATGCTGTCCCCAGCGAACTGGACCAGCAGGTCGTTGTCGCCAAGGCTTGCCGCGGCGATGAAGTCGTCGCCCATGTACAGCGTCTCGTCCTCGCGATCGATGAGTGGCGCTGGCGTGGCCGTGGAGCGCGAGGTCCGCCAGAGCCGGGTGGAGATGCTTTGCCAGTTGGACCAACACCACGGGTGATAGCCCAGCGCGACCACGCGCGGTGGCGGCGAAGGCTCGTCCCACGCCGTGTTCGACGGCGAAACCTGGATCGCGAGGAAGTTCTGCGGGCGGTAGTCGTCCTTGCCGTAGTTGTCCTGCTCGATGCTCAGCAGGAGCCGCCAATGCTCGTCCGGCCCCTGTTCGTAGAGATAGGCCGACTCGTCGTAGCCGCACGCCATGCCGACACCGGTGATCACCAGGAGGTAACGATCGTCGTCGAGGCCGGCGACGCTTATCTCGCCAAGGTAGCCACGCTCGGTTTCCCGGGCGGCGCTGTCGCCGCGGCAGCGGTCGTTGGTGGTGCCGGCTGCGTTGCAGGTCAGGCCCGCGGCATCAAGGGCCTGGTTCAACCTCGCGCCGAGCGCGCTGAACTCAGCGGGCTCCAGCAAGCGTGCCGTGCCGTCGGGACCGTCGGTTACCCGGGAGGGCGGTAGCTGCGCCTCGACCCAGCGAAGCAGGGCCTGCTTCACCGGCGTGAATTCCGGGCCGGCATCGCGCTCTTCATTCACCCCGTGGGTCTGCTGGATCGTTTTCAACTGCGCAGCCAGCGGCGCCAGGTCCGGTGGCGTCGCGCCGACCGAAAACGTGCTCGCACCGATAGCTATCCCTGCCAATACGACGAGCATGCGCATGCGTTGTGACCCGAGGAGGGTGGAGGTAGAAACTGCCCTGTAAACCCGACTGCGATTGTGCGGCGTCCCGCGCCGGCCGGCAATCGGCGCGTTTAACCCCGATTACCAGCGGCATCCCTTAAAATAGCCAAACTCGTCAGGCACTTCTGGGAAAGCACGAACCGATGGACATCAGCATCGACGCGACCGTCTCGAGCAAGACCGGTTTCGCTTCGCACCAGAATGCCGTCCCGCTGCTCCGCGACCTGGTCGTCACCCACCGCGGCACCGAGTCGCTCGACGACCTCGTGCTGGTGCTCGCCGCCGACCTCCCGTTCGTCGAACCCAGGACCTGGCGGCTCGACCATCTCGGGCCCGGGGACAGCGTGCGCATCGCCGATCGTGACGTGAAGCTCGATCCTTCCTTCCTGCACGGCGTGTCCGAGAGCATCGCGGCGCGACTCAGTATTCGCCTCATGCAGGGCGACACGCTGCTCGCGACGGCGGAGTACCCGGTCGAACTGCTGCCGAAGAACCAGTGGGGCGGCGCCCATTACATGCCCGACCTGCTCGCCGCCTTCGTCATGCCCAACGACCCGGCGGTCGACCGCGTGCTCAAGGGCGCGTCCACCGTGCTGCGCAGGGCGGGCAGGAAAGACGCCATCGACGGTTACGAAGGCCGCTCGCGCACGCGCAGCTGGGAGCTGGTCTCGGCGATCTGGTCCGCCGTCTGCGGGCTCCGGCTCAGCTACACCCTGCCGCCGGCGAGCTTCGAAGACAACGGCCAGAAGGTGCGCACGCCGAGCCTGGCGCTCGCGGGCAGCGTCGCCACCTGCCTGGATACGGCGTTGTTGTTCGCGGCGGCCATCGAGCAGGCCGGCCTGAACCCGCTGGTGATCCTTACCCGGGGACACGCTTTCGTCGGCGCCTGGCTGCAGCCACAGGAGTTCGCCAGCCTGCTGACCGACGACGCGAGCGCCGTGCGCAAGCGGGTCGAGCTGAAGGAACTGGTGGTGTTCGAGACGACGCTGGCCACCGAGGCGCGTGCGCCGGGTTTCGGTGCCGCGGTGGAGCAGGGCACCCGCCAGCTCACCGACGAGGACTTCATCCTCGCCATCGACATTCGCCGCGCCCGCATGCAGCGGATCAAGCCGCTCGCCCTCGATGCCGGCGTTCAGCCGGCCGCGCCCGGTGCCGATGCCCCGCCGGCGTTCGAAGCGCTCGAAGATGCACCGCGACTGCCGAACTTCGACGTCGACGTCACGCCCGAACCGGACACGCCGGCCGGCAAGCTGGAGCTGTGGCAGCGCAAGCTGCTCGACCTCACCACCCGCAACCGCCTGCTGCACGTGCCGGAGACGGCGAAGGCGATCCGCCTGGTCTGCCCGGACCCGGCCATGCTCGAAGACCGCCTCGCCGAGGGCAAGCGGATCCGCATCGTCTCCATGCCCGACCTCGCGGTGGGCGGTCGCGATCCCGCGCTCTACGAACAGCAGAGCCACGAAAACCTCCGCGACGAATACGCCCGCAGCGCGCTGGAGCGCTCCGAAGTGCTCGCGACGCTGGAGAAGGGCAAGCTGGAAGCCGCGCTGGTTGACATGTACCGCAAGGCGCGCAGCGATCTTGACGAAGGCGGCGCGAACACGCTTTACCTCGCGCTCGGTTTCCTGAAATGGAAGAAGTCGGCCGACGATCCGAAGACCTATTCGGCGCCGCTGATCCTCGTGCCGGTCGGGCTGGAACGCAAAAGCGCCTTGTCCGGCGTCGTCATGACCCTCATCGACGACGAACCCCGCTTCAACCTCACCCTGCTGGAACTGCTGCGTCACGACTTCGAGCTGGTGATCCCCGGCCTCGGCGGTGAACTGCCGACCGATGGCAGTGGCATCGACGTCGACGGCATCTGGAACACCGTGCGCCATGCCGTGCGCGACGTGCCGGGTTTCGAAGTGGTTCCCGAGCTGGTCCTGGGCACGTTCTCGTTCGCGAAGTACCTGATGTGGAAAGACCTGTCCGACCGCACCGCGCAGCTGCTCGAAAGCCCGATGGTCAGGCACCTGCTCGGCAAGCGCGACGAGGCCGGTACGTTCGAATCGCCGGGGCCGTTCCCCCGCCCGGAGGCACTCGACCAGTCGGTCGACCCGGCGGACCTGTTCATCCCCTTGCCGGCGGATTCCTCGCAGGTCGCGGCCGTGGTCGCCTCCGCCGAAGGACACAGTTTCGTCCTCGACGGTCCGCCCGGCACGGGCAAGTCGCAGACCATCGCCAACATGATCGCGCACAACCTGGCCCTTGGCCGGCGTGTGTTGTTCGTCGCAGAAAAGATGGCGGCGCTCGACGTGGTGAAGCGTCGCCTCGACGAGCGGGGGCTGGGTGAATTCTGCCTGGAACTGCATTCCAGCAAGGCCTCCAAGGTCGACGTGCTCAGGCAGCTGGAACGTGCGTGGGATACGCGCGACCTGCTTTCGGACGACGAATGGCAGGAGGAGGCGGGCAAGGTCCGGCTCCTGCGCGATCGTTTGAACGGCCTGGTTGGTGTGTTGCATCGGCGTCGTTCGAACGGCATGACCATCCACGAAGCGATCGGTATCGCCGTGCGCGACGTTACCCCGGCCACGCCGCGCTTCGCGTGGCCCGCGACGACCGAGCACACGGTGGCGCAGCTGGCCGAGTTGCGCGCGGTGGCCGAGCGCATCGACCTGAATCGTCCGGTGCTCGCGGCGACCCGCGGACTCGCGCTGGTCAACACCAGCGACTGGTCGAACCACTGGCAGGAAGCGATCGTGGCCAGCGCGCGGTCGCTTGCCACCGCCATCGATGCCTGCCGTGCCGACGTCCAGCGCACCGTCGCCGCGACCCGCCTGCCGATCGACGAGGCCGAGCCCGCGGGCATAGGCCTGTTGATCGCTTTCACCCGCTTGCTCGCCGAGGCCTACGGCGTCGACCTGCGCTGCGTCTTCGCGCCGACCTTCACCTCGGTGCAGGCCACGGCGCAGAAAGCGCTGGGCCTGATCCACGCCTATAAGGCGCAGGAGCAGGGGCTTTCGCTGCGTTACAGCGAGGACGCCGTGCGGCGCATCGCGGTGGCGCACGTCCAGGCCGCGTGGACCGAAGCGAGCGGTAAATTCTGGTTCCTCGCCACGCTGGCGAAGAAGAAGGTGGCGAAGGCGCTTGCGCAGGATGCGGCATCGGCCGACTTGCCCGACGTCGCCGCCGACCTGCCAAAGCTCGCCCAGATGCAGCCGTTGCTGGCCCAGCTGGATGCACTGGCGCCGGAACTTGCCGGCCTGCCGGGCTGGCATGGCCTCGGCACCGACGAAGCCAGGCTGAAGACGGTGCTGAACCTCGGCACGAACATCCGCGCCGCGCTCGTCGCGCTCGCGCGTTCACCCGAACACCTGATCGAGCTGCGCAAGGCGGCGGGGACCCTGCTGATCGATGGCAACGAATTGCTCGGCGCCGGCGGCAGCGTGGTCGATACGGCGGCACACCTGAAAACGACCTTCGATGCGTTCAAGGAGGCATTGGCGACCTTCGCCGCGCTGGCCGGAACGGAGCTCGACCCGGATGCCGACCTCGACACGCTGCAGGCGACCTGCGCGGCAGTGATCGCCAGCGAGCGACAGCTGAAGGCGTGGTGTGACTGGTGTCGTGTCCGCGACCATGCCCATGCGCTTGGGCTGCAGCCGCTGGTCGCACGGGTGGAAGAGGGTGCGCTGCCCGACACCGCCGTGGCGATGTTCGAGGCGGCCTATGCGCGCTGGTTCGGCAGCGTGGCCATCGACGGCGAGCCGCTGTTGCGCAGCTTCGTCGCCGCGGAACACCTCAACGAGATCGAGGCATTCCGCCGGCTGGACGACCAGGTCGCGGCGCTGACCGTGCGCTATATCCGGGCGAAACTGAGTGGCGTCATCCCGGCGAAGAACGACGTGCCGAAGAACGGCGGCTATGGCGTGCTGAAGCACGAGCTGCAGAAGTCGCGGCGGCACAAGCCCGTTCGCCAGCTCGCGCTGGAAATGGGCGACGCCATGGCGAAGCTCGCGCCGTGCATGCTGATGAGCCCGCTGTCGATCGCGCAGTATCTGCCGGCCAACCAGGCTTTGTTTGACCTGGTGATCTTCGACGAAGCCTCGCAGATCGCACCGTGGGATGCGATCGGCTCGATCGCCCGTGGCTCGCAGGTGGTGATCGCAGGCGACCCGCGGCAGATGCCGCCGACCAGCTTCTTCAACCGGACGGCCAGCGCGGACGACGATGACACCGAGGAAGACCTCGAGAGCATCCTCGACGAGTGCCTCGGTGCGGGTATCCCCAGCCATCGACTGACCTGGCACTACCGCAGCCGGCATGAAAGCCTCATCGCGTTTTCCAACCACCAGTATTACGACGACGAACTGATTACGTTCCCGGCGGCGGAAACCCGTCCGAGCGCGGTGGAGTGGCGCCGCGTGGAAGGCGTGTACGCGAAGGGGAAGGGACGCAACAACCAGCGCGAGGCCGAGGCACTGGTCGCCGAGACGGTGAAGCGGCTGACCGACCCGGCGTTCATCGCCTCGAAGCAGACCATCGGCATCATCACGCTCAACAGCGACCAGCAGAAGCTGGTGAACGACCTGCTCGACGCGGCGCGCCAGCGGCACCCGGAGATCGAACCGTTCTTCCAGCAGGAACTGGCCGAACCGGTGATCGTGAAGAACCTGGAGACGGTGCAGGGTGACGAGCGTGACGTGATCATGCTCGGCATCGGCTACGGTCCGACGACGCCGGGTGCGAATGTCATGTCGATGAATTTCGGCCCGCTGAACAAGGAAGGCGGCTGGCGGCGCCTCAACGTCGCGGTCACCCGTGCCCGCCGCGAAATGCTGGTGTTCACCTCGTTCGACCCGGCGATGATCGACCTGAACCGGACCTCGGCGCGCGCCGTCGGCGACCTCAGGCATTTCATCGAGTTCGCGCAGCGCGGGCCACGCGCATTGGCCGAAGCGGTGCGCGGCTCGGTCGGCGGCCACGAGTCGCCGTTCGAACGCTTCGTCGCCGACGGGCTGCGCGCGAAGGGCTGGCAGGTCGTGCCGCAGATCGGCGTGTCGCGCTTCCGCATCGACCTCGGCGTCGTACATCCGGACCGGCCCGGCGACTACCTCGTCGGCGTGGAATGCGATGGCGCGACCTACCACAGCGCCGCGACCGCGCGCGATCGCGACAAGGTCCGTGGCGCCATCCTGCAAGGCCTGGGCTGGAAACTGTTGCGGGTGTGGTCGACCGAGTGGTGGGTGGACAGGGAAGGTGCGCTGGAGCGGCTGCACCTGGCCATGGTCGCGCTGCTCGAGCAGTCACGCCGTGATGCGCCTTCGGCGCCGGTCCCCGAGGCGGATGAGCCGATCGCCGCTACCGATTCAACCGATCCGATCGTTTAAAAAGGAAGGCATGCATGGCTCGTATCGCACCGTTATTCGAAGGACCGCTCGACCTGATCGGCGATATCCATGGCGAGATCGATGCGCTGCGAGATCTCCTTGCGCGCCTGGGCTACGGCCCGGACGGTGTCCACCCCGAGGGGCGCAGGCTGGTCTTCGTCGGCGACCTGTGCGACCGCGGTCCCGATAGCCCGGCCGTCGTGGCGCTGGTCGCCGACTTGGTCGCCGCGGGGCACGCCCAGTGCGTGCTCGGCAACCACGAGCTCAACCTGATTCGTGGTTCGCGCAAGGAAGGCAACGGCTGGTTCTTCGAAGACGATCACGATCGCACGGACGGCAAGTTCCTGACATCGAACTCGGCGAGTGCGCGTGTTCGGGAGGAGGTGATGGCGTTCTTCGAGACGCTGCCCGTCGCACTGGAGAGTCCGGGCCTGCGCGTGGTGCACGCGTGCTGGCTGGGCGAGGCGATCGACCGCGTGCGTTCCCACCGCGACGAAGACCCCGCGTCGCATTTCGAGCACTGGGAACGTGAGCTCAACGCGTGCCTCCTTGCCGACGGCACGATCGACGCCGCGCGGGCCGAGCTGGCCGAGCATGGCGCCTCGCTGCGCAATCCCAACGCGCTCATCCCGATGCTGCCGAACACGGCCGCGCTGGACCAGGCCCGGCAGATGGCGAATCCCTTGCGAGTGCTGACCTCCGGCGTCGAGCGGGCGACCGCCGTGCCGTTCTATACCAGCGGCAAGTGGCGCGTGGTGGAACGCGTTGCCTGGTGGAACGAGTACGACAGCGATGTGCCGGTGGTGATCGGCCACTACTGGCGTTGGCCCGTGTCGATCGATCGCGCTGCGTTCGGCAAGGCCGGGCCCGACCTGTTCGCGGGCGCGCCCTACGACGAGCCGCTTGGCCTGCGCAAGAATGTGTACTGCATCGATTATTCGGTGGGGCGCCGCTTCCAGGAACGGCTGAGGGGTGGTGCGTTCCAGACGCGGCTCGGGGCGTTGCGCTGGCCCGAGCGGCAGCTGGTATTCGACGGGCTTTAAGCGGGAGCCCCCGCGAACGACGCCTGACGGCTGCCCGCAGCGCAGCGGTCAGGCGAGCCCGTCGACCGCCCGGACAAGCGCAAGCAACGCAGCTGGAAATCCCAGGGCCGGGTTTGCACCGGGCGGCCCAAGCCGTACCAGCACCCCATGCCCCGCCGTCGCCACTTCGCGCGACAGAAGATCGAACGCCTGGTCGGTGATGCGAAAGGCACGAAACCGCGCCTCGTCCCAATCCCTCGATGCCGAAGCGGCAGAAAGCGCCTTGATCTCCATCGAGATCTCGGAAATGGCGATCGAGCGAGCATTCGCATCGAGCACAGCCTCATTCATCGCCGCATTCCCCATACGTCTTCAATTCACAATCCCCCCCTGTAGGAGCGCGCCTGCGCGCGAAACCCCAACCCGCCAAAAACGCCAAGCACGCCTCACTCTCCCCAGACGCGCAATCTCCCCTACACATCATGCTCGGATGAACTCCCGCCAAAACCCACGATTTCGGCGAATCCACAAGATTCATCAATCTTGTCAAAGCAACTATGTCAAATCACAAGCAATGCGATCACGAAGGCATCCGCGCCCAAAACAAAAGGGCCGCAACAGACCGCGGCCCTTTTTGATATGTCGCCCGTTCCCGGCGCTTACACGTCAACCTTCCCATGCTCGCCCAGATCCGGCGTCGACCCCGTGATCCGCGCCTTGATGTAATCAAACGCAACAACCACCTTCGACGACGGCGCGTCCCAGTACTCCGCGGTATCGACGTCGACACGCAGCAACGCAAGGTCGGCGTCCTCCTTGCCCTCCGGGAACCACACTTTTACCCACTCGTTCCAGTGCTCGTCGATCGCCGCGCGGTCCTGCACGAGGATGGCCTGGCCGGCCAGCGATACGAAGCTCATCGACTCGCTGCTCGCGTAAGCGACGTTCACTTCGTGATGCGTCGCGATCTCGTCGACCTTCGGCGAGCTCTTCCGCGTGAAGAACCACAGCGTGCCGTCGAAGCGCTTCTGCGACGCGACCATGGGGCGACTGAACAGCCGTCCATCGTGCGCCGTGGTGAGCATCGCGACACGCGCGTCCTTGATCAGCGACCAGATCTTCTCGTGGTCCTTGCTTCGCTCATCGGTCATGGCATTGCTCCAGGAAAGGGAGCAATGACGGTGACAGCGCGCGATTCAAACCCGCGTCAAGGTCCTGCGGTGCGCCGGACACGGAAGCAGCACATATCCTGCTGCCAGCGACCGACGCCTAAGCCTCAGCTGCCACCGCCCCGACTATTTCCTCTTCCACCTTCGTCGAGCGCAACACCGTGGAAATCATCGAAGGCACCAACGGCGGCCTGGACAGGTCCATCCACCCCCTGGGCAAGCCAAGCGAGTGCTCCAGCCCGCGCGCGAACAGACTGGGCACGTCGGCGCCGAACAACATGCGGCCGATCTTCAGCGGCGTAACGATGTGGCCGAAGAGCGCAGCCTGCCCGACGGCGGTGTCCACGCCGGAGAGTTCAAGCACGGAGAGGACGCGAGCGAGGTTGTGGTGCCGGTGAAGCTGGGTGTCCATAGCGATTCTGTTCCGGGGATTCCCTTCCATCGGCAGCGCCACCAGACACCTTGAGCCTCCGTTTGTGAAGGCCCAGGCTCCGTGTCCGTGAGACTCGAAACATCGAACGAAGTTACGGCGTCAGCACGACCTTGCGGCAGTCTTCTTCCTTCTTGTCGAACACCTCATAGCCCTTCGCCGCATCGGCGAGTTTCATCCGGTGCGAGATGATGATGTCCGGCTGCAGGCTGCCTTCCTCGATGAAATCGAGCAGTTCGGGCAGGTATTTCTGCACGTGGGTCTGGCCCATGGCGAGGGTCAGGCCCTTGTCGAACGCGTCGCCGATGAGGAAGGCATGGATGAAGCCGGCATACACGCCCGGAATACTGACCACACCGCCACGGCGCGTGGCCGTGATGCACTGGCGGATGACCTCGCCCGAACTGGTTTCCATCTTCAGCGTGCTGAGCACGGTTTCCGTCGTGCTGCCTTTGGCCTCGAAACCCACCGCATCGATGCTGGCGTCGACGCCGCGGCCGCCGGTGTTTTGCAGGATGAACTCCGACGGGTCCACCGCGCTGAAATCGACGGGGATGACGTCGTATGCAGAAACGGCAAAGTCGAGGCGATATTTTTCGGTGTCGACCATATAGATGCGCTCGACCCCGAGCATGCGCGCGCAGGCGGCGGCCATGAGGCCCACGGGGCCGGCGCCGAAGATCGCGAGGGTCGAGCCTTCACCGACCTTCGCATTCAACACGGCCTGGTAGCCGGTCGGCAGGATGTCGGACAGGAACAGCACCTGTTCGTCGGCAAGGCTGCCGGGGATTACAAAGGGACCAACATTCGCCTTCGGCACGCGCACGAATTCCGCCTGGCCGCCCGGCACCCCGCCGTAGAGATGGGAATAACCGAACAGGGCCGCCGGAGGCGTCATTTTCGGCCGCTTGCGCAGGCTCGCGCCTTCGCCGGTATTGGTGGTCTCGCAGGCAGCGAATTCTTCGTTCTCACAGAAGAAGCATTTACCGCAGGCGATGACGAAGGGGATGACCACGCGGTCGCCTACCTTCACGTTGGTGACGCTCGACCCGACGTCTTCGACCACGCCCATGAACTCATGGCCGAAGATGTCGCCGTGTTTCGTTTCCGGGATCTTGCCGTGATACAGGTGCAGGTCCGACCCGCAGATCGCGGTCGCCGTCACGCGCAGGATCAGGTCGTCACCGTCGGTGAGGGTCGGATCGGGGACGGTTTCAACGCGAACGTCTTTGGAACCATGGTAGGTCAGGGCTTTCAAGGGCGTTGCTCCGCGGTAAGAGAACCTGACCGTCCCATGGGGTTGCTCTACGGGGGGTGAGGGTTAGCTCGTCGTCGAAACACGCGGTCTGTGTATCAGGCTGATTTGGGGGGGTGGAAACGCGAAGTGTCGGAATTGGCGACCTCCCGTTCACCGCTACTGGACACCGCGCTCTGCCCAATGGCCCATCATCCGACAGAGTGCCAAGCCATGACATCGACGCCAGGTCGTCCGATTGCCTATTCGCCTTCCCTCGAGCACATCGAGGACGACGAAGCCGAGGTGAACGCCAAGCTGATCGAACAGATGGAAAAGATCGGCGATATCGTTCGCGAACATACGGGCCACAGCTATCGCAGCGTCCACGCCAAGAGCCACGGGCTGCTGGTCGGCCGGCTGGCTGTGCACGAAGCCCTCCCGCTGGAACTGGCCCAGGGCCTGTTCGCCGATCCGGGTGCCTATGATGTGGTGATGCGCTTCTCCACGCCGCCGGGCGACCTGCTCAACGACGGCGTCTCGCTGCCGCGCGCCGTGGCCTTCAAGGTGCTCGGCGTGGACGGCGCACGGGTCGACGCGTCATCCACGGACCGCACGCAGGACTTCGTGATGGTCAACGGACCTGCCTTCGTGAAGAAGAACGCGAAGCAGTTCCTGAAGAACGTCACCCTGCTTGCCAGCACGACGGACAAGGCCGAGGGCTTCAAGAAGGGCCTTTCCACGGCGCTTCGCGGCGTCGAGAAGGCGATCGAGGCGGTCGGCACGAAGAGCGCGGCGATCCTCAGCATGGGCGGCCATCCGGAAACCCAGCTACTCGGCGAGACCTTCTTCACGCAGGTGCCGCTGCGCCATGGCGACTACGTGGCCAAGTTCTCCCTTGCGCCGGTTTCGCCCGAGTTGAAGGCACTCACCGGCCAGCCGCTGGATGTCGACGGCCATCCGGATGCCCTGCGTGAGTCGGTGATCGACTTCTTCCGCACGCACGGCGGGACGTGGGAGTTGCGTGCCCAGCTGCTGACCGACACCGACAAGATGCCGATCGAGGACGGTGCCGTCGAGTGGCCGGAAGACCTCAGCCCGTACGTCACCGTCGCCACGCTCACCGTGCAGCCCCAGTCAGCCTGGAACGAAGAGCGGATCAGGGCCATCGACGATGGGCTTTCGTTCAATCCGTGGCACGCGCTCGCCGCCCACCAGCCGTTGGGTAACGTCATGCGCGCTCGCCGCGTCGTCTATGACGCCATGTCACGCCGTCGCCACTCGCTGGCCGGCGTGCAGCATGGCGAGCCGAGTTCGCTGGAATCGATAGGGCTGGCTAACGGGCAGGGGGCACACGGCAACCGCGCCGTTTAGTTAACGTAGCAGCACCCTTCGATCGCGATCGGCGCGATCGAAGGGCGTTCTGTCTATTCGGACAGCGTCATCAGCGCATGCACCACGGCCAGGTGGCTAAGGCCCTGCGGAAGGTTGCCGAGCCAGGCATGGGTTACCGGGTCGACCATCTCGGCAAGTGTGCCGGGGCCACCCGACAGGGCATCCAGCGCCTCGTGCAGTTTCTTGCCGGCGCGTCCGCTATCGCCCAGCAAATGCCATGCCTCGGCCATCCAGAAAGTACAGGCAAGAAAGCAGCCCTCGGCACCACGCGCGTCCGAGTAACGGAAATGGAACGGTCCTTCGCCCAGCTCGCGATCAATCGCCACCAGTGTGCGGCGCAGGCGTTCCCTGCCATCAAAACCGAAGCGAACGGCGAGGGCGAGCGAGGCATCCAGCTGGCTGCTGCCCGGGTACATCACGAAGGCATCCTTCTCCATCGACCAGCAATGCTCTTCGATCCAGTGCACGATGCGCTGGCCTTCGCGCGCCCAGCGATCGCGGCACGTGGTTGGCAGGTGGCCGCCATCGGCAAGCTCCACCGCGCGGGCCAGCGCCTGCCATGCGCTGACCTTGGACATCGTGTAATGCCGTGGCGTCTCCAGCTCCCAGATGCCGGCGTCCTTCAATCGCCAGCTATCCGCGCACTGGTCGGCGAGGCGCGAAAGCACGCGTGCGCTCTCGGCATCAAGGATGTTGCCCGCGTCGACGAACTGCGCGACCGTCTCGAAGATGTCGCCGTAGACGCCATGCTGGTGCTGGTGGGTGGCCTGGTTACCGATCACCACGGGCTGGGAATGTCGGTACCCGGGTACGTCGATCGTCTCGACCTCGGCGGGCTTCTCTCCATCGAGGCGGTAGAACAGGTCGCCATCGGTGTCACGCAGGCGCTTCAGCAGCCAGGTGAGTGCCGCCTTGGCTTCAGCCTCGGCGCCGATGCGCAGGAACGCCTTGATCGTGTAACCCGCGTCGCGGACCCAGGCAAACCTGTAATCGAAGTCCTTGTCGCCGCCGATGCGCTCGGGTAGCGAGGTGGTGCCCGCGGCGGCGATGGCGCCGGTCGGGGAATACAGCAGCAGCTTCAGCGCCAGGGCGTGGCGCACGAGGCAGGCCCGGTCGTCTCCGTCGAAGCGCACAGAGGCGGACCAGTGCTTCCATTCCTCGTCGGACAGGTCGATACGCTGGTCGATCTCGTCCGCGGTCGGCACCACGAGAGGTTCGTCCTGGCCGGCCACGATCGCGACCAGCTCGCGGCCACCGGCGGTGACCGTAAGTTCCCCGCGCAATCCCGTGTCGTCCTCGCGTTCCAGCACCAGCCCGGCGCTGTGCACGACCACACCGAGGACGCGCCCGGCGTGGAACACGCGGTGGTTCCCGGCATCCGCAAGGTACGGATTGACCTTGCCGGCCTGGCGGCCTGGACGAAACCGGATCCTGAATGTGACGGCGCCTTGGAGACCTTCGATCCGCCGCGCGAGTTCTTCCCACGGCAGGCGGCCCGCGCTGCCGCTGTTGAGTGACTCGGTCAGGCGCGCGACGCCGCCCTCGGCGTGGAAGTCGGTCTCCAGTACGTTGCTGCCGTCGCGGTAGCGACGTTCGACCTCGAAGGGTTCGACCGGTTCGACCGAGAAATAGCCGCCTTCGCGGGGATCCAGCAGCCGATCGAACAGTGGCGGGGAATCCATGTTGGGCACGCACCACCAGTCGATGCAACCATCGCTTCCGGATAGCGCGATGGTGCGTCCGTCGCCCAATACGCCGTATGCCTCGATGGGAAGGAAGCCGTCATCGCGCCGGGTGGCGTTGAAATTCGGTGGCATGCACGCGCCCCTGGGAAAAAGCTAGTCGAGCAGAGCGCTCGTGCAGCACGCGTATGCGCATGTGCACAACGCGGGCACGGGTTCGTTACGCATCCTCCGGCACCGTGGGTCCATTCTTTGAGGACTGCACGCGCCATGAGCGAAGACACCGAGCAGCCGCTCGTCATCGTGATCATCCCGCCGACGTGGGTCGATGGGCCCTGGCACGTGAAATCCGACGGGCGGACGCCCCTGCCGGCGGCCAGCCAGGATGAAGCGGTGCAGATGGCCGCGCGGTTCGCTGCGATGGCGGAGCGGGCAGGTGGCCGGGCGGTCGTGCGGATCGCCGGGACCAACGGCGAGGCGGACTCCTTCCCCCTGTATTGAGGAAAGGCCGGGCTGCGTTGACATTCGCTATGCCGGGAATCGGTATCCTCGCCGCGTTCCGGACCCCTCACGGGTTTGCCGGCTCCCGCCAATGCCGATGCCCCCATGAGCGACCTCCTTACCTATAAGCAGCTGATCGACCTGTCGCAGGATTGCGTGAAGAGACTCGACCTGGAAGGTCGGATCATCGACGTGAACCGGGCTGGGGTCGCGCTTCTTCGGGTGGATGGCGAGCACGTGTTACTCGGGCAGGATTGGGTCGCGATGTGGCCCGCCGCCTACCAGGCGGCGGTGGCCCACGCTCTCGAGGAAGCCCGGCAGGGGCGCAAGTCGTCCTTTGTCGGGGCCAGCGGCGACCCTGACGTCGAACAGCGCTGGTGGACCGTGCATGTCGGTCCGCTGGTTGATGAGCAGGGCACGGTGGTGGCGCTGGGGAGCGTCAGCCGCGAAGTAACCGAGCGTGTCCACGTCGAGCGCTCGCTGGATGCCTTGAACGATGCCTTGCGCGCACGCCTCGCTGCGACCCAGCGTTCGCTGGTCCAGGTGCAGGAGCGGCTCGACGTCGCCGCCCTGGCCGAAGCCGCCGCCGAGCACATGGCCGACCAGGCCCAGAAAGGCGAGGCGATCGGCCACCTGGTCGCCGGCATGGGCCACGACTTCAACAATCATCTGCAGACGGTGCTTTCCGCACTGGATGCGCTCGATGCGCTGGGCGAGCTCAACGCGACGCAGACCCGTTATGCGGGCTTCGCCATGGACGCGGCACGCCACGCCGCGGTGATGTCCCGACAGATGCTCGCCTTCAGCCGGATGCATCCCTACACCCCCGACCATGTCGACCTGGGCGAGGTGGTCGCGGATATCGTGCCCATGCTCCAGGGCGCCGTGGGACGGGGCATGCAGATCGCGTTCGCCGCCGCCGAAAAGGCCCTCCCGGTGTTCGCCGACGGCCATTCGGTCCAGCAGGCACTGTTGAATCTGTCGATCAATGCGAAGGATGCGTGCCAGCAGCAGGGCACGATCCAGATCGCTTTCACCGATTTCCACGTCGGTGCCGACGGCGCGACCCTGAACCTGCCCGAGGGCGACTACGTTGCCATCGAGGTGAAGGACACGGGCGACGGCATGAGCGAAGAGGTCCAGGAACGGCTGTTCCAGCCCTTCTTCACGACCAAGGCGTCGGGTAAGGGCACCGGCCTGGGCATGGCCCAGGTGCTCGGCCTGATGCGCCAGGCCAGTGGGTCGGTGCAGGTGGTGTCGGCCCCCGGTGCCGGCACGACGGTGCGCCTGATCTTCCCGTGTGCGGGCGAGCTGACCGTCGCCTAGGCTGCCCCGGCAAAAACCGCCGCGCGATCGATCGCATCGGCCAATTGCGCCCGACTGAAGGGTTTGACGAGACGTATCGCGACGGGCGGCGCATCGGGGATGGCCTCGTTCGGGTCGGAAAGCATCACCAGCAGGGCCATGCCGGGGTTCTGCGCCCGGGCCACGGCCAGGAAGGCGCCCGTGTGGTCCTCGCCGGGTGCGGGGATCGCCGCGACCAGGAAATCCACCCTCAGGCGTTCGATCACCAGTTTCGCGGCGCCGGCGTGGGTCGAAGCCACCAGCACCTCGAAATCCCGGGCCCGCAGGCAGTCGGCCACCGAATCCGCCAGGGCGGAACTGGGCTCGATGACGACCGCCAGCGGCGGATGCAGCGAAGGCATCATGGGCGCACTCCCGTAGCGGAATCTCACTCTACGCCCTTATCCCGTCGGATACCTTTCGGCTTGCCGAGGGGCTGCGATGCATCCCCCGATGGGGTGAACTGGCCACTCCGGTGTAACCGTCCCCTCGGCGCCAGCGAATGCCTTGGTGGCCGCTTGGCCATTTCGGAGACGGATCATGAAGACACTACCTTTCCTCGCTGCCAGCATCGCGCTGGCCCTCGGTGCGGTGTCCGTGAGTCAGGCGGCACCTGCGACTGCGTCGCTCCCTGCGTTCACCTCGCCGGCGCTCTACGTGATGTCGAACGACATCCAGGCCAATAGCGTGGCCGTGCTCAAACGTAATTTCTTTGGTGGCCTCGACAAGGTCGCCGTCGTTCCCACCGGCGGCAAGGGCGTGGGCGTCGGCACCACGGCACCGCCGCCCGATCCGCTGGGCTCGCAGAATGCCTTGCTGAAGAGCGAAGACGGACGCCTGCTCTTCGCGACCAACGCGGGCAGCAACCAGGTGTCGGTGTTCGCGATCCTGGGCTCACGCCTGCAACTCATCGACGTGGTCGGTTCGGGTGGTGTGTATCCCGTGAGCCTGGCCCAGCACGGCAACCAGCTTTACGTCCTCAACAGCGCGGGCACGTCGGTGGTCACCACCTTCCGCATCGCGCCCGCGGGCAACCTCATTGCCAGCGGCACGCGGGTGGTCGGAACCGATGCACCGCTGGTGGGTAACCAGCCGAACGTGGGGATGACGCCGGCCCAGGTGCAGCTGACACCGGACGGCAAGTTCCTCGCGGTATCGGTCAAGGATGCGTCGGCGAAGGGCTGGTTCGAACTGTTCGCGGTGGGCCGCGATGGCAGCCTCGCCGCCGACCCGGTGATCACGCCCTCGAACGATCCGCAGCCGTTCGGCTTCGATTTCGACGCGCGCGGCCACCTCATCACCAGCCAGGCGGCGACGTCATCGGCCAGTTCGTACGTGGTCAACCGCGACGGCACGCTCGATCCCGTGACGCACGACCTGGGCAACGGCCAGGCCGCGGCGTGCTGGCTCACGGTGGCGGGACGCTTCGCCTTCACCGCCAACGCGGGCAAGGGCAACCTCAGCGCCTATCGCATCGGCAACAACGGCAGCCTGACCCTGCTCGATGGTGGCGTCGCGGGTGCGCTGGAGTCCGGCGCGGCACCGACCGACATCAAGGCTTCGGCGGACAACCTGTTCCTCTACGCCGGCAATTCACTGGGTGGCGACGTCGATAGCTTCCTCGTGCTGCCCGATGGCCACCTGCTGAAGATCGGCCAGACCCCGGTGTTCCCGCCGGCAAGCGGCATGCAGGGCCTGGCGCTGTAAATGCGATGGCCCGGCCGGCGCGATGCCGGCTGGGCCATTTTCATACGCGACTACGGCGTGGGCGTGTCCAGGCGCGGATAGAACTGCGTCCACACTTCGTCTTTCTTCGCGCTGGCCATGTGGCAGAACGCGCACTCGGTCTTCGCCTTGACCTTGGCCGTGGGCGCCTTCGGCTCATGATGATTGAAGTTGAAGTAGCCCCAGCCGCCGGTGTCGGCGTAGCGCTTGCTGTCTTTCACCGTGACGTCGGCGCCATTAAGCGCGCCGGGGAAGAAGCCGCGTCCCGACGGCTCGGTGCGTGAGCCATCCGGATTCTGCGCGGGCAGGGTCAGCTGCAGCTCCTTGAAGAAGATCGTGCCCTCGGGGAACACGCCGGTCTTCCTGTAGATCGCGTACGAGCCCGGCTCGATGTAAACGTTGTGGTACTCGGGGAAATTGGCCTTGCCGTTGTTGAGGGCGTTGGGTGTGAGCGGGGATCCGACGAATACCCACTTCTCGAAATCCTTCGGCAGGATCAGGTCGCCGTCGGCGGTGTATTCGGGCAGGTAGCGTTTCGTCGTGGCATCACCAGCGTTGGCCGCTGCCGGTGCCTTGGCACCGGAAATGGCGAGGGCGGCGGCGATGACGATGGCGATGGCGCCACCCAGCAGGATCGATTGGCGTACGGTGGGCCTGGACATGGCGAAACCTCCTGCATCGGTGGGGGTGCGCACTCATGCTCGCGCCGTACGACGTGCAAGGGGTCTTGCAATGCCGTCCCACAGTCCGCCCGAAGGCGTCGCCTGCGGATTCGTACGCAATGCGCGGGGCTCGTAGCCGTGCACGCCGTAGAAGGCGCGGCAGAAACTGCTGCTGCTGCGGTAGCCGACCATCCGTGCCACCTGTTCGAATGACAGCGCTTGCGTACGGAGCAGGTCGGCGGCGCGTCGCATGCGCAGCTGGCGTAGCACCACCATGGGCGAGCAGCCGGTGGCGGCCAGGAAGCGCGCCATGAAGGCGGACCGGCTGAGGCTGGCCACGCTGGCCAGCGAGCCGACGGAATGCCGGTCACCCGGGCGCAGGCTCATCAAGGCGTAAGCCCGCGCGATGTTCCGGTCGCGGGCGAGGGAAAGTTCGTCCAGCCACGGATGATCCATCTCCAGCAGCGCGCGCAGGCAGACGATCAACACCTGCTTGAGCAACACGCTGGCCATGGCCTCGGCACCGACCGCCGCGGCGGCCAGCTCGTCCATCGCCTGGCGGAACGTGGCGATGCCGCGGATGCCGTAAGCCGGCGGAACGTACAACGGCTGGCGCAGGCTTTCGAACACATGACTGAGGGGGCCGCAGGAGACTTGCAGGATGGCGGACTGGATGCTGCAAGCGGTTCCGGCGATCCCGGCGACGCTGGCGTGGCCCGTGCCGGCTCTGTGCGAGGCTTCAATGGCGGCAACGTCGCCTGCGACTACCACGCAGGCGATGCTGCCGGCGTGCATCGGAATCGATCCGCGGCGACCTGCATCGACGCAGCCGGTCCCTTCCACGCAGGCATGCATCGCGATGAATCGGGTGCCGGGCGTCGTGTCATAACGCGTGTCCTCGTCACCCGATCCTTCATGTGACGCGTTCGCAATATACGTCCGCACTTCCAGCGAGCGAATCACTTGCTCGACCGCCTCGTTTCGCGCGCTCATCGGCGGACGATCGGTCATGTTAGCCGGACCTCCCGCACGGGGATGGGCCATAGGCTTTCGTATCCTTAGGATTCGGGAGCTCGCCATGATCCATGCACGCTTGTTCGTTCTTGCCGCCACTGCCACGGTGGCGATCGTTGCGGCAGGGCATGCCTCTCACGCGCAGGCCGCGACCGGCCCGGTGGGCGGCAAAGCCACCCAGGGCGTCGACGCAAGCGATGCCAGTGGCGCCATCCACGTACCGAAGAATTACCGCGCGAGCTTCGAATACGTCGGCACCTGGTCGGTCGGCGGGCCGACCCAGGGCGCGGCGCAGATGCATGCGGTTTACGTGTCGCCGGGCGGTACCGCCGCTTACCGGAAGGATGGCAAGTTCCCCGACGGCACCGTGCTGGTCAAGGAAGTCTACGAGGCGAGCACGGCGGCGATGACCACGGGTGCCGCCGTCAGCCACGAGGAAACGCTGAAGGGCTGGTTCGTCATGATCAAGGACAGCAAGAACAGCCACCCGCAAAACATGTTGTGGGGCGATGGCTGGGGCTGGTCGTGGTTCGACGCCGGCGTGCCGATGAAGACCACCTCGACCAACTACCAGACCGACTGCAAGGGCTGCCACGTTCCCGCGCAGGGCACCGACTGGATCTACGTGCAGGGCTACCCGGTACTGAAGAAGTAACCCGACGGATGCATGGTGTGCGAACGGGCGTGCCATGGTCGTTTCCCCCAGCATGGCGTGAGAGTGGTTGCGTGCCTCGGAGCGCGCCATTCCTTTCGTTCGCAAGAAATCTATGCCGACGCCTGCGGCGCGGATATCCCTCCGTCGGGTGAGCTCAGCGAGGCGGGTCGCGGCGCATGGGCATCGCTCGGTGTCCGTAGATCGCGCTGTCGATCGAATAGGCACCCGGGCCAAGCAGGAGCATCGCCACGGGTAGCGCCTGCAACGCGAACGCACGCGCAAGCTGCCCGGCGTCAGTGACGGCGAAACCGTGGATGCCGAGGACGACCATGCAGGCGACCGCCATCACTGGCGTGAATAGCCCGAGCAGCATGAACATGCACAGGCCACCCGCACACCAGAAGGCGACGGCCTCGCCTGCGTGCCCGACGATGGCGACAGGCAACGGCCACAGCGATAGGGCCACGCCGCAGCGCAGCGACAGCAGCCCGAGTCCGGGTGCGCCGGAAGGAAACATGGAGAACAGGCGATACATGTGCTCCAGCACTCTCCAGGAATCCTCGAGCCGTTCTACCCCGCTTGCGCGTGGCTTGCTCCCCCTCAGATGGGTGATCGGGCGGGAAATCTCACGCTGGCCGGCCACCTGGCAAGTACTATGCGAGCCGTGTCCCACGGGTAGCCCGCGCCATGACCACTTCCCAGCGCATCCGCATCCTGATCGCCGACGACCATCCGATCTTCCGAGCCGGCATCGAGGCGATCCTCTCCGTGCAGGACGACATGGAACTGGTCGGCGCGGCCGGTAGCGGCGAGGAGGCCGTGGCGATGTTCCGCGCGCTGCGTCCGGACCTGGTGCTGATGGACCTGCAGATGCCCGGCATGGGTGGCCTCAACGCGATCCGTGCGCTGCGCAGGGAGTTTCCCGAGGCCAAGGTCGTGGTGCTGACGACCTACCAGGGCGACATGCAGATCTGCAACGCGCTCAAGGCGGGTGCGGCCAGTTACCTGATCAAGAGCACGTTGCGCAACGACCTGATCTACGCGATCCAGCAGGTGCATGCCGGTGGCCGACCGATCCCGGTGGACGTGGCGAAGGTGCTCGAACACCACGACGGCGAGGAAAGCCTGAGCCCGCGCGAAATCGAAGTGCTCGGCCACGTCGCGCTGGGTTTCTCGAACAAGCGCATCGCGAACCAGATGGGCATCTCGATCGAGACGGTGAAGACCCACATGAAGAACATCCTGCTCAAGGTCAAGGCAAAAGACCGCGCGGAAGCCGTGGTGACCGCGCTAAAGCGCGGCATCCTGGAAGACTAACGAGGCTCGCTTTCGCGGCTGAACCGGCGACGGATGGCCCGCCATGCGCGTGCTGGCATGGATGTCGTCGTGCTGGCGAAGGCGACCCGGCCGGGTACCAGCAATTCGACCTGCGTGCCCGCGCCATCACGCGCCCAGACCGCGAGCTTGCCGTCGATCGACCGGGCCCGTTCCTGCATGCCGACCAGACCCCAGTGGCCGGCCTTGCCGCCCAGCTCCAGCGTCTCCGCATCGATGCCTACGCCGTTGTCGTACACGCGCAGTCGCAGGTGATGCGGGTCGTAGGTGATCTCCACCTCGACCCGCGTGGCGCGTGCATGGTGGAAGGCATTGAGCATCGCTTCGCGGCAGATGAAATGAACCTCCTCGCAGACAGGCGCTTCGAGTACGCGTTGCCGGCCGTTGCATACGAGGTTGAAGGTCGTCGTGCCTTCCGCGGCGAGGTCGCGGCCCAGCGTGGCGATGGCGATCATCAGGTCGGTGGCGGCATGGTCACGCGCACGCATCGCCTGGACCCGGTTGCGGCCTTCGACAAGCACATCCTCCGCGCGGTTCAGCGCCGCATCCAGTTGCGCGTGCGCCGGGCTATCCGGCGGCATGCGCATAGCCACGGCCTGGAAGCTCAGCATCAGGCCCTGCACACCCTGCAACAGGGTGTCGTGCAGGTCGCGGGCGATCCGTGTCCGTTCGGCATGCCGGATTTCAAGGCGGTCCCTGACCCGGGCGACAATGCGCCGATGCTGCATGACCAGCAGCAATACGATCGATACGCCCAGCGCCATTGCCATGAACAGGCGGAAGTGGATGGTCTGGTAAAACGTGGGAGCGATGGCGATGGGCAGGCTCGCCGCCTGCGTGCTCCACACCCCATCGCTGTTGGCGGCTTCCACTTCGAAGCGATATGTGCCTGGCTTCAGGTTGGCGTAGGTGGCTTCGCGGCTGGTCCCCGCATCCTGCCACTGCGCGTCGACGCCGCCGAGCCGGTAGCGGAAGCGCACGTTTTGCGGCGAGACGAAGCTCGCCGCCGTGAAACCGATGCTGATATTGCGGGTGAGCGCGGGTGCATCCAGTGACGAGGCGAGCCGTTCTTCCTTACCCTCGATACGTACGCTCTCGATGATCGCATCGGGCGCGATCGTGTTGGGGTGGAGCATGCCCGGGTCGACCCAGCTCACGCCGCGATTGCCTGCAAACCACAGGCGGCCGTCCTGGTCCTCGAATACCGACGACGCAGGGGGATGCATCAGCGCCACGCCCGCCACGCCGTCGTCGCTGCCATACAGGGTGGTCACCGGCGCATAGGTCGGATCGGTGAAGGCGTGTTCGACATCGGCGGCTGCGATCCGGACGATGCCGCGCGTCGTGTTCAGCCAGAGGTCGCCCGAGGCGACACGCTTCGCTCCCGTGACGGCGCCGAGCAGGCCGAGGCGCGACATGGGGATCGACAGCCAGCGCCCGGCCGACGATCGCGCGACGCCGTTGTCGCCGGAAACCCAAACCTCGTCGTCGGTGATCGAGATCGCCTGCACGCCGCCGACGTCGAGGCCATCCCGCTTCCCGAAAACCTGTCCCTGCGTGCCCGACCAGCGCACGAGCTCACCGTCCTGGTATCCCAGCCACGCGACGTCTTCGTCGTCGAATGCGATAGCGTCGGGTGGCGTGGCTTTGATCCGGCCCACGGCATCGACGCGTTGCCACGCGCCGTCCGCATAGCGGTAGAGACCGTCGCCCATGCATACCCACAGGTGGCCGGCCTGGTCGGTGGAGGAGCCCGTGGCGTACGGACTGAACACGCTGCCGGGCGTGGGCATCGATGCGACCGCGCCGCCGTGATGCCACTGGTCGAAGCGCCCCTCGGCGCGCGCATAGACCATCTCGCCGGCAGCGCCTACCGCGTAGGCATCCGTAGGGAAGCCGCAGGCCAGCTGGATCGCCTTTCCCTGGCGCGCGTCATAGACACATCCGGCTTGCAGCAGGAGGATCTGTTTGCCGGGCCCCTGCGCGGCGTAGGTCATGCTCGATGCGGCGTCGAGCGCGGGGGAGACGGTGTGGAAGCGTTTGCTACGGAAGCTGTCGAGGCCGAAGTTCGTGCCGATCCAGACGTTGTCCTCGCGATCAATGAGGATCGGCACGGCCGCCATCGACGTCAGCCCCTGTGTCGTGGCGAAGCTGTCCGTGACGTCGTCGGGTGCCAGCGGTTTGCCCGTGGCGAGGCGTGACGCGTCGGCCACGCGAAACACGCCGTCGATACCGTTGCCGACCACGGGCGTGGCCCACAGGTTGCCCTGCTGGTCGAAGGCGATCCGCCGGCCCTGGCCAAAGGTGGTCGTGACGGCGGATTTCAGTGCGTCGGGCACATGGTCGGCGGAAAGGCCGGGCAGGGCGCGCGTACCGTGCACCATGTCGGACAGCCAGGCGGTGCCGTCGGGCGCGAAGGCCATGCCGGCGAACGGTCCGGACGGGACGCCGGTTGCCTCGAACCGGTGGCTGCGTGGCTTGAGCACGAACAGTTCGCGGTCGGTGGCGACCCATACGGCGCCATGGCGATCGACGGCGACCCACGTCGCGTTCGCGTCCGCTGGGTAGTTCCAGTCGGCACCTACATCGGTGGCATTCCCGTCGGCCAGCCTGACCAGACGTCCGCCGGCAGCCGCCCACATCGCGCCGTCGGGTGCGCGTGCAAAGCGGTACACCGCGCTAGCCTGCAGCTTGCCCGGCGGTGCGTAGTTGACGACGCGCCCCTTGGCGACATGGCTGATAGCCCCGTTTGACGCACCGACCCAAAGGTCGTCCTCGCCGACGATATCCAGCGCGGTCAGGTCGGTCGCAAGGAAGCGATCGCCAGGCATCGGTTCGTAGTGCTTGAAACGCAATCCGTCGAAGCGATACAAGCCGCTACCGGTCGCCAGCCAGATGAAGCCGAGCGGATCCTGCTGCATTGCCCAGATATCCGCGGGCGCGCCATCGCGGACCTGCCACACGCGGTGGCTCATCGTGCGGATGGAGTCGGACGACGTGGCCGGGGCCGCGCCTGCCGATGCCGCTAACCAGCAAAGCGCAGCGCCTGCCCAGGTGATCAGCTGTCGGAGCATGGTCGCCTCAGGATGCTGCCCATGCAGCGGATGGTACTAAATGCAGCGCACGAGGCGCGTACCGGCGATCACCCCACCGGGGGATGTTGGCGATGCGAGGTGGCGTTCGATACTCCCTGCACGACGCTTCGGTGCATCGCCACCGTGCCCGCCAACGGGAGAGAGACCATGTCCAGCGTAACGACGTACCGTACGGCCAGGGTCATCGACGAGGAATCCGGGCAAGGGCTGGACATCTTCTACCGCGAAGCCGGTCCCCTGGATGCGCCGGTGGTGCTGCTCCTGCATGGATTTCCCAGTTCAAGCCACCAGTACCGGGGCCTGATCCGCCGGCTCGCCGACAAGTACCGCGTGATCGCGCCGGACCTCCCCGGTTTCGGCTTTTCCGACGCACCGGATGCGCGCACGTTTGCCTATTCGTTCAAGCGGCTGGCGCGGATCATGGAGGCGTTCACCGACGTGCTCACGCTGGGAAAGTACGCGCTGTACGTCTTCGACTACGGCGCGCCCACCGGATTCCGGCTGGCGGTCGCGCGGCCGGAACGCATCACCGCGATCGTTTCCCAAAATGGCAATGCGTACGAAGAAGGACTCAGCGACGGCTGGAATCCCATCCAGGCGTACTGGAAAGATCCCAGCGAGGAGAATCGCGCCAACCTGCGCGGCTTCCTGAAGCCGGAGACCACGAGGTTCCAGTATCAGCACGGCGAGGAAGACACCACACTGATCGCCCCGGAGAGTTACACGCTGGACCAGCACTTCCTCGACCGGCCGGGCAGCGACGACATCCAGCTCGATCTGTTCGGCGACTACAAATCCAACGTGGCGGCTTATCCCGTGTTCCACAGTTACTTCCGCGAACACGCGCCGCCCCTGCTGGCGGTGTGGGGCAGGAACGATCCCTTCTTCCTTCCCGCCGGCGCCGAAGCGTTTCGTCGTGATCTTCCCCACGCGGACGTGCGCTTCGTCGACGGCGGTCATTTTCCGCTCGAGTCGCACCTGGATGAGGTCGCTGGCATCATCCTGCCGTTCCTCGCCAGGCACCTGGATACCGCACAGGGCAGGGCACTGTTCGGCGAGACCGGCCCGCAGAGCGCTGCGCCCGAGGCCCGCCCCTATCTCGACGGACTGGCTGGCGTGTTCGGCTTCGTACCCGCTTTGGGCTACGCCATCGCCGTCGAACCGTCCGTGCTGGGCGCGTACGCGGGGATGTTGCAGGCCCTGGGTGCTACGTCGCTCGATCCCATTGCACAGCAAGTGGCTATGGTTGCGGCCAGCCACGCCAACGCAGCCGGTTATGGCGTCGCCGTGCATTCGACGCTGGCGAAGAAGCTGGGTGCCAACGAATCGACGGTAAAGGCCCTGCGCGAGGGTTCGCCGCTAGACGACGTGAAATGGGAAGCGGTGCGCCAGTTCGCGACCGCCATCGCGACCAAGCGAACGCAGGTGTCCGACAGTGATGTGCGTGCGCTTACCTCGGCCGGTTACGACAAGCGTGCGGCGGTAGCGATTGCGCTGGCTGCCGCATCGAAGACCCTGGTCAACACCGTGGCGCATCTATCGCGACCCGCCGTGGATCCCGGCTTCCAGGCCTGAGAGATTCCGGTCAGGACACCCAGCGCCCCGCGGCGACCGGCTGCCCATCGCGGCCGCCGTCGAGTGGGAACGCCACCATCCGCATCGGCGCCACCCGGTAGTCCCTGCCCTGGGCCAGCGCGAGCCGGCCGAGGTCTTCGCTGGCCACGTCCAGTTCGAGCGCAAGGTCGATGTCGGCCACGTGCATGTCCAGGTGGGCGAGGCTGCCGGCGAGGTAGATGTGCCGCAGGCGTGCCTGCCAGGCCGGCTGGCCCTCGGGCACGGCGAGGGACAGGTGCTCCGGCCGGACGTAGCCGACGGCCGCATCGGCACCTCCGTCGCCCGGGTGTGCGGCGGTCGACCATGCGCCGGCTGTCCAATCCCCGCCACGGCGTTGCAGCGGAATCCGGTTGGTGCGCCCGATGAACTCGCAGACGAATGGCGTCGCCGGATCGTGGTAGATCGCCTGCGGCTCGCCGACCTGTTCGATCCGGCCCTTGTTCATCACGACGAGGCGATCGGCCAGTTCCAGTGCCTCTTCCTGGTCGTGGGTGACGAACACCGTGGTCAGGTTGAGCTCCTCGTGCAGTTCCCGCAGCCAGCGCCGCAGCGCGGTGCGGACCTGGGCGTCGAGGGCACCGAACGGCTCGTCGAGCAGCAGCAGGTCCGGTTCGACGGCGAGGGCGCGGGCGAGGGCGACCCGCTGGCGCTGGCCGCCGGAGAGCTGGCTGGGGTAGCGGTCGCCGAGCTCGGCCAGCTGCACGCGCTTCAGCAGCTGGTCCACCCGGGCGCGAATCTGCTCGCGTGAAGGCCGCGTGCGGCGCGGGCGCACGCGCAGGCCGAAGGCCACGTTCTCGCGCACCGTGAGGTGGCGGAATAGTGCGTAGTGCTGGAAGACGAGGCCGACGTTGCGCTCGCGCGCACTGGCCGCGAGGAAATCCTGGCCATCGCGGGTCACGCTGCCTGCATCGGGGTAGTCGAGGCCGGCGAGGATGCGCAGCAGGGTGGTCTTGCCCGAACCGGACGGCCCGACCAGGGCGAGGAATTCGCCGGGTGCGATATCGAGGCTGACGTCGTCCAGCGCGGCGAGGTCGGTGAACTGGCGGGTAAGGCCATGGAGGGCGAGGGTCATCTGTAGTCTCAGCGGCGCCGCGGCGCCGTCACGTCGAGGTCGTTGTGGTAACGCCATTCAAGCAAGGCTTTCACCGCCAGGGTCAGCAGGGCGAGCAGGGCGAGCAGAGACGCGATGGCGAAGGCGCCGACGTAGTTGTATTCGTTGTAGCGCATCTCGACTTCCAGCGGCATCGTCGTGGTCAGGCCACGGATATGCCCGGAGACCACGGAAACCGCACCGAACTCGCCCATGGCGCGCGCATTGCATAGCAGCACGCCATACAGCAGCGCCCAGCGGATGTTCGGCAGGGTGACCCGGAAGAACGTCTGCCACCCGCTGGCACCGAGCACACGGGCGACTTCCTCCTCCTCGCTGCCCTGAGCCTGCATCAGCGGGATCAGTTCGCGTGCGACGAAGGGCAGGGTGATGAAGATGGTCGCGAGGACGAGGCCGGGCACGGCGAAGATGACCTTGATGCCATGGGCGGCCAGCCACGGACCAAACCAGCCCTGCGCGCCGAACATCAGCACGTAGAGCAGGCCGGAGACGACGGGCGAGACGGAGAGGGGCAGGTCGATCAGCGCACCGAGCAAGGCCTTGCCGCGGAATTCGAAACGGGTCATTGCCCACGCGGCGGCGATGCCGAACACCACGTTCAACGGCACGCTGATGGCCGCCACCAGCAAGGTGAGGCGGATCGCGGCCATCGCATCCGGTTCGTCCAGGCTGGCGACGAAGGCGTGCACGCCCTGGCGTAAGGCTTCGACGAACACCGAGGCCAGCGGCAGCACGAGGAAGACACACAGGAACAGGCTGGCGGCGAGGATGATCAGTGCGCGGCCGAGCCGGCGGGTGGCACCGACACGGCGGCGCGGATGGATGGGCGTCATGCCGGCTGCTCCGCCCACCAGCGCGTCCAGCGCTGCACGGCGGAGATCGCGACCAGCAGGGTCAGCGAGAACGCCAGCATCACCACGCCGAGCGCGGCCGCGGTGGCGTAGTCGAATTCCTCGAGCCGTTGCACGATCAGCAAGGGTGCGATTTCCGAGCGCAGCGGGATGTTCCCGGCGATGAAGATCACCGAACCGTATTCGCCGACCGCGCGTGCGAGGGCCAGCGCGAAGCCGGTGAGCAGGGTAGGCACGAGCGTCGGCAGGATCACCCGGAAGAACGTCTGCATTCCGGTAGCGCCGAGGCTTTCCGCCGCGTCTTCCACGTCCTGTTCCAGCGACTGCAGCACGGGTTGCAGCGTGCGGACGACGAAGGGGAAGCCGACGAACAGCATGGCGAGCAAGACACCGAGCGGTGTGTAGGCGACCTGGATGCCCAGTGGCACCAGCCAGCGGCCCAGCCAGCCGTTGGGTGCATACACGGCGGTTAGCGCGATGCCGGCGACGGCCGTGGGCAAGGCGAACGGGAGATCGATCAGCGCGTCGAAGAGGCGCCGGCCGGGGAAGCGGTAACGGACCAGCGCCCAGGTCACCAGCAGCCCGACCACGACGTTGATCGCGGCCGCGAGGAAGGCCCCGCCGAAGCTGAGCTTCAACGCGGCCAGGGTCCGTGGCGAAGAAAACAGGCGAAGGATGCCGGCAAAGCCCACGTCCGAGGCCTTCCACGCCAGTGCCGCCAGCGGCAGCAGCACGATGAGGCCAAGATAGACAACGGCGTAACCGAGGCTCAATCCGAAGCCGGGCAGGACCCGTCGCCGCATGGTCAGTTGCCTGGTCCGATCTGGTCGAAAAGTGCGCCTTCGGCGAAGAATTTCGCCTGGGCCTTGCGCCAGTCTCCGAACACCTCCGCGAGGGTGAAGGTCTTCACCGTCGGGAACTGCGCGGCGTATTTCGCGGCCACCTCGGGCGAGCGCGGGCGATAGAAGTTGCGCGCTTCGATCTCCTGCGCCTGCGGTGAATAAAGGAACTTCACGTAGGCGTCGGCGACCTCGCGGGTGCCGTGGTCGGCCGCGTTCCTGTCGACGACGGCGACGGGCGGCTCGGCCTGGATCGTGATCGACGGGATGACCACGTCGTACTGGTCGCCGCCGGGTTCGCGCTTCGCCAGCAGGGCCTCGTTTTCCCATGCGATCAGCACGTCGCCGATGCCGCGCTGGGTAAAGGTGTTGGTCGCGCCGCGCGCGCCGGTGTCGAGCACGGGCACGTGCTGGAACAGCGTCTTGACGAAGGCTTTGGCCTTGTCGTCGTTGCCACCGGGTAGTTTCAGCGCGTAGCCCCACGCGGCGAGGAAGTTCCAGCGGGCGCCGCCGGAGGTCTTCGGGTTCGGGGTGACGACCTGGACGCCGTCGCGGACCAGGTCGCCCCAGTCACGGATCGCCTTCGGGTTGCCCTTACGGACCAGGAACACGATGGTCGAGGTATAGGGCGAGGCATTGTCGGGCAGGCGCGCCTGCCAGTCCTTCGCCAGCAGCCCGCGGTCGGCCACGGCATCGATATCATAGGCGAGCGCGAGTGTGACCACGTCGGCGGGCAGGCCGTCGACGACCGCACGCGCCTGCTTGCCCGATCCACCGTGCGACATCTGGATGGTGACGTTGTCGCCGGCGTGCTTGGCCTTCCAGTCGGCGACGAAGGCGGTGTTGATGCCCTTGTACAGTTCGCGCGTGGGGTCGTACGACACGTTGAGCAGCGTGACGTCCTTTGCCATGGCAGGCAGGACCATGGCGGTGGCCGCGAAGGCCAGAAGGGTGGGACGAAGTTTCATCGTCGGGTCCTTGGATAGCCGGTTAGCGCGGGCGGTAATACGCCGATGAGGCGGGTCAATGCGTCGGCGCAGCGTGAAAACAGCCCCACGCTACCGTCACTGGCCCGGGAATAAAACCCGTCCCCGGATGATCTTGGATGTCACCCAGGCGCATTTCGTGCCGCTGACCCCGAGGTTGCCCGCCATGTCCATGCCAGCCCAAGCGTTGAACGCCGTGTCGACGGCCGAGTCGAACTCCTATAGCAAGGTGGCCATTTTCCTGCATTGGTCGATTGCGCTCCTGATCTTCCTCAACATCGGCCTCGGTTTCTTCATGGGAACCTTCCCCAAGAGCAATCCTTGGCACGACCAGGTCCTGTTCTACCACGCCTCGTTCGGCACCCTGATCTTCCTGCTGGCCGTGGCACGGCTGGCGTGGCGAGCGACCCATACGCCGCCGGCCCTGCCGTCGCACATTCCCTCGTGGCAAAAGACGGTGGCGCATGGCCTGCACTGGGTCTTGTACACGCTGATGCTGGTCGTCCCGATGACCGGCTACATGCACCGGATGGCGGGAGGGCATCCGGTCAGCTTTTTTGGCATCGGCTACCTGCCCGTATTGATCGGCAAGGACGAGCCGTTGCGGCTGCTAACCGATACGCTGCACGTCAGCCTGGTCTGGGTGCTCTGTATCCTGGTCGCCGGGCACCTGGCCGCGGCACTGAAACATGCCTTCATCGACCGCGACGGCGTGATCCAGCGTATGTTGCGGGCATGACCGGCAGGGGCGATCCCGACGGAGGCCTGGCATGAGCACCAACCGCGCGCTGGTCGACGACCTCGCGCTACGCCATCTCGACGCGGCCTATAACCTCGGGCGCTGGTTGCTCGGCAGCGAACAGGACGCGGCGGATGCCGTGCACGATGCCTACCTGCGTGCGGCCCGCGCGTGCGATACGTATGCCGGTGGCAATGCGCGGGCATGGTGGCTCGCCATCGTGCGCAACTGCTGCCTCGCCCGGCTGGCTGTGCGCAGCAAGGAAAGGAAGAACGTTGCCATCGACGATAATCCCATCGCGGCCGAGCGCTGGTTGCCGCGGGCGGATGGCCAGGCCATCGAGGATGACCTCGATAGCGCACGGCAACGAAGCCTGCTGGCCCGGCACCTGCGTAACCTGCCGGATAGGTTCCGCGAGGTGCTGATCCTGCGTGAAATCGAAGAGCTGTCCTACCGGGAGATCGCCGACGTGCTGGAAACCCCCATCGGCACCGTGATGTCGCGCCTGGCGCGCGGGCGCGCACTGCTGCAGAAGGCCCTGTCCGAGGACGGCGCCACGGAGGTTCGTGATGGACTGTAAAGCCGCAAGCGATCTGTTGCCCCTGTACTTCGACGGCGAGCTGGACCGGACGACCGGCCGGGAGTTCGAGGCGCACCTGGACGGCTGCGCGGACTGCCGTGCCGCCCTGATCGAACTGGACGCGCTGCGCCGGACGCTGCGTGACGACGCGCCGCGCTATACCGCGCCGGAGTCGTTGCGTCGACGCATCCAGTCCGGCACCGCGGCCACGCCCGCCGCCCGGCCGGTTCGGGTGCCGCTCTCGCGGCTGGCGCTGGCAGCCTCCTGGCTGCTGGCCTTCGTCGCAGGCGGCGGTGCGTTCGCGGCCTGGACGCATGCCGCGCTGCCGGGCAACGAGCAGAGCCAGCTGACCCGCGACCTGTTCGCCAGCCACTGGCGCGCGCTGGCCGCCGCATCGCCGATCGACGTGGTCTCCACCGACCAGCACACGGTGAAACCATGGTTCGCCGGCAAGATCGCCACGGCGCCCGTGGTCCGCGACTTCGCCGCGGACGGTTACGCGTTGATCGGCGGGCGCATCGACTACGCCGGCTCCGAGCGTGTCCCGGTGCTGGTGTACCGGCACGGGAAACACCTGGTCGATGTGTTCGTGCTGCCGGCGTCAGCCGGGCCCGCCCAGCGTGAACCCTTGCAGATGCAGGGCTATGTGCTGGAAGGCGCGACACTGGGCGGCCAGCCTGCCGCGATCGTCTCGGACATGGACCAGGCCGAACTGTCGCGCTTCAGGGATTTGCTGGATGCGACCGGCCGCGGCGAATAGGCAAGTTCTTGCGCGTTGCGCGGCCGACGGCAGGTGCGCATGCTTCGTCCAGGCCCCACGGACGCAAACGCATGAGCATCGTCGAAGACCTGATAGCCAATGCCACCGCCGACGTCGACCTGCTACGCCTGCGCGATCGACAAGGCGACGTGTTCGGTACCCTGCGCGACGTCGACTTCGTGTTTTCGTCGGTGACGGAGAAGCAGGCCGGGGTCGTGGCGAGCTTCCTCACCGAATACCAGTACGTTGCCACGGCATCGGTCCAGGAAGTTGCCGGCGAATTCCGCGTCACCGCGACGCTGAATATGCCCACGGAGCAAAACGTGCTGGGCTGCGTCTCGGGCTTCATGCAATGCATCGCGGCACTCTATTCCGTGACGTACGACGGGTGGGGCGCGAACATCGAGGATACTGATCATTCCTCCGGAAAAGCCTGACCGCGACGCAGTCGGATGGCGCCGTGATCGATGTCGCGAGGGTCGACCTGGCGTTCGCCCTGGGTAATCGATAGCTTTCCTTGTCGTGCCAGCACGGCGGCGGCATGCCGCACGGGTTGCATCAACGTTCGCCATTCAGCTTCGTCGCTCGCCAGTGCACGCGCTACCTCAGACGGGCAGATGGAGCTTTCCGGCGAGCGTTGCCTCAGCAGGCTAACGATGGTTGCTTCGATATCCATGCGTGCATGCTGCGAGAGTCGCCGTGACTGATATGTAGGTGCCTTGCACGTGCGTCGTTCAAAAGGCCGCTTCGCCTGGGCTGTCGAAGTATCGGGCGTTTCTTTCGATAGCAGGTTTGAGCTGCCGGAGTAGTTCCCGCGCCTGCCGGCGCAACGGCGCCCATGCCGGATGGCGCATGGCTTGCAGTGATCCGCTCCGGTTGTTGGTCAACGTTCCGGACGGTGAAACGGCTTCGCGAGGCAACGCCTCCAGTGCCCTGGCCAATGCGATCAGGTGCGCCTTCTGCAGGTCATCGAAGTACGAAATCGCTGCCTCGGCGAGGACGACGGCGGTCTCCGCGACGTCGTGCTGGAGTTCCCACGGGACGTTGTAGTTGCCCATCGCCTCGCACTGTTCCTCGGCGTCCATGCCAAGCGTGTCCAGCGAATCCACGAACACCCTGAAGGCGTTCTCGAAAAGATCCCGTGCGTTATCGGTATGCATGCGGCAAGCGCCACCCCGTGGTCATGGACCGCCCGCCCAGGGCAGGCTCGCGCCTTCGACGGCAGGCAAGCCCAGTTCTTTCTCCAGCGCTTCGTCGACGTCGCAATAGGACGCGGCGGCATCGCTGGCATGGTCGAAGTCGAACGATTGCGGCGGACCGATGCCATCGTCTTCGTGGCTGGCCAGGCGATAGAAGCTGAAGTGTACGGGGGCGGTGTCGGCAAACGAGTGCCCGAAGTCGCGATCGGCGATAACCAACTGCGTGCCCTTCGTGCCCTTGGCGTGGAAGAGCCGGAACGTGTGCAGCGTGCAGTCGGCGCCGCCGGACGTGGTGAGGCCCAGCTCCTCGCGACCCGGCTTCCCACTCTTCGGATCGGGGATGAAAACCGGCACCGCCGCCAGGCGTGACTCGGTCTCCTTCGTCGTGCCGTTGGCATACACGTTCACCACGTTGTAGCCGTGCGCGTTGCCGTTGTCGCGCCACGCCGAGACCAGCGTGTACGGCTTGCCGTCGAGGCGGACATGGCTGATCCCGGCCTTGAACGGGATCACCTCCACGCCGGCGATGACGGCAGACAAGGCTGCACCGGACGTCATGGCCAGGGCGCTGCACACGGCAAGGGTCGGCAAGGACGAACGCATATGGCGGGCAACTCGCGGAGAGGGATATGCCGCGTATCGTCGCCTCCGCCACGGGCCAGCGCAATCGTGCCTGCCGCGACTAGGCAAAGGCGCGTGCCGGCCACAGAATGGCCCGGCAAGGGGCCGTCGGGGTTCCGGGGGCAAGCCGTGGTGCTGGGCTGGAAGGCGGTCGTCGCGGTTGTCGTCATGCTGGCCAGCACGGCCGGCAGCGCATCGCCACGCGTCCCGCTCTCGCTGGCCGACTACCAGCACAGCACCTGGGGACAGAGGGAAGGTGCACCCGCGGGCATCCAGGCGATGGCGCGGACCAGCGATGGCTGGCTCTGGCTTGGCACGACGGCGGGCCTCTTCCAGTTCGACGGCCTGTCCTTCCGCCATCGCGAGACGCTGGCTCCGGGCGACCTGCGTGCGCATGCGTTGCAGGGGATGATCGCCACGGCCAACGGCGACCTGTGGGTGTTCTTCAGCGCGGGCGGTGCCAGCGTCCTGCGCCACGGCGACCGCGACCATCCGGTCAAGATGACCGGGCTGCCCGACCAGGCCACGTTCGATGGCACGGCCGCCGATGACGAGGCTCGCATGTGGGTCATCGCCGGCAAGGCGCTGTATCGCAGCAATGGCGACCGTTGGGAGCGTGTCGATACCGCTGCTGCCGGGCTCCCACCCGCGGATCATCCCGGCCTGACCGGCGATCGCCACGGCAACGTCTTCTACAACGATGGCGATCGTTTCTGGGTTCGTGTGCCCGGTGAGCATCGGTTCACGCCCGTGGCCGGCACATGGCCGCACATCGAGACGGTTTTCCACGGCATCGACGGACGGGTCGTGCTCGCGCAGGAAGACACGCCGGGCCGGATCGTCTACAGGCGCCTGCCGGTGCCGTCGCAGCCGGGGGCGTTGAATGCGTACTCCGAGGCCGACCAGATGATGCTCGATAGCCAGGGGATCCTGTGGGACGTCGGCTGTGTGCAAGGGCAGCTATGCCGCGGCACCTTCGTCGACGGTGCGGCCGCTGACGGGATCGACCGAAACGACGACCCCTGGCAGGCGGCGGGCACCCATCCACCCGGCACCATGGTCCTGCTGATCGACGACGAAGGCAGCACGTGGGTCGGGACCAAGTTCGGCCTGGAGCGTTTCCGCGTCGCGGCGGCGACCCGCGTGCGGCTGCCACCGGACACCTATTACGTCGGCGTGTTCGAAGCCGATGGGTCGACCTATGCCACCAGCGACAGCCGTAACGGGCTGGATTCGGATCGGATCTGGCGTATCGATGGTGGGTCTCCCGTCTCGGTTTCAGCCGACCATCATCCGGTCTCGGCGCTATGGGGCGAGCGCGATGGATCGGCTCTGCTCGGCGGGGCCCGGGCCTGGTGGACGTTCAGGCACGGACAGGCGAGCGAGATCGCATTGCCCTTGCCGCTGCCATGGACGGGGAAGCGTCCACAGGCCGCCGCGCGCGATGCCCGCGGACGGTTGTGGATCGCCAACGCCACGGGCGGCGCCATGCGCCAGGATGCCGGGCGGTGGCAGCCCGGCGGCGGCGTCGCTGGTTTTCCCGACGGTCCGGTCGCCTCCATCGTTCCGTCGGGCGACGCGCTCTGGTTCGGGCTGCGCGATAACCGCATGGCGATCCTCGGTGCGGATGACCATGTACAGGTATACGACGCGACGGCGGGACTCGCGACCGGATCGGTCAACGTCGTGCTCGCCGCCACGCCGACGCTGGTCGGTGGTGAGCGCGCGCTGCAAGGTTTCGACGGCAAGGCCTTCCATACCTTGCACGCCGAGCGCGCCGACGTGCTCACGGGCATCACCGGTATCCTGCGCGACGCGGACGGCTCGCTGTGGGTGAATGGTTTCGCCGGGCTGGCGCGTTTCGCCGCGAGCGATGTCGCCCATGCGTCGACGGATCCCACGTTCGCGATGCCATGTCGGCTCTACGACGACGGCGATGGCCTTGCCGGCACGGCGCAACAGGTACGACCGCTGCCGACGCTGACGCGTACCGGCGACGGCAGGATCTGGGTGGCGTCGGTGAACGGGTTGGCCTGGATCGAGCCTTCGGCGCTGGCGCGCAATACGCTGGCACCACAGGTGGCGATCCGTGATCTCAATGGCACGGCACCCGGCAAGGCCGAGCTGCGCGTCCCCGCCGGGACGGACGCGGTGCGTATCGGCTTCGATGTCCTCTCGCTTGCACGGCCCGACCGCACCGACGTGCGCTATCGCTTGCGCGGTACCGAGGGCGCCTGGATCGATGCGGGCTGGCGCCGCGAGGCGTTGTTCGACCGACTCCCTCCCGGCCGGTATCGCTTCGAAGTCATCGCCGGCAACGAAGACGGCGTGTGGAATCGACAGGGTGCATCGCTCGAATTCACGGTGGCGCCGCGGTTCTACCAGACGATCTGGTTCAAGGCCGTTTGCGTCCTGCTCGCACTCGGCCTGGCCTGGCTGCTGTTCGTGCTGCGCCTTCGCCACGAGCGTTCGCTAATGCGACAGCGCATGGCCGTGCGCCACGCGGAACGCGAGCGCATCGCCCGCGAGCTGCACGACACGCTGCTACAGGGCATCAGTGGGCTGCTCATGCGCCTGCAGGTGTGGACGGGCCGTGGCGACGTGCCGGCGGATGTCCACGGCGACATGGAGCGCGCTGGCTCGCAGGCGCGGCAGATGTTGGTCCAGGGCCGCGACCGCATCGCCGAGTTGCGTGCGGACGACGACCAGCCGGTCGTCCTCGCCGACGAATTGCGCATGATCGGCGACAGCCTCGCCGCCTTGTATAGCGCCCGATTCCAGATGCTCGACGAGGCGCCCGGCCTCTCGCTCCGCCACGACGTGGCCGCCGAAGTGAGTGCGGTCGTCCATGAGGCGTTGGCAAACGCGCACGCCCATGCCATGGCACGCGGGATCACGCTGACCCTGTCGACGAAGGGTGGGCGCCTGTCCGTCAGCGTGGCCGACGACGGCCGGGGCGTGTCGGCCGAGGCGCTGGAGGCGGCGGCGGGGGCGGGCCACTGGGGCGTGGTCGGCATGCGCGAGCGCGCCCGGCGGATCGGGGCGACGCTGGTCATCGAGAGCCATGCTGGCGTCGGTACCATGGTGACGATCGAAGGCATTCCGCTTTCGGGCCGGTCTACCCCTTCCAGGAGCATCCCGTGATTCGCATCCTCGCCGTCGACGACCACCCGATCCTGCTCGAAGGGCTCGCCGCGGTGATCGATGCCGAAGCGGACATGCAGATGGTCGCCGAGGCCTGCAGTGGCGAGGAGGCCATCGCCCAGTTCCGTGCACACCGTCCGGACGTCACCCTGATGGACCTGGAACTGCTCGGCATGTCGGGCGAAGAGGCGATCCGGCGCATCCGCGAGGAGTTCCCGGACGCGGCGATCCTGGTGCTGACCACGTTCAAGGGCGATGCCCAGGTGCTGCGCGTGCTCAAGGCTGGTGCGCGCGGCTACCTGCTCAAGAGCACGATCCGCCGCGACCTGGTCGATACGATCCGCCTGCTGCACCAGGGCAAGAAGGTCATTCCGAAGGAGATCGCCGACGAGATCGCCGGCCACGCCATCGATGAGCGGCTCACCCCGCGCGAGCTGTCCGTCCTGCGCTACGTCGCCGATGGTCACTCGAACAAGCTGATCGCCGAGCTCCTCTACATCACCGAAGCCACGGTAAAGGTCCACGTGAAGAGCATCCTGGGCAAGACCGGCGCGAGCTCACGCACGCACGCGGTGCAGATCGCCCACAAGCGCGGGCTGATCGATCGCTGAGGTTGCTCATTCTTTCGCGGGCAGCGCTGCCTGGATGTCGGTCATGGTCCGCTGGCCAACGCTCCAATGGTCGAGCGATACCTCGCTCAGGATGATGGTGACGGCGTGCCCGGGCACCCGTAGTGTCCGCTGCGCCGCGGTGGCAACCTCCTTCATGAAGGCCTCTTTCTGCGCCTGGGTGCGGCCGGTGAGCAGTTGCACGTTAATGACGGGCATGGGCCACCTCCACGACGATCTTGCCGGCGTTGCCCGACGATTGCAGGCGCTCGTGGGCTTCGTTGACGCTGGACAGGCCGAACGTCGCGGGGTCGACACGCGCGACCAGCTGCCCGGCATCCACCATGCCCGCGGCCTCGCGAAGGATCTCCCCGTGGTGTTCCTTGCCGATGCCGGTCAGCAGCGGTAGCAATGTGAACACACCCGAGTAGGTGCCCGCGCGGAACGACAGCGGCGCAAGCGCGTGCGTGCCCCAGCCCAGCGCACTGACCACGTGGCCGAAGCGGGCGACGGCCTTGAACGAGGCATCCAGCACCTCGCCACCAACGGTGTCGACGACGAGGTCGAAGCCTTGGCCGCCGGTATGCGCCTGCAGGTACTGCTCCGGTGTCTGCGCATGCCGGTCGATGGCGATGGCGCCGCGGGCTTCGACCAGCGGGATGTCGGCGGCCGACACGGTAGTGAATACCTCGGCACCGGCCGCCGTGGCGATCTGGATCGCCATGTAGCCGACGCCGCCGGCGCCACCGTGGACGAGCACCTTCATGCCGTGGGACACGTGCGCGCGGTCGACCAGGCCTTCCCACGCCGTGATGAAGGCGAGGGGCAGGGACGCGGCGTCGCGCATGCCCAGCCCCGTGGGTTTGCGCGCAAGCAGCGCGGCATCGACCGCCGCATACTGGGCGAGCGAGCCTTGCACGCCGCCGACCCCACCGGTCATGCCGAACACCTCGTCACCGTTCGACCAGTCCGTGACCCCGGGCCCCACCGCGCACACCACACCGGCGAGGTCGATGCCGAGGATCGCCGGCAGGGGATGCTGGGCGTGCGCGGCCTTGCCGGCACGGATCTTCAGGTCGAGCGGATTGACGCCGCTGGCGTGGACCTCGACCAGGACCTGGCCCTTGCCTGGCACAGGGCGGGGCAGTTCGCGCAGTACCGGGGCACCGTCGATCGATTCGATCACGGCGGCTTGCATCGTGGCTTGCGAGTTCATGGATAGGCGCTCGGTTGGTTGGCTCCAGCTTGCCGCAGCGGATGCGAGCGATGAATGCGCCATGTGCTCGAATACTGGCGCATGCGTCTCAGCGGCTACTGCCTGACGAACTCGGTCTCGACGACGATACTGACGGCATCGCCTTCCAGCGGTGCCCACTGACCGACGCCGAAGTCAGAACGCTTGAAGGTCGCTTCGCCCGAAAAGCCCATGCGCGACTGGGCGAATCCGTTATAGGTCGCCGTCAGCAGCAGGGGGCGGGCGACGCCATGGAAATCGAGCGTGCCGTTGATCGTTGCGTGGCCGCCAACGATCTTCACCGCGTCGGCCGTGAAATGGATCGCCGGGTGCGCGTCCGCTTCGAAGTACTTCGTGGCGATGCGCTGGTCGAACTTTGTATCGCCCGTATCCACGGACGCCGGATTCACGGTGATGTCCAGGTGCGTTGCCGTCGCACTCGCGGGGTCGAAGGCGAAGCTTCCGCTGGCGTCGTCGAAGCGCAGCGTGTAGTGCGACAGGTCCATGTGCGCCAGCCTGGCCACCACCGACGTGTGGTGCGGGTCGAGCTTGTAGGTGCCGGCAAGGGCCGCCGAAGGATCCCGCGAAAGATGCAGGGCCTGGTATTGCGCCATGGCGCTGGCGTCTTCCGCTTTGGGCGGATCGACGGGCGCGGCGAGGGCGCCGGACACCAGCGCGAGGGAGGCGAAGGCGAGCGAAGCGTTCAGGGCGGGCGAAGGCATGGGGAGGACCGGGCAGGGGATACGCGAACGCTAACGGGACGCCGCGTCTTGCGCATACCCACAAATAGCTAGACGAAGCGCCGGGCGGTTCACGGCCGGCGATGCACTACCTAAGGGGTAGAGCGCATGCCAGGGCCACGCGCGTATCGTGGAGCGGGGCGCCGACGCGGCGGATGCCCTCCCATCGAGGACGACTGGCGATGAAGACGTATTTCCTGGCGATGCTGGCGGTGTGTGCGACGGCTGGCTGTTCCGACTCGCAGGTGCAGGCCATCAAGGATGCCGGCTACCTGATGCGGATGAACGGCCTGGTCTGTCACTTCGCGGCCACTGAAATGACGAAGGTCAACACCTGGCTAGACGAGGTGATCAAGGAACACCCGGCCCTGGCCGAGTACGCCCGGAAAGGCGCTGCCGAGGCGGACGCCGTTGCCGAACGGCACAAGGCGGCCAGCGACGGCCAGCAACTCAACATCGCCGAATGCAACAACGTGCACGCGATGGCGATGAAGTGGCCCGGCTAGCGAGCTGCCAGGGAGCCGGGGCCAGACGAAGAAGCCTCCATCCGCGGTGTCGGCGCGGATGGAGGCTTCGTATCACAGGCTAAAGGCGCGGATCACTCCACGATGTTCGCCGTCACGTGGTACACGCGACCGCCCCAGCCATCGTTCGGGAACGAGTCGGAGACCTTCAGGTACACCGGCTTGGAACCGTCCGTGCCGCTACCCAGGAACGGGGTCAGGTCGATCGTGCGGTCACCCTTGTTCGAACCGTCGGTCACCGGATTGGTCTCCTGCAGCACGGTGGTCCAGGTCACGTTGTCCGAGCTGGCCTGGACCAGGTACTCGGCATCGATCGTCAGGGTGACCTTGGCCGAGGTCGTATCCGCCGGGAACGGGAACCGGTAGGTGAAGTGCGCATTGCCGTCGGCGAAGCGGTTCTGCACGCCGTTGCTCTGCGACGTGCTCGCGTCGAACAGCCACGGATTCTCGTCCACGGTGCCGGTGTCGAAGTCGATGCTGTGTGCGATCAGCACGTCGGCCTGGGTGGTGAAGCGCAGGCCAGCCGCGGCGAGATTCGCCGTGACCATGTGGTGACCGTCGGCCGTCGAGCCCGGGACGCTGACCTTGAGTGCGACGCTGCCGGTCACGGGGTTAGCGTTACCGCGCGGGATCAGCTTGACCAGGCTGGCACGTGGCGTGGCCGACCAGCCGCTCGGCACATCCACCGAGGCCAGTGCCAGCAGCGGGAAGAAGCCCGTGGCCGAGGCATTGAGCTGCAGCGGGATGGTCGTCGCGCCCGATGCCGACGGCATGATAACCGGTTGCGCAGGCGTCATGGTGGCGGCGAGCGATTCGAGCGGAGTGAAGGTCGGGATATCCCCGATCAACGCGCTCATCGCGCTGGCCTGGGTACGCCAGTCGAAGACGTTCGGATGATCGTCGCTGGTCGCGCCCGTCCAGCGCGTACCGAGGCGTCCGGCCGCGTCGCGGTCGTTGTTCCAGATGCTGGTCGCCTGGTCTTCGAGGAAGTTGGCGTAGGTCCGGTCATGCGTGGTGTCGACCAGGTCGGTCCAGTAGCGCATGAAGATGCCCTTGAACTGCTTGCCGTTGTCGTCGCAGCTCTGGTCGTCGGCGTCGCAGCTTTCGTTGAGCACGCCGTTCTTCACCAGGCCCTTGGGACCGATCGCGGCATTGGCCATGCGCTTGACCCCGGCGAGCACCTTCGGATCGCGCGTGGCACGGTACAGCTCCAGGCCGCCGCCGATCGCGAGGCCCTGGTTGTAGGTCCAGACGTTCTGGCCGTTGTTGGTGCAGGCGTTGGTCAGGCCATCGTTGACCAGGCCGTCGGCGTTGACCATGCCGCTGTTCTGGAACCAGGTCCACGCCGTCTTCGAACGGCCCAGCCAAAGCGTGTCGCCCGGCAGGCGGTTGTGCAGCTCGGCGGTCAGGCGGATCCACAGGCCGTTGGTGATGGCGTTCTTGTAGGTGCGCTCGCCATCCCACCAGACACCGCCGCCGCACGTACTGGTGTCCCAGTAGCCGTTGACATAGTTGGCGATGGTGACGGCCATGGCCAGGTATTTGGGGTTATGGGTCAGGTCATAGGCCTGCACCCAGGTGAGGCCCCACCATTCCGAGTCGTCGATGGCGCGGCTGGTGAAGTTGCCCAGCAGCGGGTCGCCCGACAGCACGCCGGCGGGGAACACGCCCTTGTCCTTCTCGAAGGTGTTGTCGAGCTGGCCGAGGTAGCGGCGGTCGCCCGTGCGCTGCATGTAATCGCCGACCGTTTGCAGTGCGACGGCGGTGTTCCACCAGCTCGACGGGAACCAGGCCTTGACCGGGTCGTACGAACCCATCAGCACATCGGCGGCCACGCGTGCGCGGGCGACGGCCGTGGGGCCATCCGCCGGCGGGGCCGGGCGGGCCTGTTCGGCTGCGCTGGCAGGGAGAGTCGCGGCCAGGGCAGTGAGGCTGGCGACAGCCAGTGCGGTCTTGATGCACGAACGAACGTTGGCGGACCGGCTCTTGGCCCGCCAGGACTTGATTGTCAGCTTCATGAGACGAAGCGCTCCCATTGGATACCCACAAGGAATAGGAGGCTGCGTCTCCCCAACGAATCCCCCCGGCCGGACCGTGGGCGGTGGTCCGGATTCATGCCTGCAACCCAGCCCATCAGCGGGTGCAGATTGCCGGAGTGTCGCAGAGGTGAAAGGGCGAAAAGTGAGAACCGCGTCAACGCACGAGCACGTGTTTTTTGCTGTGCCGCAACAATTGTCAGACAAATCGATTCGCTGGAACGTGCCGTTACGGTTCGAAGGAAATTGCGTTATTTCGCTTTGAATACATATTCCTTAACGCATCCATGGCGAATTTTCGAAGCGTATTGACTCATTCGCGTGGAAGGGCGACGTTGTGCTCCACCACACACGGGAGAAACAGCATGACCGCCACCATCGCCGACAATGCAAACCGCCGCCGTTCGCGCGTCCTTGGCCTGATCGTGCTGGGCGCTGCGCTTATCGCACCGCTTGCCGCGAACGCCGACGACCACCATCCGCCGCATCATCGCCACCAGGTCTGCAAGAACGTCCGCGTGTCAGACCACCATGGCCACTGGCACAACAGCAAGCAGTGCCATTGGGTGAACCGCTAAGCGTTTCCCTGGCGACCCGGCCTTACCGCCGGGTCGCTCTCATTAGAAGACGGTTCGCGCGAAACCTTCCGCGTTTGACTTGCCGTTTTTCCGGCTCTTCACATCTCAAACTTGCCGTAAGAACGTAGCCGGGGCTAACCTCTGGGTCGACTCTATGCACACGGCAGGCGGCATGAGGAAAGAGCCGATGGGAGCAACGCGCTCAAGACCCGTCTTTGACGACGTGGCTGAGCTGGTCCGCCTCGCGGGGCCGGCTGCGGAAGGCGAGGGTGTGGTGATCACCGACGTGACCGGCAACATCGTCTTCGCGAACGCGGATGCGGAAACCATCCTTGGCTTTGTCCGGATCGGCGTCGGCGTGGAAGACTACAGCTCCATGCATGGTGTCTTCACCGAAGACGGCCGGCCGTACCCGTCCTCCGACTTGCCACTGGCGCGCGCTGTCCTGTCGCAGAAGACCACGCGTGACGTTCGCTTGCTGCTCCGGCGTTGCGACGGCCAGCATCACCTCACCAGCGTAACCATCAGTGTGTCGGGACGACCGCTCTACGACGCCTCGCGCAGGCACGTCGGCGCCGCGGCTTTCTTCACCGTCGTTTCCACCTGACCCTACGATTTCCGCAGACTCACTGGCCGACGTATCCGCGGCCAGCACATCCCGTGCCACGCATGCGCACGCCATGACGACCCGCTGTATACGCCCCGACGTGCAACGTCACGGGCTAAACCACGCCGAGGTCAGCCATGGTCAAGAAAGCCGCCCCTTCTTCCGCAGCACCGCGCGACACGCGTGGTAACGGCGACGAACTCCACCAGGTCGCCGGGGGCAGCCATCCGCCGCTGACCACCAACCAGGGCTTGCCCGTCAGCGACGACCAGAACTCGCTGAAGGTCGGCGAACGCGGCCCGGTGCTGCTGGAGGATTTCATCCTCCGCGAGAAGATCACCCACTTCGATCATGAACGCATCCCCGAACGAATCGTGCATGCACGCGGCAGCGCGGCCCACGGTTACTTCGAACTCACCGCGTCGCTGGCGAAGTACACGACAGCACGCGTGCTGACCGAAGTGGGCGAGCGCACCCCGGTGTTCACACGGTTCTCGACCGTGGCGGGCGGCGCGGGCTCGGTGGATACGCCGCGCGACGTGCGTGGCTTCGCCGTGAAGCTCTACACGAAGGAAGGGAACTGGGACCTCGTCGGCAACAACATCCCGGTGTTCTTCATCCAGGATGCGCTGAAGTTCCCCGACCTCATCCACGCCGTGAAGATGGAGCCAGACCGTGGCTTTCCGCAGGCAGCGTCGGCGCACGACACGTTCTGGGATTTCATTTCACTGACCCCCGAGTCGTTCCACATGATCATGTGGGCGATGTCGGATCGCGCGATCCCGCGCTCGCTGCGCATGATCGAGGGGTTCGGCATTCATTCGTTCCGCCTGGTCGACGGCAAGGGCGGCAGCACCTTCGTGAAGTTCCACTGGCGGCCGAAACTCGGCCTGCAGTCCACCGTATGGGACGAGGCCGTGAAGCTGGCCGGCGCGGACCCGGACTTCCACCGCCGGGACCTGTTCGAATCCATCCAGGCGGGTAACTTCCCGGAATGGGAACTGGGCGTGCAGCTGTTCACTGAGGCGCAGGCGGCCGAATTCCCGTTCGACCACCTCGATGCCACCAAGCTCATTCCCGAAGAACTCGTGCCACTGAAGATCATCGGGCGGATGGTGCTGGATCGCTGGCCCGACAATTTCTTCGCCGAGACCGAGCAGGTCGCTTTCTGCCCGTCGCATCTCGTGCCCGGGCTGGACTTTAGCAACGATCCCTTGTTGCAGGGTCGCCTGTTCTCGTACCTCGACACCCAGCTGTCGCGGCTCGGCTCGCCGAACTTCCACCAGCTGCCGGTGAACGCGCCGAAGTGCCCCTTCGCCAACCACCAGCGCGATGGCCATATGCAGCAACAGGTGCCGAAGGGTCGCGTGGCCTACGGGCCGAGCTCGCTGCAGGCCGATTCACCGCGCGAAGAGCCGAAGCGCGGCTTCCGCTCGGCGCCGGTCGAGGAAGCGGGTGCCCGTGGTCGGATCCGTGCCGAGACCTTTGCCGATCACTACAGCCAGGCGCGCCTTTTCTTCACCAGCCAGACCGGGTTTGAGCAGGCGCACATCGCGTCGGCGCTGGTGTTCGAGTTGTCGAAGGTCGAGACGCAGCACGTGCGCGAAGCCGTCGTGGGCCACCTTCGTAACGTCGACGAGGATCTCGCCAGGCGCGTCGCAACGGGGCTGGCGATGGACAAGTTGCCGCCCGCACCAAAAGCGGCCGCGCCGCTGGTCGAGATGAAGCCGTCACCCGCGCTACAGATCATCGGCAAGATGAAGGCCACGCTCGAAGGGCGTGTCGTCGGCATCCTGGTCAACGATGGTTCGGACGCGAAGACCATCGCGGCCCTGCGCAAGGCGGCCGAAGATGCCGGTGCCACGGTGAAGATCGTGGCACCAAAAGTCGGCGGCGCAAAGCTTGCCGACGGCAAGAAACTGCCTGCGGATGGCCAGTTGGCCGGCACTCCGTCGATCGTGTTCGATGCGGTCGCCGTCGTGTTGGGCAAGGACGGTGCGGCGCAGTTGGCGAAGGAGGCTGCGGCGATCGATTTCGTGCGCGATGCCTTCGGTCATCTGAAGGCGATCGCGCTCGATGACGGTGGCAGGGCACTCTTCGAGGCGGCCGGTCTGGAAGCCGACGAAGGTGTGGTTGGAGCTGCCAATCCGGCCGCGTTCGTCAAGGGCGCGAAGGGTCGTTATTTCGCTCGCGAGACGAACGTCCGCATGTTGCCGTGAGGTCACGCCGGGCCGTGGTGCACCGCACCAACGCCACGATCCAAAAAATCGAAGTTTCGACTCGATGAGTGCCCCGAAACCGCTCGCAGCCCACGCTGCGGGCGGCAAGGGCATTCCCGCGGCCGACTTTTTTTGCCATGCACCAGTTCACGGCGATTGACGCCAGCGAGCGGATGTACTTTCATCGGGCTCTTACAATCTCGCGACTATCTTTCGACGAATGATTGAGCCATCCCTACAGGCCCGCCTCGATGCCTTGATGGCTCGGGGCGGGCGCCGCCTCCTCGGCATCGCCGGTCTTCCCGGTTCTGGAAAGTCCACCCTCGTATCGCAACTCCTCGCGACCTGCGGCGACCTCGCCGTGAACGTCCCGATGGATGGGTTCCACCTCGCCAATGCGGAGCTGGAGCGGCTGGGCCGCGCCAACCGCAAGGGAGCTCCCGACACCTTCGACGCAAACGGTTACGTGGCGTTGCTGCGGCGGCTGCGTTCGCCGGTGGAAGGCGAGACGGTGTACGCGCCTGCATTCCATCGCGAGATCGAAGAGCCGATCGCCGGTGAAATCGCCGTGCCCTCCGACACCCGCCTGGTCATCACCGAAGGCAATTACCTGCTGATGGAAGAAGGCGCATGGCGCGACGTGCGTCCCTTGCTGGACGAAGTCTGGTTCGTGGACGTCGACGATGCGCAACGGCTGAAGCAACTCCTTGAAAGGCACGTGCAGTTCGGCCGCACGCGCGAAGAAGCGGCGGCCTGGATCGAAAGCAGTGACGAACCGAACGCCCGGCGCATCGCCGCCACGGCGCATCTCGCGGATTTCCGCGCACGAACCCTTCCGCTGGAGGCTGCATGAGCGCCGTTACTTCCCCATCCACCGCTGGCGTCGACGCCACGCCGAGTACCGGCCTGGTCGTCGGCATCATCACGATTGCCGCGCTGGGCGGCCTGTTGTTCGGCTACGACACGGGCGTCATCGGCGTGGCCTTGCTCGGCCTCGGCCGACAGTTCGCCCTGGACGACACCACCAAGCAGCTCGTTACAGGCGCGATCATCTTCGGCGCCCTGTTCGGTTGCCTCGCCACCGGCCCACTGTCGGATCGCTGGGGTCGCCGGCGCATGGTCATCTTCGTCGGCGTGCTGTTCGCGCTGGGCTCGATCGCATCGGCGATGGCGCCGTCGGTGGGCTGGCTGATCGCCGCGCGCTTCCTGCTCGGCCTCTCGGCCGGCAGCTCGACGCAGATCATCCCGGTCTACATCGCCGAGGTTTCGCCGCCGAAGCATCGCGGCAAGATGGTGGTGCTGTTCCAGTTCATGGTGGTGTTCGGCATCACCGTGGCGTATTTCACCGGCTTTGCGCTGGGTGAGCACTGGCGCTGGATGTTTGGCCTGGGCGTCATCCCCGCGCTGATCCTGCTGGCTGGCATGGTGTTCCTGCCCGAGAGCCCGCGCTGGCTGGTGGCCGAGCGTCGCACGGAGGAAGCCTTCAAGGTGCTGGAGCGCGTGCGTGGCAACGCCACCGCCGCCCGCGCCGAAATCGCCGAGATCGAGACCGTCGCCGAGAAGGAACCGTCGGGCAGCTGGAAGGACCTCACCAAGCCGTGGATCCGTCCGGCGGTGGTGGTCGGCGCCTGCATCTCGATGTTCTCGCAGATCACCGGCAACAACGCACTGATTTACTACGCACCGACGATCCTGACCAAGGCCGGCTTCTCCGACGAGGCCGCGGTGCTGGGTACCGGTGCGAGCACCGTGCTCGTCGTGGTGATGACGGTGATCGGCAGCTTCCTCGTCGACAAGATCGGCCGCCGCACCTACCTGCTGTGGATGATCCCCGGCTCGATCGTCGCGCTGATCGCGATGGGCTTCCTGTTCCAGGGCGCCGGCCCCACCACCGATGTCAGCCGTTGGGCCACGGTCGCCTGCCTGGCCGCGTACATGATGCTCAACTGCGGCGGCTTCGGCGTCTGCATCTGGCTGATCAATGCCGAGGTGTACCCGCTGTTCGTCCGCGGCAAGGGCGCGAGCCTGGGCGCCTTCAGCCACTGGATCTTCGACCTCATCGTGACCCTGACCACGCTGTCGCTGGTGACCGCACTCGGCGCCACGCATACCTTCTGGCTCTACGGCGCGATTTCGGTGGTGGCGCTGGTCTACGTCTACTTCCTGGTCCCCGAAACCATGGGCAAGAGCCTGGAAGAGATCGAACACGAACTCCGCGAAAACCGCTTCTACCCATTCCAGAAAAAGCGCCTGGCCACGCAGCACTGATCGTGAAGGTCGGGGCCGGGGAGTACCCGGTCCCGACACGTCTTCACATCTGCCTGCTCAAGCTTGCCGCGAGGCGGCCGTTAACCCTGGTGAAGCCACAGATTCCCAGGGGATACCCATGTCGCAGCAGCCTTCCGACGCCCGCGAACCGCGTGCCATTGCCGCGGTCGCCCGCCGCGCCGACCTCATCGTGAAGGGCACGGTCGTGCTCGCTCTTGCCTGGGTGGTCGTGCGCCTGCTGGCCCACGCCATCTAAGACGGGCTGATGCCTGGTCAGGCTGGGTCGGTTGCACCGGCCCGGTCCAGCGCGGCCTCGAGTTCGGCGACGCTGAACGGCTTGATGATCTTCACGACGCCTTCGGGCGTGCCTTCGAGCGACTCGTAAGGGTCCGCCAGCATCACCACCACGCCCATGCCCGGGTTCTCCTCGCGGGCGACGGCGAGGTACGCACCGACCCGGCTTTCGCCCGGGGCAGGCACGGCGGCAACGAGGAAATCCACCCGCGCCTGGGCCAGGGCCAGCTCCGCACCACCGGCATGCGTCGTGGCGACGACCACGACGTAGTGGCGCATGCGCAGGCATTCGGCCACCGTGGCGGCAAGGTCCGGGCGCGGCTCGACGATGATGGCGACTTTGGAGCGAAAGATCGCTGGCATGGATAGCTCCGTGGTGTCAGCGCATTTTACCCCGCTCGCCGGTCAGCGCCAGCCGAGCGCCGGCGCCACGTGCTTGATGATCGATTCGATGAGGTGCACGTTGTAGTCGACCCCGAGCTGGTTGGGCACCGCCAACAGCAGCGTATCGGCCTCGGCGATGGCCTGGTCGGCTTTCAGTTCGGCGACCAGCGTCTCGGGTTCCGCGGCATAGGTGCGACCGAACACCGCTTCCATGTTGTCGATGAAGCCGACCTGGTCGCTGCTCTTGCTGCGGCCGAAGTAGGCGTGGTCCTGGTCGTTCATCAGCGGGAAGATCGAGCGCAATACCGACACACGCGGTTCGCGCGCATGGCCGGCCTCGGCCCACGCGCTGCGATAGGCGCGCATCTGCCTCGCCTGTTGCACATGCAGGGGCTCGTTGGTTTCGTTCGCCTTGAGCGTCGAACTCTGCAGGTTCATGCCCATCTTCGCCGCCCATACGGCGGTGGCGTTCGACGCCGAACCCCACCAGATCCGCTCGCGCAGCCCTGGTGCATGCGGCTCCAGGCGTAGCAGGCCCGGCGGGTTGGGAAACATCGGGCGTGGATTGGGCGCGGCGAAGCCTTTCCCATCGAGCAGCTTGAGGAAGACTTCGGCGTGGCGCCGGCCCATGTCGGCTTCGCTCTCGTCGTCCGCCGGGGCATAGCCGAAGTGGCGCCAGCCTTCGATCACCTGCTCGGGCGAGCCGCGGCTGATGCCGAGCTGCAGTCGTCCGTGGCTGATCAGGTCGGCGGCGCCGGCCGTCTCCAGCATGTAGTAGGGGTTCTCGTAACGCATGTCGATGACACCCGTGCCGATCTCGATGCGGCTGGTGCGTGCGCCGATGGCCGCCAGCAGCGGGAAGGGCGACGACAGCTGGTTCGCGAAGTGGTGCACGCGAAAGTAAGCGCCGTCGGCGCCGATGGCCTCGGCAGCGACGGCGAGGTCGATCGATTGCAGGAGCACATCCTGCGCCGTACGCGTACCCGAGTGGGGCGAGTCGGTCCAATGGCCGAACGAGAGGAAGCCGATGCGTTTCATGAGCGGTCCTTACTGCGTGGTGCAGTGGAATATCCGCCTAGGATGCGCCGGCCAGGCGCCTGTCGTCCAACCGCGGGCGGCGCTGGGAGATCCAGGTGCTGCAGGCCTCGGGGTCCTCCTCCCATTTGTTCGCCGTCTTGTGGAAGACGAGCAGGGCGCCATCGCCGCACAGGCCACCGCAGACGAACGAATATTCGACCACGGCCGCCGTGTGGCCTTCGTTGAACGAGATGGCGGACAGCGTGAACAGGCCATGGGCAAAGCCGGCTTTGACTGCATCGTCGACCGCCTTGTCCCTGGCGATCAGTGCGCCCCGGGCGGCCGGGCGCCAGCGCTTTGTGTCGATGAAGCGTAGCTGCTTGTCGTCGCCGAGCAGGTCGGCGAGGTTGGCGACCGTGTAACTGGAATGGTGGAGCATCGCCTTCAGGCTCGCATCGTCCTTGCAACCGAGGGGTTCATGCGTGCTGGCCGCGCGAGGCTTCCCGGCTTGTTTCGCGACATTCATCGGGCGTTTTACGTCGCTGGCCCAATGCGCGAGGACCGCCTTGTAAATGGCGGTGGCATCGGCGCGGGACGCCGCGTCGTCGGCGGCGAAAGCGTGGCTGCCGAGCAGGCAGGTGCCGATGGCGGCGAGGAGCCGTGCATGTGGTTTCATTCCCTGTTCCCCCTCCTGCTGTCGGAAGATCATACGACGGGGGTTCGGTGCGGCAAGGGTAGGCGCCACCGTTAGCCGGCGGCCGTGGCAGAATCGGTCCCCGACACCGGTGGGGTGCGCGGGCTCAGGGAGATGCGCTTGGCTACGTGGAAGGGAAGGGGGATGCCGCGGTTCGCCTGGCTGGTCACGGCGTGGTTCTGCCTGGGCCCAGCGCATGCCGCCACGCCGCCAGCGTGGAAGGCGCAGGCCGACGCCGTCGTCGCTGCGCTGCCCGCGAACGCGCCTGGCGCAAGCATTGCCGTCGTCGATCATGGCCGGGTGGTGTACGAAAGCGCACGAGGCCTGGCCAGCGTCGAGCTGAACGTGCCACTGACGCCGGCGAGCGTGCTGCGCATCGGCTCGCTGACGAAGACCGTGACGGCCGCCACGGTGATGCGCCTGGTTTCGCAGGGCAAGCTCGGCCTCGATGCACCGATCGCCCGCTGGCTTCCCGACTTTCCGCATGCGGACCAGATCACGACCAGGCAGTTGCTGTCGCACACCTCGGGTGTCAGCGATAGATGGACCGCACCCCTCGCCGAGCCGCTGGATACAGCGGGCCGCCTGAAGCTGATCGCCGCGACGCCGCTGGACTTCGCGCCCGGCACCGACTGGCGTTACAGCAACTCCGGTTACATGGTGCTCGGTGCCATCATCGAGAAGGTGACCGGCAAGCCCTGGGCCGACGCCGAGCGCGAACTTGCCGTTGCGCCGCTGGGCATCGACGGCGTGGCCTACCATGGCGACGCGGATGTCGTCGCGCGCTTCGCGACCGGATATACCCTCAACGACGGCGGTAAAGTGGCGAAGCCGATCCTGTACTCCATCACGGGCCCCGGTGCCGCGGGGGCGTTGTCCGCCACGGCGTCCGGCATGGGCCGCTGGCTGCACGGACTCGCTACCGACAAGGCATTCGGACCAGGCATCTTCGCGTCGATGTCCACCCCCGCCCGGATCGGCGACGTCGAACTGCCCTATGGGCTGGGCATGGTGCCCGGCCAGGTGCAGGGCGTGGCAGTCTCCGAGCATAGCGGCGGCATCGAAGGCTATCTCGCTTATTACGTCTACGTGCCGTCCACCGATCTGGCCGTGGTGGTGCTGGAGAACTCCGATGCACCGGCGATGCAGGCACGTTCGCTGGCGCGACGTCTCGCCGCACTGGCCCTGGGCAAGCCGTATCGAACGCTCGTGGCGCAGGCGTGGAGTGCATCGCAACTGCAAGGGATCGCTGGAAGCTATGCGATTCCCGGCGGCGGCATGCATGTGATCGAGGTGCGCGACGGCGCGGCATGGATACATCGCGACAACGGCCCGCCGAAGCGACTGGCTACCTGCGCGGATGACACCCTGGCCTACACGGGCGATGGGATCGCGTATCTGCGCGTGATGCGCGATGCGAAGGGTGCCGCTACCGGCATCGATTTCCATGATGACGGTGTGGAGCAGGGGCGGCGGGAGGGTAGGGTTCTGGACGCCGGTCGGTGAGCCACACAATGGCGTGTAGGGCTCTGCCGCGACCTGCTGTAGGGGACGCCGATTTGCGAATCATCCTATATACGTTGGCAAGCAATACTGCGACGTTGCGCCTGACGACAATCTTGTGTGATCGCAATGCATATACAGCCAACTAGGTACGACAAGCTGCTCACTCTCTCTTGCGGTGGCCAAAGCCCTGCCGAGTGCAAAATCGAAACGACGTTCGACGGTTTCCTCAATCGACGGTTCTTCGTCATGACTGCGAAGGATTTCGACGCCTTTACCGATCTACTGCAAAGTCCTCCTTCCCCAGGACCGAAGCTGCGCGACCTCCTGAGCCGCATGCCAGTGTGGAAGAAATGACGACCTAGGAGGCCGTGCTCACGCCTGACCTTCATATGCCGATGGGCGAAACATGCGGATGAGGCTGCCCGGTGTCCCCGGACCGAACATGGTCTCCTGCAATTCCTGTGCCTCCCGAGCGGCGATATCGCTGCGGCGAAACATCGCGGCCTCGTAGTGGGCGAGGGCGGCTTCGGTGTCGCCGGGGTGGGCGGCAAGCGCTTCGCCGAGTTCCGCACCATCGAGCATGGCGAGGTTCGCGCCTTCGCCTGACGGTGCCATGAGGTGCGCGGCATCGCCCAGGAGAGTGACGCCCGGCACGCGTTCCCAGCGTAGCCCGATCGGCAGTTCGAAGATGCGACGCAGGGCGGGTGGTGTTTCGCCATCGGTGATGAGCGCGGTCAGGGACGGGGCCCAGCCTTCGAATTCCGCAGCGATCGTGGCGAGCGCGTCCTGGCCCTGCGTGAAGTCGATCGCGTCGAACCACGCCGACGGCTTATGCAGCGCGACATAGGTATGCAGCACGCCACCGGGTTCGCGATGGGCCAGGATGCCTTTGCCGGGAGCCAGCGCGAACATCGAGCCACCGCCGACGGCCTCCGCGCTCGCGGCGTGGCGTTCGTCCGCGTCGTGCAGATACGTCTCCACATAAGCCTTGCCCGTGTACGTGGGTGCGACATGCGTGAGCAACGGCCGGACCTTCGACCATGCACCATCGGCGCCGACGACCAGGTCGGTGGTAACCGAGGATCCATCGGCGAACACAAGTCGGTGACGCCCCCCGCCGGCGGCCTCGACGGATGCGAGCTTGTGGTTCCAGCGGACGGTGTTCGCGGGGAGGGCGTCGAGCAGTATCCGGCGCAACTCGCCGCGCGGTACTTCCGGACGGCCGCCCGTTCCATCGTCCGGGTCTTCGAACAAGAGCCTTCCATCCGTGCCCAGCCCGCGCGTGGCCTGGCCGCCGGGATGGATGATCTCCACGAAGGCGTCGTACAGCCCTGCGGCCTTCAGCGCGACCTGTCCGTTGAAGTCGTGGATGTCGAGCATGCCGCCCTGGGACCTGGCGTCGGCCGACGCGTCGGCCTCGAAAAGGATGGCTTCGATGCCGTGGACGTGGAGGACGCGGGCAAGCGTCAGGCCGCCGAGACCGGCGCCGATGATGGCGATGGGTGTATGCATGGCTGAGACCAGTGGAACGATGTTCCATTAATCTTGGAACGTCGTTCCAGTTGTGTCAATATGCCGGCATGGCACGCACCCAGAAACCCACGCCGCGTCGCGACGCATCGCTGTCCCGCGAAAGCATCGTCGACGCATCGATCGAATTGCTCGACGCGAGCGGCGAAGCGGGCCTGACCTTCCGCGCGCTGGCCGAGCGGCTCGCCACGGGTGCGGGCGCCATCTACTGGCACGTCGCCAACAAAAGCGACCTGTTGACCGCCGCGTGCGATGCCGTAGTGGCGCGGACGCTCGACGCGTCGCCGGAAGCGAAGACACCGGCAGCGTCGATCCGGGCCGTCGCGCTGGGGATGTTCGATGCCATCGATACCCATCCATGGGTCGGCGCCGCGCTGAACCAGGCGCCGGGAAAGCTGCCCATCGTCCGCATTCTCGAGCGCATCGGCCAGCAGTTGCAGGCGCTCGGCGTACCGAAGCGAGCGCAGTGGTCGACGGCATCCGCCCTGTTGCACTACATCCTCGGCGTCGCGGGCCAGAACGCGGCGAACGCCCAGTCTGGCCGGGCGATGGAAGCCGATCGCGAAGCGATGCTCGAATCGGTCGCCGGCGAGTGGCTGGCGCTCGACCCAGCCGACTATCCGTTCACCCGCAGCATGGCGGCGACCTTGAGTACCCACGACGACCGCGCGGACTTCGTCGCAGGTATCGATCTGATCCTGAGTGGGTTGAGCCGCAGCTGACCAGGTTCGTCACTCTGCGAGGCGTTGGTTTCTTTATGTGGAAAGCGCATACAGGCGTAGCGACGCGCCGCACAGGCACCACGCGGCACAGAAAATTGGGCTCAACGCCATTCTGCGAAACGTGCGACTAGGGGCGCGGCCGCATCGGACTCACAAAAACTAAGGGCCCCGAAGGGCCCTTAGTTACGCCGGAAGCTCTTTTGAATCCCACTCTGGGTGAGGACCTTCGTTGAAGGCGGCAGGGCCTCTCATCACCGGCTCGAGGTTCCTGTAGGAAAGTCTCTTGCGAGCGTCTCCGCTGTCGATGTTAGCGGCTAGCAGGGGCGATGACAACGCGAAAGTTCGCCTTGTGCGGCCTTGAACCGGACCGGGTATTGGCGGGTGCAGGCCGCCTTGATTGCCGAAAACACATAGGCCCGGCACTGGCGGCGGGGACGTTGCGTCTTTAGCCTCCACCGGCAGGCGACCCTCCGGGCCGCAGGGGAAATTGCGATGGAGGATCGACCGAAGGATTGGGTGCGGCGACAGGCTGGTACTGCCCTCGTCTATATGCTGGCCTTTCCGCTCATCGCGGTCGGCTGGCGGCTGGCCGAGCGCCACCTGTCGGACTACTTCCCGGCGAAGCTCGTGACCTACGACTCCGAGCTCATCGTGCTCAGTGGGACCCCGGAACCGCAGCCCGGCGGTCGCACGGTGCTTGTGCTGGATCGAAGCGTGGGTGCGCAGTCGGTGACGCCGAAGCGGAACGAGGTTGTCGAGCGCAACCAGGATCGGGTGGAAATCGTCGGCGTCGACGGACTGATCCCGAGCGGCACGCGGCATGTGCAGTTGGCGGGCACCCTTCGGCATAGCGACGGTAGCGCGGCACTTACGCCGCTGATCCTCGATGCCAGCGCGCTCCACGAATCGTACCGTTCGCGATGAGTACACATCCCGACATGGCCAAGGCTGGCCCGAACGAGGCGCGGCACCCGGCGCGCAACGCGGTGATCCTCCTGATGGCTGTCGCTGGCGTCCTCGGTAGCCTGCTTGTAGCCGACCAGCTGACCGACATCATCCGCCCCAAGCCGCTGGCTTACGACACCCAGCTCGTGGTGCTGCATGGCACGGTGTCCGTGGGAGGCGACCAGCCCTTCATCCTCCGCCTGGACCATCCGATCGACGTCGACTCCCGCGGGCCCGGGTCGGTTGGCCCGCCGTTGCGTGACGTGGACCATGTCGCGTTATCGGGTCGCATGGCATTGCCGGTCACCGGAAAGCCCCTGCTGCTGGATATCTCGGGCACCCTTCACTACGACGGCACCCCAGGCGCGCCGATGGTCCTTCGGGTCACCCCGGTCCAGCCATCGGCATGAGCCTTCGGGGCGCGCGAGGCAACTCGCAGCGACCCGATGGGCCATGAAGCCCGGGCCCACGTGAACCACGGTCGTCGCAGGCCCGACGAGGCCTGCACGAGGCCTGCACTGCCGATTACGCATCGTGGCGGTTCTACGGAGGACTGCCCATGACCGACGCTTCAAGCCGCCAGCCCGCCGTGAATGAGGGCCGGCCGTTCCCACGCGGCGCCCATTTCGATGGCGAGGGGACCAATTTCGCGCTGTTTTCCGCGCATGCCACGCGCGTGGAGCTGTGCCTGTTCGACGACGAGGGCAACGAAACGCGGGTGAACCTGCCCGAATACACCGACGAGGTGTGGCACGGTTACCTGCCGGACGTGAAGCCGGGCCAGCAATATGGGTACCGCGTGCATGGTCCTTATGAGCCGGCGCAGGGCCATCGCTTTAATCCGAACAAGCTGCTGATCGACCCGTATGCCCGCGAACTCGCCGGCGACCTGGTCTGGCGCGACGAACTGTTCGGCTACACGATCGGACACGCCGACGGCGACCTCAGCTATGACGAACGCGACAGCGCCCCGTACGTACCGAAGGCCGTCGTGGTCGAGGAAGACTACGACTGGCAGGGCGACGCGCGCCTGCAGCGGCCATGGGACGAGACCGTCATCATGGAAACCCACGTGCGCGGCTATACCATGCGCCACGATGCGGTGGCCGAGGCCGTGCGCGGCACGTTCGAAGGCTTCGCCAGCGATGCCGTGACCGACTACGTCCGGTCGCTCGGCATCACGGCGGTGGAATTCCTGCCGATCCACGCCTACGCCGACGACCAGCACCTGCTCGAAGACGGACGGCGCAACTACTGGGGTTACAACACGCTGGCGTTCTTCGCCATCAAGCGGCGTTACCTCGCCAGCGGCCACCGCAACGAATTCCGCGACACGGTGCGCGCACTGCACGCGAAGGGGCTGGAGGTCATCCTCGACGTCGTCTACAACCACACCGCCGAAGGCAGCGAACTGGGTCCGACCCTGTCGTTCCGCGGCATCGACAACGCGTCGTACTACCGGCTGGCCGAGGATCCGCGTTACTACATCAACGACACCGGCACCGGTAACACGCTGAACGTCTCGCACCCGCGGGTGATCCAGCTGGTGACCGATTCGCTGCGTTACTGGGTGGAAGAGATGCACGTCGATGGCTTCCGCTTCGATCTCGCCACCATCCTCGGGCGCGAACCCAGCGGCTTCGACCAGCGTGGCGGCATCCTCGACGCCGTGGCGCAGGATCCCTTGCTGGCCACCGCCAAGCTGATCGCGGAACCCTGGGATTGCGGCCCGGGTGGCTATCAGGTCGGCCACTTCCCGCCGGGCTGGGCGGAGTGGAACGATCGCTTCCGCGACGACATGCGTGCCTTCTGGAAGGGCGACGAAGGCCTGCTCAGCGCCTTCGCCACTCGTCTCACCGGCTCGGCCGACTTCTTCAACAAGCGTGGCCGGCGGCCGTGGGCCAGCGTGAACTTCATCACCGCGCATGACGGCTTCACGCTCGGCGACCTGGTCAGCTACAACGAGAAGCACAACGAAGCGAACGGCGAAGACAACCGCGACGGCTCGGACAACAACCATTCGTGGAACGGTGGCGCGGAAGGCCCGACCGACGACGAAGGCATCGTGGCGCTGCGCGAGCGGCAGATGCGTAACCTGCTTGCGACGTTGTTCCTGTCCAAGGGCACGCCGATGCTGCTGGCCGGCGACGAGCGCGCGCAGACCCAGGGCGGCAACAACAACACCTATGGCCAGGACAGCGAGATCGCCTGGATCGACTGGAACCGCGATCCCACCGATGGGCGCCTGACCCAGTTCGTCCGCGACGTGCTGGCCGTGCGCGAGCGCTTCCCGCTGCTGACGCGCTCGCGTTTCCTCGATGGACGTTTCAACGAACCCTCCGGCGTCGCCGACTTCGCGTGGTTCGCCCCGGATGGCAGTGAGATGACTGAAGAGCACTGGCAACCGGCGGCGCGTTCGCTGGCGCTGGTGGTCGACGGCCGCTCGCCGAAGACGGCCGTGTCCGGCCGCGGCACCGACACCACCGTGCTGGTCGTGGTCAATGCGTGGGAGGAGGGCGTGGAGTTCACCCTGCCGGCCCGCGACGACTGCGTGGGCTGGCAGCTGGCGTTGTCGTCGGCCCCCGAACTGGACGCGGACCTGGCGGTGAAGGGCGGCGAGTCGTTCATCTGCCCGCCGCGCTCGCTGAATGTCTTCGCCTGCAACGTGGCGCTGGCCGCGGGGTAGGGCATACGGGCATCATGGTCGACGAGGGAACATGCCTTGCAGGGGGGCAGATGAGGGTTCCAGTGGTGTACGTGCATGGCTTCATCGGCCATCTGCGCCTGGACGAGCTGAAGGAAGGCCTGGACGGGGAGGACGTATTCCGCCCCGACCTGGCCGGCTATGGCGTGTTCGCCTCGCGCGGCACCTCGGCGATGTCGATCGCCGACCAGGCCCGGCACCTCGCCGCGTGCATCGAGGCGGACATCGGGCGCATCCCCGCCGTGATCGTCGGTCATTCGGCCGGCGCGGCAGTGGTGATGCGCTACGCGAAGGCATACCCGGAGCGGGTGGCGGCCATCGTCAGCGCCGAGGGCAACCTTGCCCCCAGCGATGCCTTCCTGTCGTCACGCCTGGCACCGATGTCCAGCGCCGAGGTGGTGGCGTGGCTCGACAAGGCGCGCGAGAACCCAGCCGGCCTGGTCACCAGCGACGGCAAGCGGATGACCGGCGTGCCGTTGCAACGGATGACCGACTGGCTGCACCACCAGCCGGCCAGCGTGATCCACGCCGCGGCGCGGGCGGTGCTCGCGGAGACCCTGCGGCCCGATTACCCGGCCGACGTGCAGGCGATCGCCGCGCGTATCCCCACGTTCCTGATCGCCGGGGAGCGCACCCCCGAGGCCATGCGCATGCCGCCGAGCCTGCGCGAACTGGCCGCCGGAACGTTCGTGATCAGGGACACCGGCCACGTCATGGTGCTCGAGGCGCCCGGCGAGGTCGCGCGCTGCGTCTCCCAGGTGGTGGCGTGGGTCCGCGACAGGGCCGTGCAAGACGGCCCATGAGCCGTCCGGCCTGATAGGGCGCCACGGGTTGCAGGACGTTCGATGAAACCGAACGTCCACGTCGGCAGGCCGGGACGTCTTCCGGCCGCTCGCCGCGCAGCATACCCAGCAACCCAACCTGCTGGAGAAACACCATGAATCGCTTCGAAGGTAAGAACGTCCTCGTCACCGGTGGCACCAGTGGCATCGGCCTGGCCGTGGCCAAGGCCTTCATCGACGAAGGCGCCCGCGTCGTCGTCACCGGCCGCGACCCGGCCGGCATCGAGCGCGCCACCGCGGCGCTGGGCGGCAACGCGATCGTCGTCCGCAACGACGCCGGCTCGGTAGCCGAGGCCCGCGCGCTGGCGGCGACCGTCGCGGAGAAAGGCCTGCGCCTGGATGCCATCTTCATCAACGCCGGCGCCGCGAAGTTCGCCTCGCTGGCCGAAGTGGACGAGGCGCTGTGGGACCTCAGCTTCGACACGAACGTGAAAGGCGCCTACTTCCAGCTGCAGGCCCTGCTGCCGCACCTGAACCAGGGCGCGTCGATCGTGCTCAACGGTTCGATCAATGCGCACATCGGCATGCCTGGCTCATCGGTGTATGCGGCGACGAAGGCTGCGCTGATCTCGCTGGCCCGCACGCTGTCGGCGGAACTGATCCCGCAGGGCGCCCGCGTCAACGTGGTCAGCCCGGGCCCGATCGAGACGCCACTGTACGGCAAGCTCGGCATGGACGAGGCGACCCTGAAGGAGACCGCCGCGGGCATCCTTGCCCAGGTGCCGGTCGGCCGTTTCGGCCGCGCGGAAGAAGTCGCCGCCACGGTGCTGCACCTCGCGTCACCGGAATCGGCCTTCATCGTCGGCACCGAAATCATCATCGACGGCGGCATGAGCCAGCTGTGAGGTGATGGCGCGTTTCACGTAACGTGGGGCGCGCGTTGATATCGCCTTGCGCAAGGTAAGACTTGCCGCAAGGCGATGACCTGGCGGGGAGACGGTCCAAGCATGAAACCCGCGCCACAACCCCCTGCGTTGAAACGCTACCTCCTGTCGGCCGTCGATGGCTTCGGCGACGACGAGTTGATGACCCGTGCGGCGGCCCTCGCGTTTTACGCGGCGCTGTCGATCGCGCCGTTGCTGCTGCTCCTGGTCTGGACGCTGTCCTTGCTGGATCCCAGCCTGGAGGGCCAGCTGGCCGACGCGCTGCGCAGCATGGTCGGCGACAAGGCGGCCGAGGCGCTGCAGGTGGTCATCCAGAGCGCGCACGAACATCCCAAGCTCGGCCACATCGCCGGGCTCGTTGGCCTGGGTGTCACGCTGTTCAGTGCATCGGCGGTGTTCGCCCAGTTGCAGGGCACGCTCAATCGGGTGTGGCGGGTGAAGCCCAAGCCGGGCGCCGCCGTCGGTGCGTGGCTGCGCGCGCGGGCCAAGGCCTTCGCCCTGCTCGGCGGCGTCGCGTTCCTGCTGATCATTTCGTTCGTCATCAGCGCGCTGATCCAGGGCATCTTCGATGGCGAAGGCACCGGCTGGACGGTCACCAAGTACATCGTCTCCGTGTTCGTGTTCGCGCTCGCCTTCACGCTGATGTTCCGCGTGTTGCCGGATGCCGCGATCGACTGGAGCGAAGCGCTGATCGGCGCCGTACTGACCACGGGATTGTTCCTCGCCGGTGAATTCGTCATCGGCCTTTACGTCACCCACAGCAATGTCGGCGGGGCGTATGGCCCGGCGGGCGCTTTCGTCGTCCTGCTCACGTGGACCTATTACTCGTCGATCATCGTGCTGCTCGGCGCGGAGCTCACCCGGATCGTGGCCGAAGCGCGCGGCAAGCCGATCCGGCCCGACGCGCACGCGGTGGAGATCGCACCCGCACCGGCGGAGATCGGCAGGCCGGCAGGCGACGGCTTCGCCGCGCGCCGACGCGTCCGCGCCAACGGCCGCCGCAGCAGCGTCGCCCAGCCCCTGGCCGCCAGCGCTGCGCTACTCACCGCCGGCGTCGTCGTCGGCCTCCTCACCCGCCGCCCCCGCCCCAAACACCTGTAGGAGCGCGCCCGCGCGCGACCACCAGATTCCCCCAGGAAACATCCCCCAGGAAACATCCCCCAAGAAACATCCCCCAAGACGCTCCCCCAAAGGACCCCAGCGCCCACCCCATGCCCCTGCTCCCCTGGCTCCTGCTCATCGGCGCGCTGCTCCTCCTGACCTCGTTCCTCTCAGGATGGATCCACCGTGGCCCGGTCACGACCTTCGCCATCTTCCTCGCCGTCGGCGTCATCGTCGGCCCGGGCGTGCTCGGCCTCGCCTCGCTGGGATTCACCACCGAGCATGTCCATTGGCTGAGGCTCGCTTCCGAAGCCGCGCTCGTCGTCTCGCTTTTCATCACCGGCCTGAAATTACGCATCGGACTGCATGACCGTGCCTGGCGCATGGCCTTCCGGCTCGCCTTGCCGGGCATGGTCCTCACTGCGGCGGGCGTGGCCCTCGTCGCACGCTGGCTTCTCGGCTGGGACTGGCCGTGGTCGCTCGCGCTCGCCGCCATGGTCAGTCCGACCGATCCCGTGCTCGCGGCGCTGGTCTCGGTGGACGATGCACGCGACGACGATCCGTTGCGGCTGTCGCTGTCCGCAGAAGCTGGCCTCAACGACGCCACCGCGCTGCCGCTGCTCCTGCTTGCCTTGCCCTTGATGGCGAGCGGCGTCGGTTTCGGCGACGTGGGCGTCCACTGGGCCCTCGTCGACGTGGCCTGGGGTTTCGGCGGCGGACTGCTGATCGGCCTCATCGGCGGGGCAGGGCTTGGCTATCTCGGTGCGCGCCTGCGGCATGCATCGAAGGACGTCGCGCCAAGTGACTTCTTCGCGCTCGGCATCATGCTGGTGGTGTACGCGCTGTGCGAGATGGTCGGCGCATCGGCCTTCCTCGCCGCCTTTGCGTCCGGGGTCGGCTTGCGCTGGGTGGAACGACGGGTCAGTCGCCATGCGCAGGAGGACACGCTCAGGGCGGGTGGCGAAGCATCGCAGGAACCTGCGGAGACCCTGGTCCGACCGAACGAGCGCGCCCGTGCCACGGTGGACCATCCCGCGCAGACCGTTGGCTGGGTGATCTCCGACGCCTTGTCCTTCGGCGAAACGGTGGAGCGCCTGATCGCCTCCATGCTGGTGATGCTGGTCGGGATCGTCGCGCTACCTGCGCTGGGCTGGCCCGCGCTCGGCGTCGCCGTGATGCTGATGCTTATCCTCCGCCCGCTGGCGGTGTGGATCTCCACCATCGGTAGTAGGGTGCCGTGGCAGCGCCGCCTGCTGATCGGCTGGTTCGGCATCCGTGGGCTGGGCACGCTCAACTACCTTGCCTATGGCGTAAGCCACGGGATGTCGGGTCCGCGCGTCGCCGAACTCGAAGGCATCGTGGTCACCGTGGTCGCGGCCAGCATCCTCGCCCACGGCATGTCGGTCACGCCCCTGATGCGCTGGCGTGAGCGCGCCTTGCAACGCCTGCACGAGGCGCGCGGAGCGCCCTAAGGCCGCGGCGCCATGCTAGGCTCGCGCGCTAACCTTGCCAGCGTCGTTCCCATGAGCCCAGCCCGGACCTCCCGCCTTTCTTCTCTCCGCGCCGGGGGTGACACCGGCACCCTGGTGGCCCTGGTCGTCGTCATCCTTTTCTTCATCGCCAGTGGCCTGGTGGCCGCGGCGAACATCCGCACCATCCGCAACGACAACGCGATGGTCAACCGCTCGCAGGAAGCCGTGGCCTCGCTCGCCGAGGTGCTCTCCAGCATCCAGGACGCCGAGACCGGCCAGCGCGGTTACCTGCTCACCGGCAACGAGGGTTACCTCGAGCCCTACCGCACGGCGCTCTCGGTGATCCCCACCCGGATCGAAGCGATCGGCGGCGCGCTGGGTGGCGACGCCGGCCAGCTCATTCGCCTGAAGGAACTCAGCGCACGGATCAACGACAAGCTGGCCGAGCTTCGCGAAACGATCAACCTGCGTCGCGACAAGGGCTTCGACGCCGCGCTGGCGGTGGTGAACTCCGACCGCGGCAAGGCCGCGATGGACGATATCCGCGCCCGCCTCGCCGCGATGCGCGCGGTTGAATTCGACCAGCGCGCGAAGCGCCTGCTGGAGATGGAGGCCGCCTACAACACCGCGCTGACCGTGGGCGCCGGCAGCGCGCTGCTCGGCGTGGGCCTGGCCATCTTCGTCGCGGTGCTGATCCGGCGTAACGCGCGGGCCCGCGCGCAGGAAGCGTGGCTGCAGGCCGGCCGGCTGGAACTGGGTACCGTGATGGCCGGCGACAAGGACGCCGCGGAACTCGGCGCGTCGATCCTGTCCTTCCTCGTGGAATTCGTCGGCGCGCAGGCCGGCGTGCTGTTCGCCAACGTGCATGGCCGTTTCACTCGCGTGGGTGGCATCGGCCTGGCGGCCGGCGACTCGGCTATCGATACGCTCCCCAGCGGCACTTTGCTTGGCCGTGCGGTGAACGAAAACCGCGTGCTGCACGTGTCCGACGTTCCCGAAGGCTATTTCACCGTGGGCTCGGGCCTCGGCCAGGGCCAGCCGCGCCATCTCGTCATCGCGCCCGGCGCGACCGAAGGCATGGTCCATGGCGTGCTCGAACTCGGCTTCTTCCACGCCGTGCCGCCCGAAGTGCTGACCCTGCTCGAGCAGGCGTCGCCGGCGATCGCCATCGCGCTGCGTTCGGCGGCCTACCGTGCCGAGCTGAACCGCCTGCTCGAAGAGACCCGCCGCCAGTCCGAGGCATTGCAGACCCAGCAGGAAGAGCTGCGCGTTTCCAACGAAGAGCTCGAAGAACAGAGCAAGGCCCTGCGCGCGTCGCAGCACGAGCTGGAAGAACAGCAGGCCGAACTGGAACAGACCAACGCGCACCTCTCCGACCAGTCGATGCAGCTGGAGGCGCAGCGCGACGAACTGTCGATGGCGAACCAGTCGATCGAGGCCAAGGCGCAGGAAGTGCAGCGGGCGAGCCAGTACAAGTCCGAATTCCTCGCTAACATGAGCCACGAGCTGCGCACGCCGCTGAACTCCGCGCTGATCCTGTCCAAGCTGCTCGCGGATAATCCGGCGGGCAACCTCAGCGACGAACAGGTGAAGTTCGCCCGCACCATCCATGCGTCGGGCACCGACCTGCTGACGCTGATCAACGACATCCTCGACCTGTCCAAGATCGAAGCCGGTCATGTCGAGGTGCGTGCCGAGCCGCTGCCGCTGCAGCCGTTGCTCGACGACCTCTCCGCGTTGTTCACGCCTGTCGCCACCGAGAAGGGCCTGTCGCTCACCGTGGAGATGGCGGAAGACTGCCCGCCGGTGATCGAGAGCGATCGCCAGCGCCTGGTCCAGGTGCTGAAGAACCTGCTGTCCAATGCCCTGAAGTTCACCGAAGCCGGGGCCGTGGCCGTGCATGTGCGTCCCGAGCGCGGCGGCCAGGTCGCCTTCGTGGTCACCGACACCGGCATCGGCATCGCCGCCGACCAGCAGGCGCGCATCTTCGACGCGTTCCAGCAGGCCGACGGTTCGATCAGCCGCCGCTACGGTGGCACGGGCCTCGGCCTGTCGATCTCCGCCGAACTCGCCCGCCTGCTGGGTGGCGAGATCAGCGTGCGCAGCGACGCGGGGCAGGGCAGCACCTTCACCCTCACCGTGGCGAGCCGCCTCGACGTGATCACCGGCGTGCGCCCGGCGAACTCGCCGATGCCGGCCCCGGCACCGGCTCCCGTACCGCTGGCGGTGCGCGCCACGCCGGCGCCGACGCCGATGCCTGGCCGGGCACCCGCGGCGCGCACGGAAGCGACCGAGCCGGCCAACGGCCGCCGCAGCATCCTGCTGATCGAAGACGACCCCGCCTTCGCGGACATCCTGGTCACCCTCGCGAAAGAGATGGGCTTCCACGCCTACCTCGCGTCCACGGCTGCCGACGCGCTGGCGCTGGCGCGTGAGCGGCTGCCGCACGCGATCGTGCTCGACGTCGGCTTGCCCGACCAGTCGGGCCTGTACGTGCTCGACATCCTCAAGCACGACATCCGCACCCGGCATATCCCGATCCATGTCGTCTCGGCCGCCGACCACTCGCGTGCCGCGCTGTCGCTGGGTGCCGTCGGCTACCTCGTCAAACCCGCCACGCGCGAAGACCTCGGCGGCGTGCTCGACTCGCTCGAGGCGCGTCTGTCGCAGCGTCCGCGCCGCGTGCTGGTGGTGGAAGACGATGCCGTGCAGCTCGACGCGATCCGCCACCTGCTCGCCTCGGCGGATGTCGAGACAGTGGGCGCGGCGACCGCCGCGGCCTGCCTGGAAGCGCTGCAGCAACAGACCTTCGACTGCATGGTGCTCGACCTGTCGCTGCCGGATGCCACCGGCCTGCAACTGCTGGAAACGATGAGCAAGAACGATGGCTCGCCGTTCCCGCCGGTGATCGTCTACACCGGTCGCGTGTTGTCCAGCGCGGAAGAAGACCGCCTGCGCCGTTATTCCAGCTCGATCATCATCAAGGGCGCGAAGTCACCCGAACGCCTGCTCGACGAAGTGTCGCTGTTCCTGCACCAGGTGGTCAGCGAGCTGCCCGAGCCGCAGCAGAACATGATCCGCGCCGCCCTGCATCGCGACGCGGTGCTCGAGGGTCGGCGGATCCTGTTGGTCGAGGATGACGTGCGCAACGTCTTCGCGCTGATGAACGTGCTGGAGCCACATGGCTGCATCGTGAGCATCGCGCGCAACGGCCAGGAAGCCATCGACATGCTCGAGGCATCGGGCAAGGGCGGCCAGGCCGCGATCGAACTGGTGCTCATGGACATCATGATGCCGGTGAAGGACGGCCTCACCGCGACGCGCGAGATCCGCCAGAACCCGCGCTGGGACAAGCTGCCGGTGATCGCGCTGACCGCCAAGGCGATGCCCGATGACCAGCAGCAGGCCTTGCAGGCGGGTGCGAGCGATTACGTGGCCAAGCCGCTGGATGTCGACAAGCTGCTATCGCTGATCCGCGTCTGGCTCACCGACCGCGCCTGACCCATGCCGCTGCATTTCAATTGCACGATGTGCGGGCGCTGCTGCCACGGCCTGCGCCTGCCGCTGAGCGTTGCCGAATCGCTGGCGTGGCTGGCCGACGGCGGCAACGTGGAACTGTTCTGCGAGGCGATTCCGTGGCCGGAAGAACCAACCGTGGACGATGGCCCGGCCTGGCACAAGCGCCGTCGCTCGTTCCTGGTCCAGAGCGGTCACCTGCCAGTGCGCGTGATCGTCACCCTGGTCGCGAGTTTCACCGCCGCCTGCCCGAACCTGCGCGCCGACATGGGCTGCGGCATCTACGAACGCCGCCCGCAGGCTTGCCGGGTCTATCCGGCCGAGGTGAATCCGTTCCTGGCGATCGACCCGGCGCTGAAGCTGTGCCCGCCCGAAGCATGGGAAGACCGTGCGGTGCTGCAGGAGGACGATGGCAGCATCGCGGATGCGACCGTGGCGTCGGCCATCGTTCGCCGGCGCCAGGACGACTACGACGAAGCTGAGGCCAAGGGCCGCCTGTGCGAGTTGCTTGGCATCCGCATCGCCGGGCTGTCCAACGAAGGCGTCGTGGTGCATGCGCCAGCGCCGGCGCACCTGCGCGAGGCACTCGAGGCGGTGCAGGATACGCCTGCACCGGCGACGAGCAGCGAGTGGATGATGGTCTCGCACCGACTGCGTACGATGTGGCTGCTCGAATCGGCCGGCGCCCGCGCGATGCAGTCGGTCGACCTGGCCGACACCGGCCCACGCTTCGTCGCCTTCGTCGATATTCCATCGTCCCCGAGCGAGGCTAACCCATGACTCCGTCGTTGCTATCCACGCGCGCGCTGCTGGCGACGTTCGTCCTTGCATGGGCGACGTTTGTCGCGTCGGGTTGCACGAGCACGGGCCCCCACGCCGCACACGGAACCGTCACTGCGACGCTTGGCGGCGACGCCGCGCATCCCTCGACCACCGCGGGCTGGGTGCGCACCGAACTGTATTTCGGCCTCGGACCGGTCGAAGGTGGCGGCGTCGACGAGGCGGGCTGGCGTGCCTTCCTCGATCGCGAGGTCACCCCGCGTTTTCCCGACGGACTGTCGGTGCTGGACGTCTACGGACAGTGGCAGGGCAAGACCCAGCGCGTACCTGAGCGGCTGCGTTCGAAGCTGCTGGTGCTGCTGTATCCCGACACGCCGGCCCATCGCGCCGACATCGACGCGATCCGCGCGGCATGGAAAACGCAGACGGGCGACCAGTCGGTGCTACGCGTGACCCAGCCGGCCGAGGTGTCGTTCTAGACGACCCGGTCCAGCAGCAGTTCGTCGACCCAGCGGCCAACGGCACCCGCCGACGGCGGCTCGCTGGCGAACAAAATGCGATACATCAACGGTGCCACGGCACGATCGAGCAAACGGTCGACTGACGCGACCGGTTCGCCGCGCGCGACGCCGCGCGCGATGATCGTGTCCAGTTGTTGCGCGCAATAGAACGCACACATGCTGGCCTTGGTGGTGCTCGCCGCACCGAGCACGTCGCGCAGCATGGTGCGCCCCGGCGCCGAGGTCATTTCTTCGAGGTATTGCTCGAGCCACGCGCGCAGGTCACCGCGGAAACTGCCGGTGTCCGTCGGCGCGCACTCAGGGCGAAGCTGGGCGACGGCCACGTCGGCCAGCAGCGCGGGCAGGTCGCCCCAGCGTCGGTAGATCGTCGAGGGGGTGACCCCGGCACGGGCCGCGATGGCCGGTACGGCGAGGGTTTCGCGGGGGCCTTCGGCCTGCAACTCGCGGACGGCCTGGTGGACGGCGGCCTGTACGCGGGCGCTGCGACCGCCTGGGCGGGGGCCGGAAGGACGCGGTGTCGGCGTGGCTAAGTCGTTCATGGGGCTAGTATAACTTTCTTAAAGCAAAATAATTGCATTTGTGGCGGATCGGCGTAGGCTAACGCACATTCTTAGCTTTAGGGCTTCGCCATGAATGCACCGACGGTCGGACGATCGCTGGCTATCCACACCTTCACGCTGGTCGTCTTCATGGCGGCATCGGCCGCGCCAACGCCGCTGTACCGCCTGTATCAAAGCGAATGGGGCTTCTCGCCGACCGTGCTGACGGTGATCTTCGCGGCGTACGCGTTCGCGCTGCTTGCCACGCTGCTGTTCGGCGGGCGGCTGTCGGACCACCTTGGTCGCCGGCCGGTGATCGTCGCGGCGATCGTGCTGGAGATCGTCGCCATGCTGGTCTTCATCCTTGCCGCGGGTCCCGGCTGGCTTATCGTCGCGCGACTCGTCCAGGGGATGGCGACCGGCCTGGCCATGGCGACGCTGGGTACGGCGTTGCTCGACCTCGATCGCCAGCGTGGTGCGTTGGTCAACAGCATCGCGCCCCTGGTCGGACTGGCGATCGGGCCGATCGCGGGCACGGCGCTGGTGGTGCTCGCGCCGGCGCCCCTGCTCGGTATCTACATCGCCCTGGTCGTTGCGTTGCTGGCCGCTCTCGGCTTCACCGCATCGACGCCGGAAACGGGACTGGTGCGCCCGGGCGCACTCGCGAGCCTGCGGCCGAGCGTTGCGGTGCCGGGACGCGCGCGACCTGCCTTGCTGGCGGTAACGCCATTGAACGTAGCTTTGTGGATGCTCGGTGGCTTTTATCTGTCGCTGATGCCGTCGCTGGTCGCCAGGGTCACCCATTCCAGCTCGCCGTGGATGGGCGGACTCACCGTTGCCACGCTCATGGGCAGCGCCTCGCTGGCCGTGCTGGTCGCGCTGCGACATGCGCCGCTGCGCGCCCTGTACGCCGGCGCCGGCGCCCTCGTCGCGGGTTTGCTGCTGATCCTCGCCGGTGCGGAGAACGGCTCGGGCCTGCTCCTGCTGGCCGGCTCGTTCGTCGCGGGCGCAGGCTTCGGTGCGTCATTCCTGGGCGTGATGCGCAGCGTGACGCCGCTGGCGGCGCCGCACGAACGCAGCCGGCTGATGGCCGTGTTCTATATCGAGAGCTACGTGGCTTTCAGCGTGCCGACGATCGCCATCGGCTACGTCGCCCAGCACCAGGGCCTGCTGTTCGCGATCCACCTGTACGCCGGGGTGATCATCGCCCTCGCGCTGGCCGCGCTGGCCTGGATCGTCACCCGCGCCCACCATGTGCGCGCGGCCGCGATGCCCTTAGTCGAATGCCGCCAGGCCTAGTTTCACCGCGGGGCGCGTGGCGACGCGCCCATACCAGGAGGACAGCGTCGGATGGGCATCCCAGTCGACGTGCTCGCCCTCCGCGGTGATCAAGGTATACGCCGCGATGTCGGCCAGCGAGAAGTGCTGGCCGCTCATCCACGGTGAGCGGGACAGGAACGCATCCGCGGCATGGATGCGTTCCACCACCAGCCGATGCAAGGCGACGGCACCCGCCTGTTCATCGTCGCGCGCGAGGAAGAAGCCCGCGTGCGAGGGTTCGATCACGTCCGTGATGAAATAGAAGAAGCGCTCGAGTGCCAGCGCATTCGCCCGTGGCTCGCGTGGCATGAGTCGTTCGCCGGCGCGTCGTGCCACCTCAAGCATGATGGCGCCGGACTGGGAGAGCGCCCACGGCCCGTCGCCATCGTCGATCACCAGCACCGGCACCTTGCCGAGGGGATTGAGCGCGGCGAACGCATTGCTGCGATGTTCGCCGCGGCGCAGGTCAACGGGGACGGCTTTGAACGGAAGCCCGGATTCGGCAAGGGCAATGGCCGCGCGCAGGCTGTTGCCCGTGCGTGCGCCGTGCAGGTCGAACGTGGTCATGGGCGATCCCGGGCGGCGTGGTATGCCGCACCGGTGCAGTATCACGCGTTGGCCGCTGTCGTGGCGTGATCGTGGACGAACTTCGTGACAAGGGCTGCCACCGCCTGTGCCGCTTCCAGGGGGACGAGATGGCCGATCCCGTCAAGCACGTGCAAGCGCGCGGTCGCGATGCGTGGTAACAGCTCGCGACGCAAGGTTTCGGTGCTGTCGACCTTGTCGGCGGAGCCGCTGATCACTAGCACGGGCACCTGGATGTCCGCCACGGCCGTGCCGATGTCTTCCTGGCTGATCCCCAGCGGCCACGCGCGTTTCGCCGCCGGGGCACCGGCAAGGCTGTCCGCGACTACCTGTTCATGCAAGGCCGGCGACAGCGGGCGCGAGGTGAGTGCCATCGCCAGTGCCTGCTCGATGCTTTCGCGGGTGTCGTACACATGCGCCATCGCCTGCAGTGCCTCGATGGGCAGCGCCATGGGCGTGGGCGGTGCCGGCGCGACCAGCACCACGCCACGCAGGCCCGGCGGTCGCCGTGACGCCACCAGCTGGGCGATCTTGCCACCCATGGAGTGGCCAACCAGCACGAAGTCGGTGAGGCCCTTCGCGGCGACCAGCGCCTCCACGTCGTCGGCGTAGTCGCCGAGCGCATAGCCGTCGGCGGGACGCGCCGCCGCGCCCCAGCCGCGCAGGTCGGGTGCGATGGCGCGCAGGTCGGGCGGCAGCACCGCGAGGACAGGCGCCCAGGTGCGCGACGAGCCGCCGTAGTAGTGCAGGAAAACCAGCGTGGGGCCGCGGCTGCCTTGTTCGACGACGTGGGCCATCGGGTGCGTGTCGGAGCTGTTGTTCATGCGTGCCACCTGTGTGGGCAGGGAAGGATGCAACTATCCTAGGGGCGTGGCTCCGCGCGGATTAGCCCCGCCAACGCACCGACAGTCGGCTGGAAAAGGACCGAATGATCGCTTGAAATGCATGGGGATCTTCGAGGCCACCGTGCGCATCGGCAGCATCGCCGGCGCCGCGCGGCTGTTCCACGTGTCACCCTCGCGGGCCAGCAAATACCTGGCCGAACTCGAAGAAGACCTGGGCGTCCTGCTGTTGCGGCGGACGACGCGACAGCTTTCGCTGACGCCCGAGGGCGAGGCCTATCTCGTGCGCTGTCGGCGCATCCTCGCCGAGGTGCGCGATGCGGACGACGAAGCGCGTTCACGTACCGGGGGTGTCGCGGGCACGTTGCGCGTCACGGCACCGGTGACCTTCGGCGCCTTGCACCTGGGCGGCATCGTCGCGGGCTTCATCGCGACGCATCCCGGTGTCGCGCTGCAGTTGCAACTTGACGATCGCTACATCGACCTGCGTGGCGATACGGTGGATGTCGCGATCCGCATCGGAAGGCTGGCGAACTCCACCCTCGTTGCGCGCCGCCTCGGTGGCTGCCGGATGGTGTTGTGCGCGGCGCCCGGTTTCCTGGCGCGGCATGGCGCGATCACCACCCCGGCGGACCTCGCACCGCTTCCGATGCTGGCCTTCAGCGACGCCGTCTCGTCGGCCGACTGGACGCTGCGTGGCGTCGACGGCATCGCACACCGGATCGAGGGCGAACCCGGGCTGCTCGCGAACAACGTGCAGATGCTGGCGTCGGCCGCGGTGGCCGGTGCAGGCATCGTGTTCGGACCGACCTTCGTCCTCGGTCCGCACCTCCAGCGCGGCGAGCTCCAGCTGGTGCTGCCGGGATACGTTGCCGACGACCTCGACATCAGCGTGGTTTACCCAAGCCGTGCCTACCTGCCGAAGACCGTGCGCGCTTTCGTCGACTACCTGGCCGACGCGCTCGCCGAGCCGTTCGGGTGGGACGGCTTCGCCGGCGGCGGGCGTGGATTACCCCCGAGGTAATTGTGGCCATCCGGCGGGCTTCGCATACTGCCTGCCCCGATCGTGAGGATCCCTTCGATGTCCCAGGCACGTGGCGAGGCCGGCGGTGAGCTCGGCAGGATCCTCAAGGCATGGCGCGGCATGCGTGGGCTGAGCCAGCTGGAGCTGTCACTGGAAACCGGGGTGTCGCAAAAGCACCTCAGCTTCATCGAGAGCGGACGCAGCGCCCCCTCGCGGGACATGCTGATGGCGGTCGCCGATGGGCTGGACATGCCGTTCCGCGAGCGTAACCAGTTGTTGCTCGCGGCGGGCTACGCACCGCAGTTCGCCGACGAATCCTGGGATGCGGATGCACTTGCCATCGTCCGCCGTGCGCTGGAGCGGATGCTCGCGCAGCACGAACCGTTCCCGGCGGTGGTGATGGACCGGCACTGGAACGTCGTGATGGTGAACGAGGCGGCGACGCGCATGTTCGGTTCGTTCATCGATCTGTCGCGCTGGCCCCGGCCGCGCAACCTGCTGCACATGATCTTCGATCCGAACGGCCTGCGTCCCTTCGTCGCCGACTGGCCACGCTTTTCGGCGGCGCTGCTGCAACGCGTGCGGCGCGAGGCGGTCGGCCGTGCGGTCGACGAGGCCACGCGGCAACTGATCGCCACGCTGCGCGCCTACCCCGGCGTCGAGGAATCGCTCGAGACGTCGGCATCGGCGGACCTGCCGGTCATCCCGCTGACCCTCGCCGATGGCACGCGCAAGCTGAGCTACTTTTCGCTGGTTACCACGGTGGGCACGCCACGCACGCCCGGGCCGCAGGAGCTTCGGCTGGAGTGCATGGCGCCGGTGGACGAGGCGACGGAGGCGTGGCATCGGCTGCAATGAAAAAAGGCGTAGGCTGGCCGCATGACGACGCCGAACGATCCGGCCCAGCCGTGTAGCCCCTCGGCCCAGCGCTGGACGCTGGTGGCCGCCGTGCTTGGCTCCGGCATGGCCTTCGTCGACGGCACCATCGTCAACGTCGCCCTCGCGGCGATCCAGCACGCGATGCAGGCGACCACGGCCGACGCGCAGTGGGTGATGGAATCGTATGCCTTGTTGCTCTCGGCGCTGTTGCTGGTCGGCGGCGTGCTCGGCGACCGCTTTGGCCGGCGCCGGGTGTTCGTCATCGGTGCGATCGTCTTCACCCTGGCGTCGCTCGCCTGCGCCGCTGCGCCCGGCATCGATGCCCTGATCGTGGCGCGCGGCGTTCAGGGCCTGGGCGCGGCCCTGCTGGTGCCGGGCAGCCTGTCGCTGATCAGCTCGGCGTATCCAAAGGAAACCCGGGGCAGGGCAATCGGAACCTGGTCGGCGTTCAGCGGCGTCACGGCGGCGGTGGGGCCGGTGCTTGGTGGCTTCCTCGTCGAGCATCTTTCCTGGCACTGGGCCTTCCTGATCAACCTCCCGCTCGGCATCGCGCTGGTGGCGATCTGCCAGTGGCGCGTGCCGGAAAGCCGTGGCGCCGACGCGGGAGGTATCGACGGATGGGGTGCCTTGCTCGCCACGGTGGGCCTGGCTGGCGTGGTCTATGCCCTGATCGAAGGGCCACAACTGGGCTGGCTGGCCATGCCGGTCTGCTTCGCGGCACTCGTCGGCGTGGTGGCCTTGCTCGCCTTCATCGTCGTGGAGCGACGCATCGCCGCGCCGATGCTGCCCATGTCGCTGTTCCGCGACCGCAACTTCGCGGGAGCCAATGCGTTGACCCTGCTGCTCTACGCTTCGCTCGGCGGTAGCATGTTCTTCGTGCCCTTGAACCTTATCCAGGTACAGGGCTATGGGGCCACGGCGGCCGGCGCGTCGCTGCTGCCATTCATCGTGATCATGTTCGTGTTGTCGCGTTGGACCGGCCGCCTTGTCGACGTGGTGGGCGCACGGCTCCCCTTGATCGTCGGGCCCACCATCGCGGCGGTGGGCTTCGGCCTGTATGCGTTGCCCGGCGTCGGCGGTTCGTACTGGACCACGTTTTTCCCGGCGTCCGCCGTGCTCGGCCTGGGCATGAGCATCACCATCGCACCGCTGACCACCACGGTGATGAACGCCCTCGATCCGTCGCTGGCGGGCACGGCCTCGGGCGTGAACAACGCGGTGTCGCGCGTGGCCGGGTTGATCGCCATCGCGGTGTTCGGCGTGTTGCTCGTGCACGGCTTCGACGTGGCCTTGCAGGCCAGCCTGGCGACGATGCACCTGCCCGAGGGATCGCTGCACGCGATCCTTGCGCAGAAGGCCCGGCTGGCCGGGATCGAGCTGCCCCCGGGGGCGGAGGCAGCTCGTCGCGTCGTCGACCTCGCGTTCGTTGCAGGCTTTCGCCAGGTGATGCTGTTGTCGGCGGCGCTGGCCTTGCTATCCGCGGTGGTGGCCGCGGTGACGATCCGTGGCGGGCGCGCTCAGGGCGGGAGCGGGACGGCGCCGGGATCGAGGTCCTTGTCCGGGCGGATCCGGAACCATATGGCGTAAAGCGCCGGCAGGAACAACAGTGTGAGCACCGTACCGCCGATGGTGCCGCCGATCAGGGTGAAGGCGAGCGAGCCCCAGAACACCGAGAAGGTGAGCGGGATGAAGGCGAGCACCGCCGCCAGCGCGGTGAGGATCACCGGGCGCGAGCGCTGGACCGTGGCTTCGACCACGGCGTGATACGCATCCAGGCCTTCGCGCTGGTTGGTGTGGATCTGCCCGATCAGGATCAGCGTGTTGCGCATGATGATGCCGGCCAGGCCGATCAGGCCAAGGATGGCGTTGAAGCCGAACGGCTGGTGGAACAGCAGCAGGGTGGGTACCACGCCGACCAGCGCGAGCGGTGCGGTGGCGAGGATCATCAGCATGCCGGCGATCGAGCGCACCTCGAACATGATCACGATCATCATCAGCAGGATCATCACCGGGAACACGGCGGCCAGCGCGGTGTTGGCCTTGCCCGCTTCTTCCAGCGCGCCCGCGGTGTCGATCGCGTAACCGGCCGGCAGGCTCGCCATCAACGGCTTCATCTGCGCGATCAGTGCCATCGAGACATCCGGTGGCTGCGACGCGTCGCCGATATCGCCACGCACGGTGATCGTGGTCATCCGGTCGCGCCGGCGCAGGATCGGGTCCTCCATCCGTGTTTCTGTGTGGCCGAGCTGGTCCAGCGGCACCCGTTGGCCGCTCGCACCGACCAGGGTGAATGCGCCGATCTTCGCCGGATCGAGGCGGGCAGGGCCGTCGCTACGGGCGACGACGTCGACCGACCGGATGTCCTCGCGTACGCGGGTCACGGTAATGCCGGTGAGCAGGAACTGCAGCTGTGTGGCGGCGTCGTGCGAGCTCAGGCCGATCGCCTGCAGGCGATCCTGGTCGAGCACGAAGTGCACCGTGGGCACGCGTTCCGCCCAGTCGCTGTTCACCGTGCGCATCGCCGGGTTCGCCTGCATGATCGTGCGCACCTGTCCGGCGATGTCGCGCACCTTGCCTTCGTCGGGTCCGGATACGCGGAAGGCCACGGGGAACGGCGAGTACGGGCCGAACACGATCTGCGTCGCACGCACGCGTGCTTCCGGGGCGAGGCCCTTCTGCACGGCGTCGCGCAGGCGGCTCTTCAGCGTGTCGCGGGTTTTTTCGTTCTCGGTCAGCACGACCACCTTCGCGAACGAGGGGTCCGGCAGCTCGGGCGCCATGGCGAGGAAGAAGCGCGGCGCGCCCTGGCCGACGTACGTGGTGACGATCTTCGCTTCCGGCTGCTTGCGCAGCCACGCCTCGACCTTGCCCGCAGCCTTCGAGGTCGCATCGATCGACGTGCCTTCGGGCATCTGCACTTCCACCAGCACCTCGGGACGGTCCGAGATCGGGAAGAACTGCTGCTTGACGAAGCCCATGCCGAGCACGGCGACGACGAACAGCCCCACCACGGAGAGCGCGACCAGCACCTTGCGGCGGACGACGAAGGCGATCAGGCGACGGAACGCGCGATAGCGTGGCGTGCCATAGATCGCGGCATGGCCGCCTTCCACCGGCGCGATATGCGGCAGCAGCTTCACGCCCAGGTACGGGGTGAAGATGACGGCGACGAGCCATGAGGTGAGCAGCGAGAACATCACCACCCAGAAGATGTTGCCGGCGTACTCGCCCGCGGATGACTTGGCGAAACCCACCGGCATCAGGCCGATCGCCGTGACCAGCGTACCGGCGAGCATCGGCGCCGCCGTGTGGCTCCACGAGTACGTCGCGGCGCTGATCCGGTCCTTGCCTTCCTCCATCTTCACCACGATGGTTTCGATGACGATGATCGCGTCGTCGACCAGCAGGCCGAGCGACAGGATCAATGCACCCAGCGTGATGCGGTCGAAGTCGCGGCCGGTGACCAGCATGATGATGAAGACGCCGGCCAGCGTCAGCGGCACGGCCGCGGCGACGACCAGGCCGACGCGGAAGCCGAGGCTGACCAGGCTCACCGCGATGACCACGGCCAGCGCGACGAAGAACTTCAGCATGAACTCGTCATAGGCCTCGGTGATGTTCACCGCCTGGTCGGTGACCTTGCTGAAGGTGAGGCCGAGCGGCAGCCCCGAGGTGATGGTGGAGGCTTCGGCTTCCAGCGATTTGCCGAGTTGCAGGCCGTTGTAACGCTCCTTCATCACCACGCCGAGCAGCAGCGAAGGCTCGCCGTCGTGGCGGATCAGGAACGAGGCGGGGTCTTCGTAGCCGCGGCGCACGTTGGCGATGTCGGCCAGGCGCAGGGTCTTGCCGTTGGCGACGACCGGGGTATCGCCGATCGCCTTGAGGTTGTCGAACGCGCCGTCCAGACGGATCTGCACCTGCGGGCCCGTCGTGTCGATCGAGCCGGCGGAGGTGAGCACGTTCTGTTTGTCCAGCGCTTCGAAGATCGCCGTCGGCGACATGCCCAGCGTGGCCAGCCGTTCGTGCGAGAAGTCGACGTAGATCTTCTCCGGACGCTCGCCGATGATGTTGACCTTCTTCACGCCGGGCACGTGCAGCAGCTGCTGGCGGATGCCTTCGGCTTCGCGCACCAGCGCGCGCTGCGGCTCGCCGTGGGCCTTCAACGCGTAGAGCGCGAAGGTCACGTCGGCGTACTCATCGTTGATCAAGGGGCCGATCACGCCGGGCGGCAGCTTGGCCGCTTCGTCGCCAAGCTTCTTGCGCGCCTGGTAGAACTCGTCGGGCACGTCGGCCGGCGGCGTGTCGTCACGCAGGGTGAGCGTGGTCCAGGCCACGCCGGGCCGCGTGAAGGTCTCGCTGCGGTCGTACCACTTCAGTTCCTGCAGGCGCTTTTCCAGCGGCTCGGCCACCTGGTCCTGCATCTCCTGCGCCGTGGCACCGGGCCAGCTGGTGACGATGGTGAGCACCTTGACGGTGAAGTTGGGATCTTCCGCGCGGCCGAGGTGGACGAAGGCGAACAGGCCGGCGACCGAGACCGCGATGATCAGGAACAGCGTGACCGCGCGTTCGCGCACGGCGAGCGCCGAGAGGTTGAATCCACTCATGGCCGCGCCCCGTCGAGGCTGGTGCGGACCGGCTCGCCTTCGTGCAACTGGTGGGCGCCGAGCGCGACGAAGCGATCGCCGGGCTGGAGGCCTGCGGTGACGGTGGCCGACTCGTCGCTGACGCTGCCCAGCGTCACCGCGCGCCACGTGACCGAGGCGGGCTTGCCACGCAGCAGCCACACGCCGGGGCCCTTGCCGTTGTCGAAGATGGCCGCGACCGGGACCGACGGCGTGCCCTGGCCGGCATCCGGCAGGTGCACGACGACGGTGGATCCGAGCGGCGCCTGCGCGGCCGCGCCTTCAAGTACATAGCGTGCTTCGAAGGTGCGGGTCGCCGGGTCGGCGGCATCCGACAACAGCCGCAGGCGCGCGGTTGCGGCTTCGCCGGTGTTGCCGTAAAGCGTGGCGCGCGCGGTCGAGCCGATCGCCGGGCGTAGCGTCTCCGGCAGGCTGACCAGGGCTTCGCGCGGGCCGGCATGGGCCAGGCGGACGACGACCTGGCCGGCGGTCACCACCTGGCCGGGCTCGCCCAGGGTTTCGACGACCGTGCCATCGGCGTCGGCGACCAGCACGGAATAACCCGCTTCGTTGGCGGTGACCGAGGCCTGCGCCTGCGCTGCCCGAAGCCGCGCGGCGGCGGCATCGGCGGCGGCCCTGGCCTGGTCGTAGGCCGAGGCCGAGACGGCGCCCTTGCCGACCAGCCCGCGCAGGCGTTTCTCGTCGGCATCGGTCTGCAGGGCCTGGGCTTTCGCCGCTTCTACCTGGCTGACCGAGGCGGCATCGGCCAGGGCGAGGTCGGTGCGGTCGATGCGCATCAGCGGCTGGCCCTGCTTCACGGTCTCGCCGGCGTCGACGAGGCGGGCGATGACCTTGCCGGGGACACGGAAGCCGAGGTTGCTCTGCACCCGCGCCGAGACGACCCCGGAGAAGCTCGATTCGCCGGGTTGGCCGGCCTCGATGGTGGCGGTGCGGACCAGCGGCGGGTCGAGGCGGGGATCGGCTTCGCTGCGCGAGCAGGCGCTCAGGGCGGCAGCGAGCAGGACGGCGCCAGCGGCGACGGGGAGGAAACGACGGGCAGGGGGAAAGGCGTGCATGGTGGCTTTCCATGGAAGGAGAGCCACACTTTTGTGTCTAGTGACCAAATTGTCAACTGGTCACAGCAAAATAATTCTCGTGCTTCAGGGGGCCAGGCTACGCAGGACCAGCCCGAGGACGGCCGGCATGCCCTCGTCGAGCAGGTCAAGGTTGTGCTGGAGCAGCACCGGGTGGGCGAACGGCAGCATGGCGATCCAGATGCCCGCGCAGACCTCGTCCAGCGGCGTCTTCCGCTCGAAGTCGCCAATCTCGCGGCCCTGGCGGACGATCTCGCGCAGCATCGCCTGCAACTGGGCGACGTGGCTCTCGGAGCTCTCCCACTTCTCGGTGCACGAGTGGGTGACGATGTCGTAGAGCTGGCGATCCTCGAAAAGCTGCTCGCGGGCCAGTTCCACGGCGGTGCGGAACAGCGCGCGGACCTTTTCGTGGGGTGATCGCGCGGCTTCCACCGCCGCGACGATGGCGGCGCGCTGGATGCCCAGGCAGCCGGCGCAGATCGCCTCGCCGATGGCCTGCTTGGATTCGAAGAACTTGTACAGGTACGCCTTGGAAAACCCGATCGCCCTGGCCAGGTCGGCCATGGTGGTTTTCGCATAGCCGAAGCGGCTGAAGTGCTCGTCGGCGGCGTCGATGATCTGCTGGCGGACGTCCGGTGCCTGGTCCACCGGGGCGCTGGGTGTCGCGGTCATGGCGGTCATCCGGGAGGTATACGCCAACGCGGGGCTCGAAGCAACCAGTGACCCTTATGGATTTGGGTCACTGGTTCAAGCCGCGTTTATTCCAGCCCGGTCCAGCGATGGGTCTCGGCCATGGCCAGGGCCAGCTTCGGGCTACGTCGGGCGACGCGCTCGCGCTTTTCGCGTTCCGCCCTGATCGCCGGCCACGCCGCGAGATACGCCTCAAGCTCGGCGGCATCGCAGGCGTAGCGCTTGAATGCTTCCGCATTCGCCGAGCGCAGGGCCACGGCGCCGTTGTAGCCACCGAAGCCCTGGGTGGCGCAGATGGCACCGCCATCCGCATTGCCTTCCGACGGCTCGGCCTGGAGATGGAAGTGGCCGGCCACTTCGGCGAGGTCGGGATCGAGCCGGCGCAGGGTCGGCACGCCCGGGGCCTTGCGGCCGAGCACGAACTGCACGGCCTGGGACAGCGCCTTCAGCCCGGTTTCGCCCATCGTGTGGCCGTCGCCGACGGCCTTCGGCGTGCCGACGAAAATCTTCGGCAGCTCGCCTTCGAGGCCCTGGCGCTGGGCGGCGCCACGCAGGCCCGCCAGGGCGGTGCCGAGGTCGGTCTTCGAGTTGGTCCGGGTACCGGTGGCGTGCGCCGCCAGGTACTGGAAGTCGTGGATGCCGTAGTCGTGGGCCTGGTGGGCCATGTCCAGCGCCTGCACCAGTGCGTTTTCACCGCCGAAACCGACGCCGGCGAAGTGCGCCTTGCCACCGGCCTCGGCGCTCTGGCCCCAGCCGACGATGATCGAGGTGATGTCGAGCTGGTTGCGCAGGGCGAATTCCAGTGTCGTCACCAGCAGGCCCGAGCCACCGTGGCCGACGACGGTACCGTCGGCATCGATGTCGAACGGTGCGAGCGAATCGTGCACGCTGCGCTCGGAGCCATCGCCGTGCGCCGCATTCTTCGTCGCCAGCTTTTCACCGGTCATCAGCGCGCCGCCGCCGAAGGCTTCGAGGATGCCGAAGCGTGGCTGCAGGGCGGCATCGGCCGCGGTGAGCAGGACCATCTTCGGTCGCTGGAAGCCGGGGTAATCGAACAACAGCTGCGGCGCGATGTCGGCAAGTGCGATGAGGCTGGATGCACACGCGCCGACGGCCGTCGACGGTGCCTGCGGCACGCGCATGAAGCCGACGTCGGCCGAGCGCAGCGATTCACGCAGCTCGGGGTTCTTCAGCACGCGGCTGATGCTGTACGAGGGCGAGAGCATCGTCGAGACCAGTGCCGGACCGTGCGAACCCAGCGAATGGGCGAGGCGAACGGCGAAGGTGTCCTTGGGGATGCCGTTCTCCGGCAGCGGCGCATCCGGACGCAGCCACTGGCCGAGGGCCTCGTTGCCGCCGAACGCGGTGGCCGACGCCACGCGGAAGCCGAACGGGTCGGGCACCAGCTCGGACAGCGGGCGCGGCAGGCCGGCGAGCGCGCCCAGCGCACCGTAGGCGAACAACTGGGCCTGCAGCGACGGGCTAAGCAACGGGTCGTCCTGGAACAGGCCGTGCATGTCTTTCAGGCCGGAGCCGCGGATGTCTTCGTAACGCAGGCCGGCCAGGCGGCGCAGGCCGACCGTTTCGAGGTCGTGCGGGAGCGGCGCGGCGATGTCGGTGACCACGCGCGGGGCCAGCTCGCGCACGCCGGGCACGTGGCGGATGCCGCTGTTGGCGCGCAGGCTGTCGCCATGCAGGCGCTTGAGTTCATCGAGACTGACCGGCTCGCCGGCCTGTTCGCCAGCGGCCCAGCGCATGCCATCGCCAGCGTTCGCCGCTTCCGGATCGATCTCGACCAGGCCGGCATCGAACGCGGCAAGGGGAAGGAACTCGTCCGACCGGGCCACCAGGGCCTGGTAGGTTTCAGTCGAGCCCACGGCGGAGATCGTGCAGGCGGTACCAACGGTGACGAGGACTTGATCGCTTCTCAGCATGTTCGGACGGACTTTCATTGGGCCAAACGAGGAGTATAGGCCGACAGATGCCCGTCTGTCGGCCCTTGCCCCGGCCCTCAGAAGTCGTAGCTGACCCCGAAGCGAACGTAGCGTGGCACCTGGCGTACCTGGGCCTGTCCGTACTGCGGATCGGCCACGCCCGGGTCGGTCTGCGAGTACGGATAGATGTTCAGCGGGCGCTGCTCGTTCAGCACGTTGAACACGCTGGCGGTGAAGGCCAGCTTGCCCTCGCCGAACGCGGGCCGGTAGGTCGTGCCGAGGTCGAGCTGGCGGATCCACGGCAGGCGGCCCTTCGCGCCCGGCGGCGACGGCTGCCCGTCGCAGTAATGGTAGGAGCCGCCGTATTTACCCGGGTCGGAGAGGTCCTGGCCGTAGTAGCCGAGGCAGATTTTCGGCGAGCCGGAGACCAGGCTCAGGTTGGCCGACACCAGCCATTCGGCCGTGAGCTGGTAGTAACCGTAGAGCTTGAGCTGGTGGGTGTGGTCGTTGTTGGTCGGGCCGTTGGTGTTTTCCATGATGTAGCTGTTGTCCCAGTCTTCGCTGGTCGACGCCGCGGTCTGTTGCAGGTCGGAGCGCAGCTGGCCTTCGGTGTTGCCGTAGCTGCGCGAGAACACGTAGTCGATCTTGCCGTACCAGGCCCCGTCGAACGGGTGCTCGAGGAAGCCTTCCAGCGCGTAATAGCGGCGCTTCAGGCCCTGGAAGCCGAGCTCCTGGTTACTCAGTGGCACGGCCACGACGTTGCCGGAGGTATCGATCAGGTTGAACGTGTTGGCGCGGCCCGGATTGAACAGGTAGCAGCTGTTGGTCGCGGCGACGTCGTAGCCGAGCGCGGCGGCCTTGGCGGTGATCCGGTCGACATCGCAGTAGTCGTCGATCGCGCTGCGCAGGATGCGCTGCGTAGCCTTGGCGCCATACACCCAGTGGTCGCCCGCGGTTTTCTGGAAGCCGAGGATGAACTCGTCCTGGTACTCGGACTTGAGGTTGCTGGCCGTCACCGTGCGCGGATCGGGCAGCACGCCGAAATAGTTGTTGGAAGACACCGGCGCGGAGAACGCGGTGAGGCCGGTGGGCAGGCCCTGTGCGTCGATGCCGCCATAAGTGAAGTATTGCGAGGTGCTGAGCGATGCACCGGCGGCGTTGAGGCCGGGATTGAGCGGCAGGCCGAGGTAATAGCGACCGGCGTTGCCGTAGACCTTGAAGCTTGCATCGCCGTTCACGTCCCAGCTGAAGCCCAGTCGCGGTGCCCACTGCGGACGATGCTGGGTGACGTAGGCGTCGCCGTCGCGGTTGAAGTTCTCGAACTGGTCGTTGCGCAGGCCGAGCGAGAGCAGCCAGCGATCGCTGACCTGCCACTTGTCCTCGATGTACTGCGCACGCTGGGTGGCGCGCACGCTGGCCAGCGAGCTCACCACGTGCTTGACCACGTAGTAGCCCTGCTGGCCGTTCGGGAAGGCTCCCGGGGCAGGCACGCCCAGGCCGGTGGAGATCGGCGTGTTCGGATCGGCCCTGCCGTAGCTCCAGTAATAGCCGTCGCCCGACGCGGTGGAACCCTGGTCGATGGCGCGGGTGACCTGGTTGTCGAGGCCGGCACTCAATGTGTGGTCGCCCAGCGTGTAGGTCACGTCCAGGCGAGTGTTGTTGCTGCGCGTGCTGCGGCCGGGGTTCGCCAGCGTCTGCACGGTCTGGTTGTTGCCCAGCGGCGAGCCACCGTTGAGCGCCGGGTTCTGGTTGATCAGGCCGTCGGCATAGGTGAGCGAGCCGTCGTAGGCGCCGGGCTGGTCGTACTGGTCGAGCTTCATCTTGCCGTACAGCGCGGACACCGTGAGGTTGTCGGTGATGTAGCCGGTGTACTTGGCCGTCCAGACGTCGCCGCCGGTCTTCACCGTGTCGGCTTCGCCGATGCGATCGCCGCGTTGCTGGCTGGCATAATCGTAGTCGTAGATCGTGCCGGTGGTCTCGCGCTTGCTGGATGCGCCGGTGAGCTCGAGGATGTGGCTGTCGGTGATGTTCCAGTCGACCTTGCCGTACCAGCGCGGCGAGTCGTAACGGTTTTTCGTATCGGGGATGACGTTGTCGACGGCGTTGTGGGTGTCGGCCTGTTCGCGCTCGAACTCGCCGGCGACGAAGAAGAACAGCTTGTCCTTGACCAGCGGGCCGCCGACGTAGGTGCTCACCGTCGTCACCCAGTCACGGTTCTGCCGGTTTGGCTTGTACAGCGAGCCGGCCACCGGCGAGGCGGGCAGGCCGTTGGTGTAGTAGGTGTTGACCGCGTCGGCACGGGCGAAATCCGGCTCCCACAGCACCTGCGCGCCGTAGTGCCATTCGTTCGTGCCGCGCTTGCCGACCTGGTTGATGACGCCACCATCGGAACGGCCGTACTGCGCGCTGTAGCCGCCGGTGTAGGTCTCCTGCTGGTCGATCGCGCCGTAGGGCAGGGAGATGCCGCCCATGCCGCGTTGCGGATCGGTCACGTTGTAGCCGTTGATGTAGTAGGCGTTTTCGCTGGCCGCCGAGCCGCCGAAGCTGTTGATCGACGCACCGGTCGGCCCCGTGTAACCGCCGCTGTTGGACACCACGCCCGGGGCCAGCCGCGCCACTTCGTCGGCATTCCGCGCCAGCGGCAGCTTGGACAGCTGGTCAGCATTGATCACGCTGCGCGAATCTACCGCGGCGACGTCGATGCTGGGCAGCGCCGAGGCCGAAACCTGCACGGCCGAGAGGTCCTGGGCCGGGGCCTTGCCGCTGAAGGAGACGTCGACGGAGGCGCCGACGCGCAGGGCTACGCCGCTACGCTTTTCCACGTCCGCGCCACCCTTGCGCAGGGTCACGGTATAGGTGCCCAGCGGGAGCTGGCCCGCGGCGTAGCGACCGCGATCGTCGACCGTGACTTCGCGGTTCAGGCCCGTGTCGCCCTGGATCAGCACGGTTTCACCGGCATCCACCGGCGCCTGGCCGGTGATGGAGCCCGTGGTGGACTGCGCCTGGGCCTGCGCCGCGCCGAGCAGGGCGACGACGGCGGCGAACAGGCGGGTGCGGGTTGCGATGGCGCGATTTGCTTTCAAGAGAAACTTCCCCTGGGAGGCGACCGGGTCGTCGCGTGGGTGCGCCGCTCATGCTGCGGCGCAACGTCGTTCACCAAGGAATACCGAATAGACGTCTATATGTCTAGACGTTCAAACGTGATCGGATCGACACGATCGAAACATAGCGTTTCCCGTGGCGAACGCTGGGTCGTCGCAAAGGGTTCCCATCGCGTGGCATGGGGCGTATGTTGAGCGGTTGCCAATAAAAAAGGCCGCCGATCGGATCGGCGGCCCCGGTGCCAGCGAACCCGGCGGTCAGCGCGCGCGCTTTTCTTCCGCTTCCAGCTCGTCCACCGTCAGGGCGCTTTCGGGAACGGCTTCCAGCCTGGCCCTGGGGATCGGCTCGCCGCTTTCGTCGGAGAGGCCATAGGTGCCCTCGGCAAGCTTCTCCAGCGCGCGGTCGATCGCAGCCAGCCGGCCCTCGCTGTGGGCCAGCACGGCTTCGTCGTTCTCCTGCTGGGCGAAGCGCTCGCCGTCGTCGCCTTCGTCCTGTGGTTCGTTGCCGGCCGCCGCCTGCCAGGCCTGTTCGTCGCGGCCGGCGGCATTGCCGACGGCGACCAGCTGGTCGCGCAGGTCGAGGAGGCGCTGCTTCTGTTTCTGCAGGAAGGTCGGATCGAGGTCGGTATTGCCCATGGTGTGTCTCCTTGGAAAAGTGATCCGCGTGGTTTAGCAGCGCGCGGCCGCGCAGGCTTGGCCAAACCTATCCAGCACGGCGTGTAGGCGCCGCATCCGAAGGCCGGCCCCGACGACGGTCAGCGCATGGCAAAGGCCACGGCGAGCCATCCCGCCAGCACCCCGAAGGCGACGACGGATGTCGCCAGCGCCAGCAGCACGCGGGCCGGCAGCGAGCGGTAGAGCATGGCGAGGGACGGCAGGCTCACCGGCGGCAGCGCTACCAGGAGTGCCGCCGCGGGGCCGACACCCATCCCGAGCGCGAGCATGGCCTGGATGATCGGCACTTCGCCGGCCGTGGGGATCACGAAGAGCATCCCTGCGATGGCCAGGCCGACGATCCAGTACCACTGGTCGCCTACGTCCGGGCCGATGTGCGGAAACATCCATGCCCGCGCTGCGCCGAGCAGCAAGACGATGACGATGTACTCGGGAACGAGGCGGATCGTCATCCGCAGCAGGATCTCCAGCCAGCGCTTCGCGATCTCGCCAGGCGATCGCGCGGCGGGTTCGGCCACCGATCCCGCCGACACGGGCACGGCACCGCGGGGCATGCCTGCCATCCGGTCGGCCAGCCAGCCAAGCCCGAACACCATGGGTATCGCCAGTGCGAAGCGGAGCGCCGTCCAGTGCCAGCCGAGGACGAAGCCGGTGAAGATGAGCGTTGCCGGGTTGAGCAGGGTGTTCGCCAGCCAGAACGCCGTGGCGGCCCCGGGCGTTGCGCGTTGCTCGCGCAGGCCGGCGACCACGGGCGCCGCGCAGCAGGTGCACATCATGCCGGGGACGCCGAGCAGGCCCCCGGCCAGGACGCTGCGAAAACCCAGCCCGCCGAGTGCGCGGTGCACGGCATTGGCCGGGAGCAGGGCCTGCACGGCCGCGCCGATGAGCAGACCGAGCAGCATCGCCTTCCAGATCGCCTTGCCGTAGGCGACGGCATAGCCGAGCGCCGCGTCCCACGAAGGCGAGGGCGCGCGTGCGTCGTCGCCCATGAGGATCGAGTGCCCTATCGAATGATGGGCCGCCGCGTCGAAGGCGCGCCCGTAGTAGGGCATCCATTTCACGTACAACAGGCCGGCCACGGCCAGCGCGAGGAAGATCGACCAGCGGATGGCGCGGTTGGCGCGGATGTCGTCGTGCATGGCTGTTACCCCAGCGGATCGCCTGTGGACTATGCTGCCGCAACCATTGCATGCGGCGCCACGGCGGATTTGTATGAATGTGCTTTCGGATCGCGTCAGGCTCACCGAACTGGCCCATGGCGGCGGCTGTGGCTGCAAGCTGGCACCTTCGGTGCTGCAGACACTGCTTGCCGACAAGGCGCCGGGCATGCCCTTCGCCTCGCTGCTGGTCGGCACCGAATCCAGCGACGATGCCGCGGTGTGGCAGGTGGACGATCGCACCTGCGTGATCGCCACGACGGATTTCTTCATGCCGGTGGTCGACGACCCGTTCGACTTCGGCCGGATCGCCGCCGCCAACGCGCTATCCGACGTCTACGCGATGGGCGGCAAGCCGATCATGGCGCTGGCGATCCTCGGCATGCCTTTGGGCAAGCTGGATGTCGATACCGTGCGCGCCATCCTCGCGGGCGGCGAGTCGATCTGCGCGCAGGCGGGGATTCCAGTCGCCGGAGGCCACTCGATCGATTCGGCCGAGCCGATCTACGGACTCGCCGCGATCGGCTTGTGCACGCCGGCGCAGGTGCGTCGCAACACCGGCGCGCAGCCCGGCGATGCGCTGATCCTGACCAAGGCGATCGGCGTGGGCGTGTATTCCGCCGCGTTCAAAAAGGGCGCCCTCGATCGTGCCGGTTACGACGAAATGATCGCATCGACCACGCTGCTCAATCGCGTGGGCCACGTGCTTGCCCAGGATGCGGACGTGCATGCGATCACCGACGTCACCGGCTTCGGCTTGCTCGGGCACGCTGGGGAAATGGCGCGTGGCAGTGGCGTGCGCCTGCGCATCGAACGCGAGCGCGTGCCCTGGCTCGCGCAGGCCGAAGCGCTCATCCAGACCGGGTTCGTCACCGGTGCCTCGAAGCGCAACTGGGCAAGCTACGGCGATGGCGTGCAACTGGCCGAAGGACTTGCCCCCTGGCAGCGTGATCTGTTGACCGACCCGCAGACCTCGGGTGGCCTGCTGGTAGCGTGCAGGGCGACGCGTGCCGACGAACTGCGCGACATGATCGAAGCCCAAGGTTATGCGCAGGCGCGCGTCATCGGGACCGTCGAAACCGGTGCCCCGCAGGTGGTCGTGGATTAGTCGCGCCGCGGCATGGCGGAAGAGAATGGGAGTCGAACCCACCCGAGGCAGTCTGGCTGCCTCACCCGGATTTGAAGTCCGGACGCCCCACCGGGAACGATTCTCTTCCATCGAACAGGCCGACGTACTCGCGGCGGATGCTGCGCAGCGTGCCGCGATTGAGCATAACACCGTGCCTGTCGAGGCACTCCAGCACCTGGATCGCGACCTTGCGGCCGTTGTCGAGGCGGTCGCGGAATTGCGCGGCCGTGAAGCGGCCATCTGCCGTCGTCGCCGCGATCTCGACGGCGATGCCGATCATCTCCTGCATCGTTTCGCGCAGGAAGTAATGATCGTGCGCCACCTCGTCGGCAAGCCCACGGCGTGCCGCGGACTGCATCCGCTGGCGCACCTCCGCCTCGGGCCGCCGAAGCAGCGCGGCGATCTCGCGCACGCGCGGTGGCCGGAAGCGCGTCGCGCCGCCGAGCAACGGCGCGATCGCGGCCCAGGCGGCTTCGTCCTCGACGCTGGCCCGGGCCGCGTGGCTGGCCAGCCGGACGAAGGCGCCGTCGCGCACCACATCGGCGGCGACGTCCGGATGCTGCAAGGCCAGCGCGAAGGCCGGCGGCGGTAACCGTGGCAGCACGCTCCGGCGCAGCGTTTCGCGCGGTAGGCCCTGCCGGTCCGGATGGGCTTCGTGGAAACCGGCGAGTCGTTCGTGCAACGCGGCGATCCATGGCTGCCAGTGCGCGCGGCCCAGCGCGACGCGTTCGCCGGCGGCAACGAACACTTCCGGCTGCACCGACTGCACGGCCTGGTCGAGCACATCGTTGGCGAGGTTCCTGTCGCGTGCGAAGGCGGCCAGGTCGCGGGTGAAGGGCGGCGCATCGAGTAGGGCGGCAAGGCTCCGCGCCGGGTCGTCGATCGCCCAGGCGGCGCGTTCTTTCGCGCGCGCCGGCGTACGTCGCTGGCGGGCGGGTGCGCGCAGGTCGATGAAGGTGCCACCACCGATGGTGCGCTGTGCCGATACGTCGCGCAGTACGAAACGGTCACCGACCGCGGCCGCGATGGGGCGGTCCAGGACGAGTTGCACGTCGGCCGCCTGGCCAGGCGCGACGACATGGCCTTCGAGTGGCACCACGCGGATGCCGACCTCGGTCGCCGCATGGTGCAGCCGGGCAGGGAACCACGCATCGATGGATTTGGTTTCGCCGGGCAAAAGGCGCAGGCGCGCGTCGATGCGCTCGGCCGGCGCGTGCAGGAACGCATCGACGACCATATCGCCGCGCTGGATGGCGTCCTTCGTGATACCGGGGCCGGCCAGGTTCAGGGCGCAGCGGTCGCCTGCGTGGCCGGCGTCGGTGTCACGGTTCTGCACATGGATCGAACGGACGCGGGCGCTGAGTCCCGCGGGGCTGACGACCACCGTGTCCTTCAGGTGGATGCTGCCGGACAGCACCGTGCCGGTCACCACCACGCCGATGCCAGGCAGGGTGAAGACACGATCGACCGCGAGTCGGAAGCGCGACCCCGCATGCGTACGCCGGGTCTCGCGTGCGGCGTCGATGAGCCGCTCGCGCAGCGTGTCCACGCCCTGGCCGGTGATCGACGACAGGGGCACGATCTCGCTGCCCTCCAGCAAGGTGCCCGCGAGGAGGTTGCGGATTTGCGCGGTCGCCTCGGCAAGCCGTTCCGCGACGACCAGGTCGGCCTTGCTCAGTGCGACGATGCCGCGACGGATGCCGAGCAGGTCGAGGATTGCCAGGTGTTCGCGGGTCTGCGGCATCACCCCGTCGTCCGCGGCGACGACGAGCAGCGCATGGTCGATGCCGCTGGCACCGGCGAGCATGGTGCGGACGAAGCGTTCGTGGCCGGGCACGTCGACGAAGCCCAGCGTCGTCGAGGCGTCGCATGGAAGATAGGCGAAGCCCAGGTCGATGGTGATGCCGCGGGCCTGTTCTTCCTTGAGCCGGTCGCCCTGGATGCCCGTCAGGCTTCGCACCAGCGCCGTCTTGCCGTGGTCGATGTGGCCGGCCGTGCCGATGATCATGCGCGAAGGGCATCCAGCGTGGCGAGGAAGGCTGCTTCGTCGTGTTCGTCGAGGCAGCGCAGGTCGAGCTGCAGGGCGCCGTCGGTGATCCGGCCAATGACCGGGCGGGGCACGGCGCGCAGCGCGCCGGCCAGTTCATCGAGCGCCCGCTGGCTACCGTGCGACACGATGCGCAGCGCGGCGCTTTCCAGCGTATCCATCGGCAGGGCGCCCGAGCCGACCTGGCTGCGGCAGGCGCCGACCGCCACGCCGAAGGCTTCGCCCAGCCGTGCCGATACGCTCGAACGCAGGCGCTCGGCTTGCGCGTGGATGTCGCCTGCCGGGCGGGCGAGGTAGCGCAAGGTAGGTAACGCCTCGACGAGCCGGTCCGGGTCGCGGTACAGCTGCAAGGTAGCTTCGATGCCGGCGAGACGGACCTTGTCCACGCGCAGTGCCCGCTTCAGCGGATTGCGGTTGAGTTCGTCGATGAGCGACCGGCTGCCGACGATGAAGCCGGCCTGGGGGCCGCCCAATAGCTTGTCGCCGGAGAACGTGACCAGCCGCGCGCCACCGGCCACGGCGTCGCGTACGGTGGCTTCGCGGGCCAGGCCGAATCGCGACAGGTCGACCAGGCTGCCCGAACCCAGGTCGTGCAGCAGCGGCACGCCGTGGGCCGTCGCGAGGGCCGCAAGCTCACGGGCCTCGACCCCGGCGGTGAAGCCCTCGACGCGGTAGTTCGACGTGTGCACCTTGAGCACGAGCCCGGTGCGGGCGGTCAAGGCTTGCCGGTAGTCCGCCGCGTGCGTGCGGTTGGTCGTGCCCACTTCGCGCATCCGCGCGCCGGCCCGCAGCATGATGTCGGGCATGCGGAACGCGCCGCCGATTTCGATCTGCTCGCCGCGTGAGATGATCGCCTCGCGGCCCAGCGCGAAGGTGTTGAGGCAAAGCAATACGGCCGCGGCGTTGTTGTTCACCACGGTCGCGTCCTCCGCGCCCGTGAGTTCGCGCAGCAGCCCACGCACATGGCTGTCGCGCTCGCCACGTCCGCCCTCGTCGAGGTCGAATTCCAGCGCCACCGGGTGGCGCATGGCATCGCTCGCCGCCGCGACCGCCGCGTCGGCGAACACGGCGCGGCCAAGGTTGGTGTGCAGGACGGTGCCGGTCAGGTTGAAGACCGGGCGCAGGCCCGGCTGGCGCGCATCGAGCAGGCGCGCGGCGTCGCGTGCGATGGCGGCGGCATCGGGAGCGCTGCCGATACCGGCGCGCAGGGCGCTGCGGGCGGCTTCGGACGCGGCGCGGATGGCATCGGTGGTGGCCACCCGCCCATGGCGTTCGACCAGCGCCATCGCATCGGCGGTGGCGAGCACGGTGCCGACCGCCGGTAGCTGGCGCAGGGAGCTTGCTTCGGTTTCCGCCATGGCCATGCCCGGTTCGTGGCTTCGCGACGAGCCGAGCGTAGTCCGATCGTGGCGCCGGTGGCTAGTCGACCGCTTCCGTCGCATCACCGACCAGCAGGAGCGGATTCGGTGCGTGACGGGCGAAACCGGCCTCGGCCACCAGCAGGTCAAGGCCGAGCGAGGCGAGGTCGTCCGCGACCGGATCCACCTGCATGTCTTTCAGCTGGTAGAGCAGCTTGCTGTAGGTGTGGCATTCGCCGCAGGTCTCGGCCATGACCACCCCGGGATCGCCTTCGATGCCTTGCACGGCGGTCTTCCGCGTGGCGCCGCAGGTGATGCAGACGGCGCGCACGTGGTTCCAGGCCGTCGAGCACAGCGAACAGTGCAGGTAGCGCGTGCCCGGGGTCAGGCCGGACGCCGTGACCACGCCGGCCACGGAGGGTGAACCGCAGCACGGGCACAGGTTGCGTTGTTCCAGCAAGCGCAGCGACGCCGGATCGAGGCGGGCGGCGGACGCGGTGAAATAGACCTGCAAGGCGGCGGCGACGTACACCGCCGCGGCGACGTCGGCCGGCGCCACCTGGCCACGCAGGAAGGCATCGGCCTGCCGCTCGAGTGCCAGGTCGTCGGCAGCCCGCAGCGCGGCGATGGCCTCGGCCGCGGCATCGGGCAGGCCGTCGACGGCGGAGGCATCCAATAGGGCGCGGAGTCCCCGCAACCACGACGGGTGACGCGGATGGCCGTCGGCGGCGAGCGGCGGCAGGCGTGCCTCGACCAGCCGCTCCACGGTGTCCACGGCTACGTCGCCGTGCGGCACCACATCGGTCGCGACGGCGTGTTGCGCCCGTGCCAGCCCGGCCATGAAGCGCAGCCATGCTTCCAGCGGGTGATCCGTGGCAAGCGCATCGAGCCTGGCGGCCGTGGCGGCAAAGCGTCGCGCCGGAACGGGCAACACGATCGGGTCGGGCGACTTCACGCCCGCGTGCGAGGGTCCGCTCCACTTCGCATTCGGGGGTAGTTCGGCTTGCTTCACGGGTTTTTCCTGGGCTCGGTCTTGATCCGTTGCGTGCGTACCAGCTGGTAGAACCATTTGCGATGGTGATGCCAGGCCCAACCGGGCGTCACGTAGCCCTGGGTCATGCTACGCACGGAGTCTCGGATCCAGATCGCCGCGTAGACATGTACCACGAAGACCAGGATGGCGGCGAAGGCGCAGAGGCTGTGCACGAGGATGGCGACGCGCTGTACCTCGATCGACGTGGCGGCGCCGAAATACACCTCCCACACCAGCATGCCGGTGAAGAACAGCACGGGGATCAGGAAGGTCATCGACCAGAACACCAGCTTCTGGCCGCTGTTGTTGCGGCCGATCGGTGGCACGTTCTCGTCGTCGTTGATGGCGACGTGGACGATCGCCTTCGACCAGGCGACGTCGTCGCGGTTGGGCAGGTTGTCCCGCCAGAACTGGATGATCATGCCGATCCAGCTGACGACCAGGCACACGCCAAACCAGGGATGCGCGGCGCGCGCCCACTGGCCCCCGCCGAACAGGCCGGAAAGCCAGAACAGCAGGGGATGGAACATCGACAGGCCGGACAGCAGCAGGGCGATGAATAGCCCCGCGTTGATCCAGTGGTTGATCCGGTTGACCAGGGTATAGCGCGTGAAGGCACGGGCGGGGCGGGTCATGGCAGTTCCTCCTCCGCGCGTGCTTCGCGGATCGCCTCGTCGGCTTCGGCCTCGTCTTCCTCGGTCACTTCGTTCGGGCCGATGGTGATCCAGTGGAAGAACGCCCCGATCGCGGCAAAGGCCAGTGCCGCGACGGCGAGTGGCTTGGCGATGCCTTTCCATGCCGTCACGAAGCTGCTGATATGGGGCTTGTCCGGCAGCCCCGAATACAGCGAGGGCTTGTCCGCGTGGTGCAGCACGTACATCACGTGGGTGCCACCGACGGCCGCCGGGTTGTACAGGCCGGCATGGGCGAAGCCGCGCTCGTTGAGATCGACGATGCGCTCCTCGGCCTGCTGGATCATGTCGACCTTCGAGCCGAACATGATCGCCCCGGTCGGGCAGGCCTTGACGCAGGCGGGCTCCAGGCCGACGGTGACGCGGTCGGAGCACAGCGTGCACTTGTACGACTTGTGGTCGGTCTTGCTGATCCGCGGGATGTCGAACGGGCAACCCTTCACGCAATAGCCGCAGCCGATGCAGTTCTCGCTGATGAAGTCGACGATGCCGTTGGCGTACTGCACGATCGCGCCCGGAGCCGGGCAGGCCTTCAGGCAGCCGGGATCTTCGCAGTGCATGCAGCCGTCCTTGCGGATCAGCCACTCGAGGTTGCCCTGTTCGTTCTCATACTCGTTGAACTTCATCAACGTCCAGACGCTGGGGCCGAGGTCGTTGGGGTTCTCGTACGAGCCTTCGAAGTGGCCGATCTCCGGGCGCAGGTTGTTCCATTCCATGCACGCGGACTGGCAGGCCTTGCAGCCGATGCAGCGGCTCACGTCGATCAGCTTGGCCACCTGGTCTTCGTGGCTGCGTGCCTTGGGCGGCGTCATCGTGGTCGCGGAGCGCCGGATGTAGTCTTGCGATTGCAGGTCGGACATGACGGTCGCCTCAGGCCACGGGTGCGCTGGTTGCTACGACGTTGACGAGGAACGCCTTGAATTCCGGCGTCTGCGTGTTGGCATCGCCCACCGAGGGGGTGAGCGTGTTGGCGCCATAACCCTTCCTGGCCTGTCCGGTGAAGCCCCAGTGCAAGGGCACGCCGATCACATGCGTGGCCTTGCCATCGACGATCAGTGGCTTGATCCGCTTGGTGACATAGGCCTTGCACACCACGTCGCCGCGCTTGGACGAGACCTTGACCCAGCCCCCCTGGGCAATCCCCTTTTCCTTCGCCAGCACCTCGCCGATCTCGACGAATTCTTCCGGCTGCAGGATCGCGTTGATCAACGCGTGCTTGGTCCAGTAGTGGAAATGCTCGGTGAGGCGGTAGGTGGTGGCGACGAAGGGGAAGTCCTTGCGATCGCCGAACATGGCGCGGTCGTCGTCGAACACGCGCGCGACCGGGTTGGCCCGCACGGATGGATGCAGCACGTTGTCGACGGGCGATTCCATCGGCTCGTAATGCTCGGGGAACGGCCCCTCGGCCATCAGGTTGCGGGCGAACAGGCGGCCGACGCCTTCGACGTTCATGATGAAGGGGCCGTCGTTGGCGGACGGTGGTTGGGTGGCGACGTAATCCGGTACGTCGATGCCGGTCCACTTCGTCCCGTTCCATTCGACGATGGGCTTCTTCGGGTTCCACGCCTTGCCGTCTGGATCCGCGCTGGCCCGGTTGTAGAGGATGCGCCGGTTAGCCGGCCACGCCCACGCCCAGTTCGGCGCGATGCCTTGCTCGCGCGGATCGGTCGCGTCGCGCCGGGCCATCTGGTTGCCCTTCTCGGTGAAGCTGCCGGCGAAGATCCAGCAACCGGACGCGGTGCTGCCGTCGTCGCGCAACTGGCCGAAACCATCGAGTAGCGTCCCCGCCTTGGTCGTCACGTTGCTGGCCGGGTCGGTGATGTCGGTGAGCACGCGCCCGTTCATCTCCTTTGACAACTCTTCCGGGTCGGGCTCCCACGGATCGGTGTATTTCCAGGTCATGTTCATGAGCGCATCGGGGAAGGCACCGCCTTCCTTCGCGTACAGCGCGCGCAGGCGCTGGAACAGGCCGGTCATGATCCAGATGTCGGAGCGGGCGATACCCGGCGGATCGGCCGCCTTCCAGTGCCATTGCAGCCAGCGCGAGGAGTTGACCAGCGAGCCGTTTTCCTCGGCGAAGCAGGACACCGGCAACTGGAAGACTTCCGTCTGCACCTCGTGCGGCTTGTTCGGGTTCTGCGGGCCGAAGTCCTGCCAGAACCGCGAGGTCTCCGTGTCCAGCGGATCCATGGTCACCAGGAACTTGAGCTTGCCCAGGCTGCGCCGGATCTTGCCGCGATCGGGGAAGGCCTGCAGCGGGTTGAAACCCTGGCAGATGTAGCCGGTGAGCTGGCCCTTATCCATCATCTCGAAGGCCTTGATGATGTCGTAGAGCGGGATATCCAGCTTGGGCAGCAGGTCGTAGCCCCAGTTGTTCTCCTGCGTGGCGTGGTCGCCGTAGATCGCCTTGAGGAAGCTGACGACGAACTTGCGGGTGTTCTGGTAATAGCTGGTCTGGCCCTCGCGCAGCGGCTTGAACAGCTTGGACTTCATGTATTCGTCGAAGCTGGTTTCCTTGTCGTTCGGCAGCGTGAGGTAGCCCGGCATCTGGTTGGAGAGCAGGCCGATGTCGGTCAGTCCCTGGATGTTGGAATGCCCACGCAGCGCGTTCATGCCGCCGCCGGCGACGCCGATGTTGCCGAGCAGCAGCTGCACCATCGCCATGGCACGGATGTTCTGCGCGCCCACGGTATGTTGCGTCCAGCCCAGCGCGAACAGGCTGGTCATCGCGCGATCGGGCGCCGCGGTGCTGGCGATCATTTCGCAGATGTGTTCGAACTTGTCCTGTGGCGTGCCGCAGATCCGCGAGACCATCTCCGGCGTGTAGCGGGACACGTGCTGCCTGAGCAGGTTGATGACGCACCGCGGGTCCTGCCAGCTATCGTCCGCCCTGGCGAAACCCTTGTCGTCCAGTTCGTAGTCCCACGACGACTTGTCGTACACGTGCGTCTGGTCGTTATAGCCGGTGAACAGGCCATCGCTGAAGGCGAAGCCATCTTTCACGATCAGGCTCGCGTTGGTGTAGGCCTTGACGTAGCGGTGCTGGATCTTGTCGTTGGTCAGCAGGTAATGCATCAGCCCGCTGAGGAAGGCGATGTCGGTGCCGGGACGGATCGGCGCGTAGTAATCCGCGACCGAGGCGGTGCGCGTGAAACGCGGATCGACCACGATGAGCTTCGCACCGTTCTCGATCTTCGCTTCAATCACCCACTTGAAGCCGCACGGGTGCGCCTCGGCGGCGTTGCCACCCATGACGATGACGATGTTGGCGTTCTTGATGTCCTGCCAGGTGTTGGTCATCGCACCGCGACCGAATGATGGGGCCAGACTGGCCACCGTCGGTCCGTGTCAGACGCGCGCCTGGTTGTCGAACACCACCATGCCGAGGGCTCGGGCGACCTTCCAGGTGAGGTAGGCCGTTTCGTTGGACGACGCCGACGCCGCCAGCATGCCCATGCTGGTCCAGCGGTTGACCGTGGCGCCATCGGCGTTGGTGGTCATGAAGTGCTTGTCGCGGTCGTCCTTCATCAACCGCGCGATGCGGTCGAGCGCGAAGTCCCAGCTGACCTCCCTGAACTCCGTGCCGCCGGGTTCGCGGTAGCGCGGCGCTTTCAGGCGGGTGGGCGCGTGGACGATATCCAGCAGTGCCGAGCCCTTCGGGCAGAGCGTGCCGCGGTTCACCGGGTGGTCCGGGTCGCCTTCGATATGGGTGATGTCCGAACGGGCATTCTTGGCCTTGTCGCCCATGCTGTAGATGAGGATCCCGCACGCCACCGAGCAATAGGTGCACGTGTTGCGGGTCTCGGTCGCATGGGTGAGCTTGAACGGTCGCACGGCGGCGGCTTGCGCCACGCCGGATGCGCCGAATCCAATCATGCCGAGGCTCGACGCGGCGAGCCCCATGCCCGTTAACTTGATGAACTCGCGGCGGGTGAGTGCCATCGCAAGAACTCCCGGGAAACCTGGCTGGACGTCCGCCCCGAGGGGGCGGAGGCTGGCTGGAACGGTAGCTTGACTGGGCCGCGCCGGTTACGGCACGACTCCATGGTAACGCTAGCACGATCGCGGGAACCCACGCGCGCAAAATCTGACCCTGCCGAACTGGCTCAATGGAACCAGTTGTCGTCGCAGGCTTTTGCGGCTTACCATCGGACGAATCCGGCAGCGGGCCGGGGGGCCACGCCCCGGACGACAGGGGAGTCGCCATGGAATGCATCAGCCGTGCCGGAAGGCCGGGCAGGGATCACGTAGCGACGCCGGACGGCGACGCGTGAGGCGCCACGCCAAGCCCGTGCGGGAGCGCTGGGACGATGCGCTCAGCCGCGTGCGCTGGGACGATTTCGAACGGCGCGTCGGCGATTATTACGCGAGCCAGGGCTATCGCGTGGAGCACAGCGGCACCGGCAATGGTGCCAGCCAGACGGACGGCGGGGTCGATCTCCGTCTCTACCTCGACGATGCGTTCATCGTGGTCCAGTGCAAGCACTGGAATGCGTTGCAGGTGCCGCACAACCCGGTGCATGAACTGATCGGGGTGATGCATACCCAGGGTGCCACCGGCGCCATCTTGGTCACGTCGGGTGAGTTCACCCGCGCCGCGCTGGATTCGGCCGCACGCTTCCCGGGCATCACGCTGGTCGACGGCCCCGCCGTCCGCCGGATGATTGGCCCGATCGCGGAAGATTTCATGCGCACGCCCCCGCCGCCCCCGCCGCCGTCGTGGGCACCGCGCCATGCGACCCACCGTGGTGCGCGTCCGGGCAACGTCCGCGCGGCCGGCCTTTACGCCTTCGCGGCCCTTGCCGTGGTCGCAAGCGTCTTCATCTGGTCGTCGCTGCTGCAGCGTATCGCCGGGCAAGCACAGGACACCCGCGCCGTGGCGAGTATCCGCCCCCCGGCCACGAGTTTTCGACTTCCCGTCGGGTCGCCGCCCCATGTATCGGCGCGGCCGCGCATGCCGTCGTATGTCGCGGCATCGACGCCGCCGATCACCCATCCGGACGGACGGCCTGCCGCCACGGGCGACGTGCCCCGGAACGCCGTCGACCTCAAGGCATGGGAGCGGCAGAACGCCGAGTCGATGAAGATCCTGGAAAAGACCACGCCGGCATTGCAGTCGCCCTAGGTCGGGCGGTGCTTCATTCAATCCACCACACGGTGCGGGCAGGCACCCACGCAGCAACATCCACCCACGAAGGATTACTTGTGAACGTACGTGCTTACCTGATCGGCCTGCTTGTCTTCGTCTCCTCCGGCGCAGGTGCGCAGAGCACCGCTGGCTCCATCTTCGGGCACGGCCCTGCCGGTGCATCGGTGACCGCGGTGAGCTCGAATGGCTCGCAGCGCCACGCCACGATCAACAGCAGTGGTCGCTATTCGCTGACGCCGCTGCCGATGGGAACCTATACGGTCAAGCTTGAGAAAGACGGCAAGCTGGTCGACACGATGAAGAATGTGCCGATCGTGGTGGGACGCGGTCGGGAGGTGGATTTTGCTTGTGAGAACGATAAGTGCGATGCGGGGAGTTGAGGGGCGGGGTGATTGGGGTGGGGTGATTGGGTTGGGGTGATTGCCGGGTGACCGGGTGGTCGCGCACAGGTGCGCTCCTACAGAGAGCGGGAGAGAGGAGCGCACCTGGGTTGGGTTAGCGCATGCCGCCGGCGGCGAGGATGGTTTCGCCGGTGACCCAGCCGGCATCGTCCGAGGCGAGGAAGGTGACGACCGGGGCGATGTCGGTGACCTGGCCAATGCGGCCCAGCGGGGTCTGGCCTTCGGCCCATGCCTGGAAATCGGATCCGACGAAGCCCGCGGTGTGGGTGCCCTCGGTCTCGACCATGCCCGGGTTGACCGAGTTCACGCGGATGCCGCGCGGGCCCAACTCACGCGAGAGCACGCCGGTGATCGCATCCAGCGCACCCTTGGTGCCGGTGTAGATCGCGGTTTCCGCCGGGACGAGGCGGGTCACGCCGGAACCGATATTGATGACGCTGCCACCCTTGCCCAGGTGCGGCGAAGCGGCGCGCGTCACCAGCAAGGGGCCGAGCACATTGGTGTCGAACATGCGGCGATACAGCTCCTCGGTGGTCGCTTCCACGGGGGCGAACGCGTAGACGCCCGAGTTGTTCACGACGATGTCGAGGCGGCCGAAGTTTTCGATCGCGGCGGCGACGAGCTTCTCCGCATCAGCCTGTTTGGTGACATCGGCACCGACCGCCACGGCCTTGCCACCCGCGGCCTTGATCTCGGCAACGACCTTCTCCGCGCCTTCCTTGCTCGATGCGAAGTTGACGACGACGCTGGCGCCGTCGGCGGCCAGCGCCTTCGCGATGCCTGCGCCGATGCCCTTGGATGCGCCGGTCACGATGGCGACCTTGTCTTTGAGCTTGCTCATGATGTTTCCCTGGATGTGGTGGTCGCCCCGACATGGGTCGCCTGCCGTCATCTTTGGGGCCGTGGCGCAACGCTCGGTATGCCGTGCCGGGGAAAAGCTGCTTTGCCCGGTGGGCACGGGTCGCGTGCCCGAACGATGTGAAAAAACGGTGGCGCGCCGAAAGCGCGATGGCGGTCACGCTTGCAACGGGGCCGCAACCGGCACGATGGATCTGCCTGGCGCCCCCCGGAATCCCCCATCGCCAGGCCCAGCGCCGTCCGGACCATCAGCCGGAACGGCGCTTTTTTTCGCCCGGATAAAACTATTTATTGGCCAGGCCCTTGAAAGCCGTGCCTGGCGGTCATAGAAGTACGAGCATAATTCAACTGCTGAAGGTGCTCCCGTGTCCGCTGTCATCGATTCGCCGGCCGTCCCGGCGCGGCGTAGCAAGCCGCTCAAGCTCATCGCCGGTGCCGTCGTGGCGCTGGGCGCCGTCGCCTATGGCGTTCACTGGTGGACTACCGGCCGCTTCATCCAGGACACCGACGACGCCTATGTCGGCGGCGACGTCACCGTGATCGGGTCCAAGGTGCCGGGCTACGTCCAGCTGGTGGCAGTCACGGATAACCAGGCCGTGCACAAGGGCGACCTGCTGATCCGTATCGACGACCGCGACTACCGTGCCGCCGCCGCGAAGGCCGATGCCGCCGTGGCGGCCGGCGAGGCGGCACTGCGCAACCTCGACGCCGTTGCCGCCTTGCAGGAGAGCGTCATCCACCAGGCCCAGGCCGGCATGGCCGCCGCGGATGCCGAAGCCACCCGCGCCCGGCTCGACGACACCCGCTACGGCGACCTGGTCAGCCGCTCGGCGGTGTCGGTAGAAAGCGCCCAGCGCGCTCGCGCGGCGGCACAGACGGCCGACGCTTCGCGGCAAAAAGCCAGCGCCGCCGTCGAAGCGGCCCGCCGCGAACTCGATGTCATCGACACGCAGAAGCGCCAGGCCGAGGCGGCGCTGGCACAGGCGCGTGCCCAGGCCGACAGCGCGCACCTGGATCTGTCCTACACGGAAGTGCGCGCACCGGTCGACGGGACGATCGGCAATCGCCGTGCGCGGGTCGGCGCCTACGTCGGTGCCGGTAGCCCGATGCTGGCGGTGGTGCCGGCGCATGGCCTGTGGGTGGATGCCAACTTCAAGGAAGATCAGCTGGCCCGGATGAAAGTGGGCGAGGCGGTGGACATCCGCGCCGACATCCTGCCGGGTCGGGCGTTCCGCGGGCACATCGCATCGCTCGCACCGGCCACCGGCGCCCAGTTCAGCGTGCTGCCGCCGGAGAACGCCACCGGCAACTTCACCAAGATCGTCCAGCGCGTGCCGGTGCGCGTGGTGCTGGACGGTAGCGACGGCGATCTCGGCGTGTTGCGCCCGGGCCTTTCGGTCACGGCGACTGTCGATACCAAAGCGCCATGAGCCCGATTGCCCACCTCACCCCGGGCCAGAAGATCTTTGCCTTCGCCAGCATGTGCGTGGGCATGTTCATCGCCTTGCTCGACATCCAGATCGTCTCGGCATCGCTGCGTGACATCGGCGGCGGCCTTTCGGCTGGTGCTGACGACACGGCCTGGGTCCAGACCAGTTACTTGATCGCCGAGATCGTGGTCATCCCCTTGTCCGGCTGGCTGTCGCGGGTGTTCTCGACGCGCTGGCTGTTCGCCTTTTCCGCCGCCGGTTTCACCCTCACCAGCCTGCTGTGCGGACTGGCCTGGGACATCCAGAGCATGATCGTCTTCCGCGCCGCGCAGGGTTTCCTCGGCGGGTCGATGATCCCGATGGTGTTCACCACGGCCTTCGTTTTCTTCGAGGGCAAGCAGCGCGTCATCGCCGCCGCGACCATCGGTGCGCTGGCCTCGCTGGCGCCGACCCTCGGGCCGACCCTGGGTGGCTGGATCACCGACAACTTCTCCTGGCACTGGCTGTTCTTCATCAACCTGGTACCCGGCATCTTCGTCACGCTTGCCGTACCGGCACTGGTGAAGATCGACGAGCCCGACCTCGCGCTGCTGAAGGTGGGTGACTGGGTAGGCATCGCGCTGATCGCGGTGTTCCTCGGTTGCCTGGAATACACCCTGGAGGAAGGCCCGCGCTGGAACTGGATGGAAGACTCCGTGATCCGGACCACCGCCTGGGCCGCCGCGATCGCCTGCGTGCTGTTCATCTGGCGCGAGCTGACGGCGAAGCATCCAGTCGTCGACCTGCGCGCGCTGAAGGATCGCAACTTCGCGCTCGGTTCGTTCTTCTCGTTCGTCACCGGCATCGGCCTGTTCGCGACCATTTACCTGACGCCGCTGTTCCTGGGGCGGGTCGAAGGCTATAGCGCGTTGCAGATCGGCAAGGCGGTGTTCTCCACCGGCGTATTCCAGATCCTGACCATCCCGGTGTACGCCTTCCTCGCCAATCGCGTGGACCTGCGCTGGCTGTTGATGGTCGGCCTCGCCATGTTCGCCGTCTCGATGTTCGAGTTCACCCCGATCACGCATGACTGGAGCAGTGTCGAACTGCTGTTCCCGCAGGCCCTGCGTGGCGCGGCCCAGCAGCTGTCGGTGCCACCGGTGGTGACGCTGACGCTGGGTAGCCTGCCACCGGCGCGCCTGCGCCAGGCATCGGGCTTGTTCAACACGATGCGCAACCTCGGCGGTGCGATCGGCATCGCTGCCTGCGCCACGATCCTCAACGACCGTACCAACCTGCATTTCCAGCGCCTTGCCGAGCATCTCACGCCAGCCAACGAAGCGATGAACAGCTTCCTGGGCAGCGTGGACAGCGCCGGCCAGGCGTCCACCGCCGCGCTCCGCCAACTCTGGCAGCTGACCTTCCGCGAAGCCCAGACGATGACGTACAGCGATGCATTCTTTTCCATCATGGTCTGCTTTGTGATCGCAACGGCGATGGTGCCGTTGATGCGCAAGGTGCAACCGCCCAAGGGTCCCTCCGCCGATGCGCACTAAACTCCTCCCCCTGTTGTTCTCCCTCACGCTGGCCGGATGCACGGTCGGCCCCGACTACGTCAAGCCCAGCCTGCCGGTCGCTTCCACGTGGAACCAGCAGGGCGCGCTGGACCAGCGCGTCGCCGCCGCGCCGGCGCCCACCCTGGATACGTGGTGGAACGGCTTCGGCGATCCCGAACTGGCGACCATCGTTTCCCGCGTCGTGGCACAGAACCTCGACCTCGCCGCGTCGGCGGCGCGCGTCGACCAGGCCAGCGCTGCCGCCCAGCACGCGCACGCGGACCGCCTGCCGCAGGGAAGCCTCGACGGCACGGCGGCACGCCTGCGCCAGTCCGAGCGCAGCCCGCTGGGCAAGCTCGCCAGCCCGACCCCGGGATACGAGCGCAACCAGACCTACGAAGACCTCGGCGTGGGTGCGAGCTGGGAGCTTGACCTTGCCGGTGGACTGCGCCGCGGCGATGAATCGGCGAACGCGTCCTACCAGGCCGCCGAAGCCACGCATGCAGGTGTCCGTATCACCCTGGTGGCCGAAGCCGCCGACGCGTACTTCCGGGTGCGTGGTGCACAGGCGCGCATCGCCATCGCCAACGAGCAGATCGGTAACGAACAGGGCCTGGTCGACCTGGTCCAGTTACGCCTTGACCACGGCCTTGGCACGGTGCGCGAAGTGGCGCAGGCACAGGCCCTGCTGTTGCAGGCGCAGGCGACGGTCCCGCCCTTGCAGGCCGAGCTGGATACCCAGCTCAACCGGCTCGACGTGCTGATGGGAGCGGCGCCCGGCACCTACGCGAAGGAAATCGCCAGCTCCACGCAGCCGTTCCAGATCCCCACCGTGGACGGCGCGGGTGGGCCCGCGTCGCTGCTGCGTCGCCGCCCCGACGTGATCGCCGCCGAACGCGAACTGGCGGCCAGCAATGCACGGATCGGCGTGGCCTTGTCGCAGTACTATCCCTCGGTCTCGCTGTCGGGCCTGCTCGGCTTCGCGTCGCTGGATAGTGGCAAGCTGTTCACTGGCTCCGCGCTGCAATCGCAGGGCGCGCTCGGGCTGCACTGGCGGTTGTTCGATTTCGGCCGCGTGGATGCCGAGGTAAAGCAGGCCCGCGGGGCGAATGCCGAGGCACTGGCGCGCTATCGTGGGCAGATGCTGAAGGCGACCGAAGACGTGGAAAACGCGATCGTGTCGCTGACCCAGCTCGAGGCCCAGCATGCCGTGCTGGTCAACGAAGTGGATGCCCATGTGCGCGCCCGCGACGCGGCGCAGGATGCGTACAAGGGCGGTGCGGTGAGCCTGCTCGAAGTGCTGGATGAAGATCGCCAGCTGCTCGGATCGCGCGACCTGCTGGCCCGCGTGCACACGGACGATGCGCGTGCCGCGGTCAGCGCGTTCCGCGCACTGGGTGGTGGTTGGGATGCTCCCGCGGACGCGGTGGCCGACGTCAAGAGGTGATCCATGCGTTACGCGAAAGACCACAAGGAGAAGACCCGCCAGCGGATCATCGAGACCGCGGCGCAGAACTTCCGCGAGAAAGGCTTCGAAGGCGAGGGCATCGCCTCGGTGATGCAGGGCGCAGGCCTGACCAATGGCGCGTTCTTCAACCACTTCAGCTCGAAGGAAGACCTGGCCCGCGAAGTCATCGCCTTTGCCATGGCCGAGCGACTGGACTTCGTCAATGCCAAGCTCGACAACGGCGAGGGCGTGCAGGGCTACATCGCGTCATACCTGTCGATTCGCCACCGTGACCATCCGGAGCACGGCTGCCCCATGGCCACGCTGGCCACCGACATCGCCCGGCGTGCGCCACCGGTGCGCGAGGCCTTCTCCGCGGGCCTGAACACGCTGGTCGACCGGCTGGCGACGGAGTGGCCGCAGCTGGGCGACGTGGAAGCGCGTGCGCGTGGCTTCGCCCTGTTCAGCCTGCTCAATGGCTGCCTGCAACTGGCGAGGGCGACCGACGACGAAGCCCTGTCGGCAGAGATCCTGGCTTCGGGCAGGCGGGCCGCGAAGCAGCTGGTGGAGGCGCCGGCGGATTCAGCCTGAGCGCATCCGGGCCTCGGCGATGCGGTTCTTGCCGGTCGCCTTGGCCTCGTACAGCGCATCGTCGGCGCGTCGCACCAGGGCCAGCGGATCGACGCCGTGCAGCGGTGCCTCGGCAATACCGACGCTGAGGGTGACGTGCAGCGGCACGCCGTTCCAGTAGAACGGCTGGCTGGCGGCTTCGACGAAGGCCTCGGCACGCACCGTGGCCTCGCGCAGCGAGATCGGCGGGGCGAGCAGGGCGACGAACTCGTCACCGCCCAGGCGGCACACCGTATCGGCCTTGTGCGTGCGCAGGAGCAGGCGCTCGGCGAACTGCTTCAGCAACTCATCGCCGGCCGCATGCCCATGTGCATCGTTCACCGTCTTGAAGCCGTCCAGGTCCATGTAGAGCACGGCGAGGCTCTCGCCCGCCTTCAGGTGTGCGAGCGAGGCTTTCAGCCGCTCCTCGAACACCAGCCGGTTCGGCAAGCCGGTCAATGCATCCGATTCCGCCAGCTGGCGCATGCGGTCGGCGACCGAGCGAGCGATCGAGACGTCGCGCAGGACCAGCACCCCACCGACCACGTGGCCGTCGCGGTCGCGGATCGGTGCGGCGACGTCTTCGATGTCCAGCCTTGAGCCATCGGCCAGCAGCAGCTGGCGCGATTGCAGCATGTCGACCACGCGCTCCTCGGCGATCGCGCGCATCAGCGAACTCTCGCTGGGATGGTCATGTGCGTCGCGCAGGTGCACCACCGAATCGACCGGCATGCCACGCGCACGCATCGCCGGCCGCAGTAGCAACGCTTCTGCGCGCTGGTTAAGGAAGGTGATCGCGCCGCTGGTGTCGGTGGTCAGCACCGCGTCGCCGATCGAATCCAGGGTGACCTGGGCCAGTTCCTTCGCGGCGTAGAGGCTTTCTTCCAGCCGCTTGCGCTCGCTGACGTCGGTGACCATGACGTAGAAACCGCAGAAGCGCCCCTCTTCGTCGAGGTCGGGGGTGTAGCTCACGTCGCCGGTGAAGTACTTGCCGTGCAGGTTCATCTGGTTCATTTCGAAGCGGATGGCCTGGCCGAGGCGAACCCGGTTGAGCATCGGGGCGAGGCGCTGGTAGTTGAGCTCGCCGAGGAACTCGCGCAGGGTCATGCCGATCCGCGGCGCCGCGTCGCCGAACCACTGGCGATAGGTGGCATTGACGAAACGGTAGGTTTCGGTCTCGTCCATGCGTCCGATCAGGGCCGGCACCGAGTCGGTCATCCGGCGCATGCGCCGGCGTGACTGGTCCAGTTCGTCCTGCAGCATGCGCGCGCCGGTGATGTCCTGCAGCACGGCGACGAAGCCGCTGGTGTCGCCGTCGACCTGCACCGGGGTGGCGTGTGCGTGGGCCCAGATCAGCAGGCCGTCGCCGCCACGGAAGCGGAACACCTGCTCGAAGCGTTCGCCGCGGGTGACCAGGCCTCGCCAGGCGTCGACGACCCGGCCCTGGTCGGCGGGCTCGATGTTCTCGCGGATGAACGTGGCCACGTCCTGCCCGCTGCGCTGGCCGACCCAGGCATGCGCCTGGGCATTCAGCCACAGTGGCACGCCGTTGGCGTCAACGTGGAAGACGGCCAGCGGCGCGGCGTCGGTGAAGGCATGCAATTCGGCCCGGCCCTGCTGCATGGCCGAGAGCGCGTCGCGCAGGCTGCGCAGGAGCGTGCGTGCCGTGCTCCGCGAACGGCGCAGGGTCACCACCGACCAGACCACCAGGCCAAACAGGGCGAAGCCAGCGACCGAGAGCACCAGGTCCTGACGCGACTGGCTGTGTTGCAGGCGGGTACGCTCGTAGGCGGCAAGCGCCGCGATGTCGTGGGCAACGGCATCGTTGCGGGCCTGGTAGTCGCTGCCCATCATCTCGGCAATGCGGCGGTCGCGGTCCACGCCGGCGGGCTGCGCGAGCAGGGGCGCCGCGGTGTCGATCCGGGCCTGGACGCTGCGGACCAGGGCGCCGACCAGCGAGGTTTCCTGGGCGTCCTTGGCCAGCGTGGCCTCCAGCGTCGCGACATGGCCGCGCGCGGAGGCGATCGCCTTCGCCCAGGCCGCTTCGGCGTTGGGATCGTTGCGCAGCACGCGGGCGCCCACCGCGACCCGCAGGTCGTGGATGTCGGCACTGATGGCGTTGGTGACCAGCAGGACTTCGTAGCGCTTGCCGACCTGGCGCTGGGCGGTGAGCAGGCCCAGGGCCGTGGCGACCCCGGCCAGCGTCAACAGGACCACCAGCGCCACGCTGGCCTTGATGCTGCGGTCGACGAGGCGGCTCAGGCGTGCGTGGCGCTCTTGGGGCATGAAGGCTTCGATGGCGTGTTTGCGGCGAATCTAGCAAACCAGCGCGGGAAAGGCTTCGCTTTTTTGGCGAAAGCGTGACCTTCACCCATGTGACCCCGGCCTATGCAGAAACACGCGCGGCCTACACACCCGACGCGGAAGATCGTCCGGGCGCAACCCCGCGCTGCCCGACCCCGGAGCACCCCATGACCAAGGCACCCCACAAAGGCGACGCCGTGAGCTGGAAAAGCTCGCAGGGCGAGGTCAAGGGCAAGGTGGTCAGGAAGGTCACCACGACCACGAAGATCAAGGGCCATGTCGTTGCCGCCAGCGAGGACAACCCCGAATACCTGGTCCGCAGCGACAAGACCGGCGCGGTGGCGGCGCACAAGCCCGAGGCCCTGAAGAAGCGCTAGGGCCGGCGGGTTCGCCTTGGATGACCTGCTAGCGCCTAGGCCTGGCGCGGGCGGTGTCGCGCAGCTCGACCCATGTCGGCGCGTGGTCGCTGGCTTTTGGCAGGTCGCGGACCCAGCGGTCGACCCCGGCGTTCTTCATGCGTCTGGCCAGGTCGGCCGAGAGGAGCAGGTGGTCGATGCGCAGGCCTCGATCGCGAGGCCAGTGCTGCCGGAAATAATCCCAGAACGTATAGATGCGCGCATCCGGATGCATCGTCCTTAGGGCATCGGTCCAGCCCTGGGCGAGCAATCGTGCGTACGACTCGCGCGACTCGGGCTGGAGCAGGGCATCGCGCCGCCAGTTTTTTGGATCGTAGATATCGTTGTCGGTCGGCACGACGTTGTAGTCGCCGGCGAGGACGATGGGGTAGCCGGTGTCGAACATCGGCTTCGCGTAGGCGATGAGTCGCTCGAACCAGGCCAGCTTGTAGTCGAACTTCGGGCCTGGACGTGGGTTGCCATTCGGAAGGTAAAGACAGCCGACCAATACGCCGTGGGCGAGTGCTTCGATGTAGCGACTGTGCACGTCCTTGTCGTCGCCGGGCAGGCTGCGCCGGCTTTCGATGGGATCCTCGCCACGCGAGAGGATGGCGACGCCATTCCACGAGGCCTGGCCCGACCACACCGCACCGTAGCCGGCGTCATGGATAGCCTGCAGGGGAAACGCCTTGTCCTGCGCCTTTAGTTCCTGCAGGCAGGCGACATCGGGTTGCTCGCGTTCGAGCCATGCGAGCAGGTGCGGCAACCGTGCAGTGATGCCGTTGACGTTGAAGGTCGCGATCTTCATGCCGCGAATGTCGCGCCGCCAGCGTCGACGGTGGGTGACGGCAGCGCATGGTGAATGGGTCCGTCACGGCAGGGGCACCCGACGTGCAGGGAGGGCTTCGGAGACTGCACGTTCTCCCACGAAGAACGGAGGCCGCCATGGCCAACGAGAAGAACGCCCCGGAAAAACATACCGGCCAGAACGACGTGCCGAAGGATCCGCGCCAGCCGACGCGCGAACGCGAAACCGACTCGTCAGGCGATGCCGTGGACGGTTCGGGTGAAGACAACAAGCGATCGAAAGATTGAGCCGACAGGAGCATTCCATGAGCAAAGGCAAGAACGAACCGACCCTCATCGATCCGACCACGCGATATCCGGGTCCCCCGTTCGCCACGCCGGAGCAGTCCGCGCCGGGTACGGTGCACAAGCTCAAGCCGCCGGCCGACCATGGTGAAACCAGCTACAAGGGTAGCGGCAAACTCACGGGACGCCGTGCATTGGTGACCGGTGGCGACAGCGGTATCGGCCGTGCCGCGGCGATCGCCTTCGCGCGCGAAGGTGCCAACGTCGTGATTACCTACCTGCCTGAAGAAGAAGCCGATGCCCGCGAGGTGATCCAGCTGATCGAGGCGGAAGGCGTCATCGCGAAGGGGATCCCCGGCGACCTGAAGGACGAGGCGTTCTGTCAGTCGGTGGTGAAGCAGGCGTCCGACGCGATGGGTGGCCTGGACATCCTCGCCAATGTCGCCGGCAAGCAGACCCATCAGGACAGCATCGCCGATCTCTCGACCGACCAGTTCGACGCGACGTTCAAGACCAATGTGTACGGCCTGTTCTGGCTGTGCAAGGCCGCGCTGGCGATCATGCCCAAGGGCAGCACCATCGTGAATACCGCTTCGATCCAGTCGTATTCGCCGTCGGACATCCTGCTCGACTACGCCTCGACCAAGGCCGCCATCGTGGCCTTCACCAAGTCGCTGGCCAAGCAGGTGGCGGGGAAGGGCATTCGCGTCAACGCCGTGGCACCCGGCCCCGTGTGGACCGCGCTGCAGCCGTCGGGCGGCCAGCCGATGGACAAGATCAAGGATTTCGGCGCGCAGGTTCCGCTGAAGCGTCCCGGCCAGCCGGTGGAATGTTCGCCGCTGTACGTCTTGCTGGCGTCGAACGAATCCAGCTTCACGACGGGTGAAACCTATGGCGTGACCGGCGGTACGCCGCTGCCGTGATCCGGGTGCGGACGCCTCGCTGGGCGTCCGCGCCGCGTTCTCTCAGTTGCCTTTCAGCGGTGCGGGGTAGCTGTTCGCCTTCAGCACCTTCGCCAGGTGGGCGGCATTGCTGGCCAGCGTGGTAATGGTGTCGGCGACCTTTTTCGGCGTCTCCGCCAGGTCCTGGTAATCCGTGTCCGACATCGCCTCGCCGACCCAGTACGCGGAGCTACCACCTGGAATGCTGTAGCCAACATCGGCCAGGGCCTGGTAGAGCTCGGCGGTGACGTGGTGGGCGCCGTCCTCGTTGCCGACCACGGCGACGACGCCGACCTTGTCGAAGGTCGGATAGCGTCCGTCCTTGCCGATGTCGCCAAAGATCGCATCCATCCGCTCCACGACGCGCTTGGCAACGCTGGACGGCTGGCCCATCCAGATCGGCGTGGCGACGATGAGAATGTCGGCAGCCATCACACGCTGGCGCAGGGCAGGCCACTCGTCGCCATCGCCCTCGTCGTGGCTGACGCCGGGCTTGATGTCCAGGTCGACCACGCGCTGGCTATCGCCCTCGACGCCGTGCGTGGCGAGGGCCTGCAGGATCTGGTCGAGCATCTTCTGCGTGGAGGATGGCTTGGGCGAGCGGGAAAGCGTGCAGTTCAGGCCGAGGGCTTTGAGCGCCATGCGATGTCTCCTTCGAAGAAGGAAGGAGCGTGGCTCGACGGTTGTGCAGCCCGTGCATGGGCTGCGTACGTGCCGTCCATGCATGACCTCGGCGGGATGAATCGTGGCCCAACGCCCCCAACGTTTCCCTAACGGCCGGTGTGACGAAATCCCCGCGAAAGCGTTAGTCGCTTCACTACCGCCCTGTCCGAGATACCAAGGATCCCCATGCGCCACGCTTTCGTCGCCACATTGTTACTTTGTACTGCTGCCCTTGCCCTCGGTGGCTGTGCGCCCAAGCCGCGCCTCGAGCGCAACGCGACGGTCGTCGTGGTTAAGCGCGATCCGCCCGTGGAAGTCACCGAAGTCGACCCCGGCCCGCGCGAAGGCTGGGTCTGGGCACGCGGCTACTGGGCCTGGAACGGCCACGACTACGATGCCGTGCGCGGCCACTGGGAGCGCGTGCGGCCCGGTTATCACTACATCCATCCGCACTGGGAAAACCGCAAGGGTCAATGGATCCTGCTGACCGGCACCTGGGTGAAGGATTGACGAGCGAAGGTTTCGCCAAGACGGCGTGACCCGCGGGCCGGAGAGTCACTGCACCGGTTTCCGTAGCGCAGGGGCGCGCCATGATCCTCCATCGATCGATACCCGCCTCGTTCTTCGGCATGGTCCTGGGCCTGGTCGGCCTGGGCGGGAACTGGCGAGTCGCCAGCCGCCTCTGGGGCGTGCCCCTGGCGATCGGCGAGGCCATCATGGCGCTGGCCCTGGTGACCTGGGCCGTGCTGGTCGTCGCTTATGCGCTGAAATGGATCGGCCATCGCAGCGCGGCGATCGAAGAAGCGTGGCATCCGGTGCAATGTTGTTTCATCGGCCTTGCGCCTTCGAGCACGGCGCTCATGGCAGTGGTCCTCGCGCCGCACGCGCACGCGCTGGCACTATGGGCCTTGTGGGTGGGTGGCATCGGGCATGTCTGCTTCAGCGTCTGGCGCGTCGGCCACATGCTGCAGGGCGGACGCGACATCACGACGGCGACGCCGGTCATTTACCTGCCATCGGTGGCCGGTAACTTCATCAGCGCGATCGCCGCCGGCACACTGGGGTATCCATCGTGGGGACTGTTGTTCTTCGGGGCCGGATTATTTTCATGGCTTGCACTCGAATCGGTGATCGTCAATCGCCTGTTCCACGCGCAGGCCTTGCCAGCGGCATTGCGGCCGACGCTGGGCATCCAGCTCGCCCCGCCGGTGGTGGCCGTCGCGGCGTGGCTGGCGAACACCCAGGGCATGCCCGAGCTGCTGGTGCAGGCGACATGGGGCTATGGACTGCTGCAGCTGTTACTCCTTTTGCGCCTGTTGCCTTGGATCCTCGCGCAGCCTTTCGCACCGAGCTACTGGGCGTTTACCTTCGGCCTGACCGCGCTGTCGGGCACGGCACTGCAGATGCACGAGCGTGGGGTGACGGGCGCCATCACCGACCTGTCGGTGGGCCTGTTCGTGCTGACGAATGTCGTGCTGGCGATCGTCATCGTGGGCACGCTTGTCCGCGCGGCACAGGGCAAGCTGTTGCCGCCCGGCACGGTGTCCGCGGCGCCGCCCGACCCTGCCGCTGCAAAGTGACGCCTGCCGCGCGGCGCTTCCAGCGCATCGTCGCTTACGGCGTATTCGCCTGCATCGGCCTGGCACCACATGGCGCGGCACATGCATCGGGCGGCAGCTATGCGGTCGACGATGCGTCCGTGGTCGGCGCGGGCCAGTGCCAGGTGGAATCGTGGCTGCGCGCATGGTCGAAAGGCAGCGACGGCGTCCACTCGGTGCCCGCGTGCGGCATCGGCCCGCTTGAGTTCGGCCTCGACCTCGAGACCGGGCAGCGCGTGCGTGGCATCGGTGCGAGCCCCGCGGTGAAGTGGCAGCTGCGCGATGGCGACGACAAAGGCGTTGGTGTCGCCCTGGTTGCCAACGTGTCGTATTCGAGCGGAAGGCAACGCGATGCACAGTCCTACGTCGCGACGACCTTCGGCCTCGACGATGCACGGCGCTGGATGGTCGCGCTCAATGCCGGCACGGATCGCACGCGCGGTGAAACCACCCACGCGCTGTACGGCGTCGGCCTGTCCTACGCGCTGACGCAACGCTGGGCATGGCTGGTTGAGCGGCTGTGGACGCATCGAGCCATCGCCGACCAGACCGGCGTGCGCCTCGCCTTCGGTGACTCGTCGCTCGACCTCGTGTTCGGCCGCGAGCGTTCGTTGCAGCGCTCGCACTGGATCAACATCGGCTGGAATGCATCGTTCTGAGCCGTGCGCCACGGGATGCTGCCCCGCAGCACGAAAACCGCATGAAACGCGACCGTTGACGCCGAATTTACAGTGAGCTATATCTTGCCGAAGTGGCGCGCTTCGCAAGGACGCGCGTCGCTTCCCGCGAATGCATGCATGGGGCATGCAAGGCGGCGCACCTCGCGATCGGACCACGGGACCTTATGCGTCACCGCACTCCCAATCCAGCGAACCCGGGTTGCGCCCTCGCGGAGCCGTCGTTCCCGTTTGTCCAGGCCGACGGCCATCCGATCCTTTCCCGCGCCAAGCTGAGCGCCCTGCGTTCGCGTGGCAAATCGCTTGCCGGCTATTCGCCGCCGCGACACTCCCGCTAGTCCGTTTCCACTGATCGGCTTTTCCTTTTGCCGCATGCCTGGATAAGGCGGCGATCGCAGGTGCGTGTCTGTCGACATGCACCCGCATCGCGCTGGCACCTCGAAAGTCGCTGGTCAGCATATCCGCAGCATTCGGCGGGGGCCGCGTGCTGTCTGCCAACGACACTTTCGGGGTGGGGTGACTTGTGCGTAACGATCATGTTCTGACGAAGAAAACACTTGTTCTCGCGGTCTGTACGGCGTTCGGCCTGGTGGCGGCGCCGGCTTTCGGCCAGCAGGCAGCGGCGGCCGACACGACGGCGGCAGCGACGAATGCGCCGCCGAAAGACAAGGCCGAGAAAGAGAAGGCCGTGCAGATGAAGGCGCTGAGCGTCGTGGCCAACCGCTACGAGGCCACCAGCATCCGCATGGATTCGGTCAACACCGTCGACGTGCTGTCGGCGAACGACCTGCAGCACACCGCCGTGCATAACGTGGCCGAAGCACTCGGCCTGATGTCGGGCGTCAACGTCACCACCACCGGCACCGGCTACTTCGGCGGCATCGATGGCGCCGCGCGCGGCGAGGGCATGTTCGCCTCGGTGCGCGGCTTGCCCTCCGAGTACAACGTCAACCTGGTCAACGGCAGCAACGTCGCCCAGGGCATGCCGTACAGCCGCAGCGTGCAGCTCAGCCTGCTGCCGCCGTCGGGCCTGCAGACTATCGTGTTGAACAAGACCTCCACGGCGGACATGGATGGCGATGCCATCGGCGGCACGATCGACTTCAGGACGCCCAGCGCGTTCGATTTCAAGAAGGATTTCAGCGGCAGCGTCACCGTCAGCGGCCGCAGCGAAAGCCGGGCGCGGGACTACGGTGGCAGCGGCCTGGGCAGTGGCATCGCCGGCGAGCTGCAGTCGAAGTTCGGCGAGCAGAAGCAGTTCGGCTTCTACGTCAGCGGCTATTACGACTATCGCAACATCGCCAACAGCGAGATCGGCGCCGCCGAAAGCGCGTCCAACGACGGCTCCTGGGCGTTCCTGCACGCAACGGCCGAGGGCGACAATGCACCGGGCTACGATCCGCAGCACAACCTGACCAGCATCGGCACCAACGTCGGCATCGCCTCGGGCTTCGAGCGCCGCTACGGCGGCAACATGTCGTTCGACTGGAACGTCGACCCCACGCTGCATGCCTACGCGAAGGCCTCCTACGCCTACGCGCTGACCGAACAGAACACCACCTACAACCAGCTGCTGCCGCAGGACCTCACCTACGTGCCGACGGCCACGCCCGGCGTGTACGCACCCAATATCGGCCGCATCGCCAACCGCTTCTGGTTCGAGACCAACCCCGAGCGCGCGGATCTCGCGACGATCCAGCTGGGTGCCGACAAGACCGCCGGCGGCTGGACCATCTCGCCGAACGTGTTCTGGAGCATCGGCCGTAACGATCGCCCCGAGCACGTGGAAATCGACGGCCGCGAAGACAAGTATTCGCAGGATAACTTCGCCTATAACCAGAGCTCACTGCTCAGCTACGGCGGTAGCCACTTCCCCTATCCGGTGCTCACCCCGGCCTTGCTCAACTCAGTGAACAACGTCCAGAACATGTGGGCGAATGACTATGGCGAGGTCACCAAGATCCGCTCGGGACAGAAGCGTGGCGGCGCCAAGCTCGACTTGCGCTACGACTTCGAAGATGGCCCGGTGCAGAACGTGAAGTTCGGCGTGAAGTACAGCGATAGCTCGCGCAACTTCACCAACCGCGACTGGTCCACCGGCGGGATCAACGATGGCACGACGACGCTGGACGACCTTGGCATCTTCAAGGGCAATTACAACCAGATCTTCCCGGGCAAGTTCGACTGGACCACGCCCGACGTGAGCCGGGCGGCGGTGGCCGCGCTGATCGCGGCGCACGTGCAGCCGTCCGACCTGGATACCTGCAGCCAGCTCGACTACAACAACTTCAATTGCGACACCATGCGTGGCACCGAGGCGGTTTCCGCGGCCTATGCGATGGCGACGATCCAGGAAGGCCCGTTGGAAATCATCCCCGGCGTGCGCTTCGAGCATACCTCGATCCACAACACGTTCTGGACAACGCCGCAGGATGCCGACGGCAACGAACTGCCGGGCTACTTCTCGAACAACCGCACGATCTACAACGAACCGCTCGGCAGCCTGTTCATCAACTATCGTCCGGGCGGCAACGTCGTGTTCCGCGGCTCGATCTGGCAGAGCTACACCCGGCCGGCCTTCGTCCAGCTCGGTGGCGGCTCGCAGATCAGCGTGTCCAACGGTGTCACGACGATCACGCGTGGCAACCCCGACCTCGACCCGATCAAGGCGACCAACGTCGACCTCGGCGCGGAGTGGACCACCGACCACGGCGGCTTCGTCTCGCTGACCAGCTACTACAAGAAGCTGCGCGATTACATTTACGACAGCGGCGGCGGCCAGGCCAACCCGAATACCTCGGGCGTGGGCACCGTGCTGACCAAGACGCCGACCAATGGCGGCGACGGCCGCGTCTATGGCCTGGAAGCTACCGTGCGGCAGAAGTTCGAGGACCTGCCGGGGGCGTGGAACGGCCTGGGCTTCAGCGTCAATGCCACCCGGCAGAATTCGCGCGTGGACCTCGGTCGCGACGGTTTCGAGAACGAGCGCCTGCAACAGGCCCCGCGAAGCATGGCCAATGCCGAGATCTTCTACGAGAAGTACGGCTTCTCGGTGAACCTCAGCTACCACTACACCGGCTCGTATATCTCCACCTACGACTTCCTCAACCAGGGCAACCCATGGGATGACCTCTGGCTGCGGCCGATCCGCCGGGTCGACCTGCACGCCGGTTACCAGATGGCCAACGGCCTGCAGTTCGACCTGCAGATCAGCAACCTGACGAAGCAGTACCAGTACTGGTCGCACATCGGCCAGTACAGCCTGGTGAATTCGGATATCGTCGATGCAGGCCGCACCGCGCTGGTCACCGTGAAGTACTCGTTCTGAGCATGCATCGCCGGGATTCCCTAGCCACGCCGCAGGTCGCCAACGGGCTGCCCCCACGAGCCATCGGCTTCTGGGGCGGCCTGTCGGCCAACGTGCTGAACATGATCGGGATCGGCCCGTTCGTGACGATCCCGCTGGCGTTGTCCGCGCTGGCGGGCCCGGCGGTGTTGCTGGGCTGGATCGCCGGCGCGCTGCTGTGCGCCTGCGATGGCCTGGTCTGGGCCGAGCTCGGTTCGACGGTGCCGGAGTCGGGCGGTCCCTACCATTACCTTCGCGAAGCCTACGGTCGCGAGCGTGCGGGTCGCCTGTTCGGTTTCCTTTACCTGTGGCAGACCTTGCTGACGGCGCCCCTGTCGATCGGTTCGGCGGCGGTGGGCTTCGCGCAGTACGCGGGATACCTTTTTCCTGCGCTGGGCGATGCAGGCCACGTGTTGGTCGCGGCGGGCCTTTGCCTGCTGAACACGGCGATCCTCTATCGCAAGGTCGGCGATATCCAGCGACTGTCGGTGGTGGTGACGGTCGCCGTCGTCGCGGCTTGCGCATGGGTGATCGTCACCGGGATCACCCATTTCGACATGGCAACGGCACGCCATTTCATGGACGCACCGGTCCCCTCGGGCAAGGGCTTCTGGCTGGGCCTCGGTGCCGCGGCGCTGATCGCCGTCTACGATTACGGCGGCTACAACAACGTGTGCATGCTCGGCGGTGAAGTGAAACAGCCGCGCCGGACCATTCCCATGGCCGTGCTGGTGTCGATCCCGCTGGTCGCGGTGCTTTACCTTGGCCTCAACGTCAGCATCCTCGGCGTGCTGCCGTGGGAAACCGCGGCGCATTCCACGGCGGTCGTCGCCGACCTGATGCAGGCCGTGCATGGCCACTGGGGTGGCACGCTGGCCGTCGTCCTGATCCTCGTCGCGAGCTGGGGTTCGGCGCTGGTAGTGCTGCTGGGTTACTCACGCGTGCCTTACGCGGCTGCGGCCGATGGCCAGTTCTTCCGGCCGTTTGCCCGCCTGCATCCGCGCGGGGGGTTCCCCACGGTGTCGCTGTTGTTCGTCGGCGTGACGTCCGCGCTAGCGTGTTTCCTGTCGCTGGAGCGACTGATCAGCATGCTGATGGTGGTGCAGATCCTGTTCCAGTACATCGCCCAGTGCTTCGCCGTGGTGGCGCTGCGCCGGCGCAAGGTGTCGGCCGACGTGTTCCGCATGCCGCTGTACCCGCTGCCGATCGTGGTCAGCGTGGTGGGCTGGCTCTACCTGGTCGCCACCGGTGGCGTGTCGACCTTCGTCACGGCCATCGTCGCTATCGCGGTCGGTAGCCTTCTTTTCCTGTGGCAAGCGCGGAGTACTCGTACGTGGCCGTTTCCCCGATGAAACCCTGGGACGTCGCGGTCGTCGGGGAAATCTTCGCCGACCACGTGTTCACCGGCTTCCCGCACTGGCCACGGCCAGGCGAAGAAGTCGTGGCGGACGGCTACGTACGCGAGCTCGGTGGCGGCAGCGTCAACACCGCATGCGGGCTATCTCGGCTGGGCCGGCGCGTGCGCCTGGTCGGCCTGATCGGCGACGCCGACTTCGACTGGTTCGAACACCGGCTCGGTGAGTTCGGCGTCGGCATGGGCGGGATCCGCCTGGAGGGTGACGGCACGGGAATCACGGTCAGCGTATCGATGCGCGATGACCGTACGTTCTTCACCTACCCGGGCGCGAACCGCGGCCTGGCGGAACTACTCGGCGTGCCCGCAGTGATCGCCGACCTCGCCGCGGCACGCCATGTGCATTTCGCGATGCCGTTGTCGCGCGAACTGGCCGAGGCGATCCTGCCGGTGCTCCGCGCAAGCGGCTGCAGCATCTCGCTCGACGTCGGCCATTCGCCTGGCTGGCTGCGCGATCCCGCCAACGTGGCGACGATCCGCGAGATCGACCTGTTCCTGCCGAACGCGGCCGAGGCCGCGCTGCTGTGCGGCGACGCGTCGCCCGAGGCCTACATCGCATGGGCGCTCGATAACGGGCTGCCCCGTGCCGTGCTCAAGCAGGGCGCGCAGGGCGCGCTGGTGGCCGCCGAGGGCACGCTGGCGAGCGTGCCACCGCCGCGGATCGAGGTGGTCGATACCACCGGCGCCGGCGACGCCTTCAATGCCGGCCTCATCGATGGCTGGCTGGACAACGAACCCCCTGGCCGTGCGCTCGAGCGCGCCTGCATCTGCGGTGCGCTGTGCAGCACGGCCGCCGGCGCCCTCGCGGCGCTGCCCCATTCCCCCCAGTTAAGGACCCTTCGTGAACAGACGTACCGATCGTAAGATCGCTTTGGTTGGCGGCGGTGGCGTGCGTTCGCCCCTGGTGGTGTTCGGCGTCAACGAGGCCGCCGAGGCGCTTGGTGCCTCCGAGATGGTGCTGTACGACCCGGACCCCGAGCGCCTGCGGATCATGGTCGCGCTGGGCAACGCCATCGTCCGGCGCTTCGGCGGTGCGCTGCAACTGCGTGGGGCCAGCTCGATCGAAGAGACGATCGAGGGCGCGGACTTCGTCATGAACAGCATCCGCATCGGTGGCATCACTGGCCGTGCGGCAGACGAGCGCGTGACCATCGAGCACGGCTACCCGGGCCAGGAAACCACGGGGCCCGCCGGCGTGGCCATGGGCTTGCGCACGATCCCGGTGGCGATCGAGCAGGCGCGGCTGGTCGAACGCCTGTCGCCCGATGCGTGGCTGGTGAACTTCACCAATCCGGCGGGGCTGATTACCCAGGCGGTGAACGACCACAGCAAGGCGAAGATCGTCGGTATCTGCGATACACCGACGGAGCTGTTCCACAACATCGCGCGCGCGCTCGGCGAGCCGTTCGAAGACGTCGAGTGCGACTACGTCGGCCTCAACCACCTGGGCTGGGTGCGTGGCGTGCGCGTGCGTGGCACGGACGTGATCGACACGCTGCTGGACAACGACGAGCTGCTGCGCAGCCTGTATCTCGCGCCGCTGTTCGACACCGACATGATCCGCACGCTGCGGATGATCCCCACCGAGTACCTGTTCTTCTACTACGAGCGGCGCCGTGCGCTGCTCAACCAGCGCCGCCAGGGTGGCAGCCGTGGCGCGGAAATCGCCCGGCTCAACGAGGATCTGTTCGCGTCGCTGAGCGCGCGGCTGGCCGCGGGGCATGGCGACGAGGCGGTCGATATCTACGCGGCTTACCTCAACCAGCGCTCCGGCTCTTATATGAAACTCGAAGCCGAAGGTGGTTCGGCGTTCGACCAGGGCGTGAGCCTCGACGGCGATCCGTTCCGGGTGGCCACGGGATACCACCGCATCGCGATCGACGTGATGAGCGCGCTGACCGGCGCGAAGCCGGCACCGATCGTCGTCAATACCCGCAATCGTGGCGCGATTCCCGACGTGCCGGATGCCGACGTGGTGGAAACCCTGTGCGACGTCTCGCTGGACCGGATCGAGCCGCGCCAACTGGCTGCGCTGCCCGACCCGGTCGCCGGCCTGGTCCGCTCGGTGAAGGCTTACGAGCGCGCGGCGATCGCCTCGGTGCTCGACGGTTCGAGGCTGGGTGCACGCAAGGCGATGCTGATCCATCCGGCCATCGGCGAGTGGACGCCGACGGCCGAGCTGCTGGACGCCCTGCTTGGCCACGCCAGTGACGATGGCGAGTGCCTGTGCCAGGGGCCGGTGTTCCGCTAAGCGATTGCTTCTAAGCGATTACTTCTGCATGTCGGCGGCGACGAGGCCACCGACCTCGGCGAACCAGGCCGTCGCCTGTTCGGGCGTGGCCGGTGCGTCGGCGAGGAAAACCACGACCACGCGCTTGTCGCCATTCGGCGCCGTGACGATGCCGATGTCGTTGAATGCCGCCATGCGGCCATCGCGACTGCCGCTGGTGCCGGTCTTGTCGGCCAGCTGGAAGCCGGTGGGCAGGCCGGCGCGGATGCGGTTGGGAATCACCTGCGCGGTCATCATGCCCAGCAGCTTCGTGGTGGAGGCCGGCGAGAGCAGCTTGCCTTCCTGCAGCATGCGCAGGAAGTCCACCGCGCCATCGGGCGTCGTGCTGTTGACGTGGCTGGCGAGCACCGCCGCGACGCTCTTCTCGGTGAACTGGGTGGCCAGGTCGCGTTCGCCCATGTCGATGCGCATGCCGCGTACGCCTTTGCCGGTGAGGTACCGGGTAGCTTCGGCGCCGCCGCCGAGCAGGCGGAGCAGGGCGTCCACCGCCGTGTTGTCGCTCTGCGTCACCGCGGCATGGAGCAGTTCGTCCACGCTGTAGTCGCGCGGACCTGCCTTCAGCTGCGCGCCGACTGATGGCACGGCCGAACCGTCGACAATGTCGGCGGGAACCAGCCGGACCTTCCGATCGAGCGCGAGGGTTCCCGCGTCGACCCTCGCAAGCACGGCCGCGGCGATCGGCGCCTTGAACACGCTCATCATCAGGTAGGGGCGATCGGCGTTGACGCGGGTAGTCGCGTGCGTCTTCAGGTCCAGCACCATGATGCCCATCGTGCCCGGGCTCGCCTTGTTGGCGATGGCCTGGAGACCATTTTGCAGGGACGCCGGTGCCGGCGGCGGCGCGGCGGCCAGGGCGGTTGAGGCGACGAGGGCAAGCGCGGTGCCGCGGAGCAGCTGGATGAACATGGAGAAGTCCGGCGAAAAGGTCGACGCAGCTTATCGGCAGGTCGCTAGCCTGCCCGTGGCGCAGTTCGGGCGATTCGAGGGCGGCGGCGTCATCACATCTGTTTTACACCGCGATGGGCACCTTTCTCCGGTTGTGCCCGGCCGACGGGCCTGGCGTTGATCCACAGGGGATGCCGTTTTCCGATGAGCCAGAAGCAGTTAGCCCGCGATCGCAGCATCTGGACCGCGGTCGTCGTCATCCTTGCCGCGACGCTCGGCATCGATGTCGTGACCCCGCTCGGCTACTCGGTGTGGTGTTTCTACTTCCTAGCCGTCGGGCTCACCCTGTTCCAGTCACGCCGCGATATCCCACTGATCGTCGCGCTGGTCGCCTCGGTCCTGGTCGTGATCGGCTTCAAGCTGTCGCCGCCATCGGCAGCCGCGGGTTTCGCGCTACCCAATCGCGCAATGGGCGTTGCGTCGCTGTGGATCATCGCCGTGGTGGTGAGCCAGGCCCTGCGCGCCCGCCATGCGGCCGAGCGGATGCTGTGGCTACAAGAGGGCCATAACGCGGTGGCGCACGCCCTGCGCGGTGAGCAGAGCCCGGACGAAGTCGGTGCCCATGCGGTGCGCGCGCTGTGCGCCCGGCTCGACGCCCAGGTCGGCGCGCTGTACCGCGTGCAGGGCGACCGGCTGATACTGAGCGGCGGCGTCGGCCTGCCGGACGATCAGCCGCTCTCACTGCCGCGCAAGGGTGGCCTGCTCGGCGACAGCATGGCCGATGGCAACGTGCGGCGCGTGGGCGGCCTGACCGGCCATCATCTCGTCGTCGCCTCGTCGATGGGCCGCACGCCGGCCGCCGAGGCGTTCTTCGTCCCGGTGACGGCGGCGGGCCGGCCGGTCGGCGTCATCGAACTGGGTCGCAGTGGCGACACGCCGATCCATGATGCCGTGCTCGAGCTGCTCGAACGTACCGGTGAAACCATCGGCGTCGCGCTGCGTACGGCTTCGCTGCGCCAGCGCCAGGACGAGCTGCTCGAAGAGACCCAGCGCCAGGGCGAGGAATTGCAGACCCAGCAGGAAGAGCTGCGCGTCTCCAACGAAGAGCTCGAAGAGCAGACCCGTAACCTGCAGCTTTCGCACGCCTCGCTCGAGGCCCAGCAGGCCGAGCTGGAACAGACCAACGTGCAGCTGGAAGAGCGCACGCACGAACTCGAGCGCCAGCGCGCGACCCTGGTCGGCGCCCAGGCCGACCTCGCCCGCAATGCGCGTTCGCTGGAAGCCACCAGCCGCTACAAGTCCGAATTCGTCGCCAACATGTCGCATGAGCTGCGCACGCCGCTGAACAGCTCGCTTATCCTGGCCAAGCTGCTGGTCGACAACAAGGACGGCAACCTCAGCGACGAACAGGTTCGCTATGCGGGTGCCATCCATGCCTCCAACAACGACCTGCTCACGCTGATCAACGACATCCTCGACCTGTCGCGGATCGAAGCCGGGCACGTCGAGATCGTTGCCGAGCCGTTGTCCGTGGATGGCGTACTCGCCCGCCTGCGCGAGACCTTCGATCCGCTGGCGGGGCAGAAGGGCCTGTCGTTGCGTCTTGAGACCGCGCCCGGCGCGCCGGTGCAGCTCAACGGCGACGAACAGCGGCTGCGCCAGGTGTTGAAGAACCTGGTTGCCAACGCGGTGAAGTTCACCGAACGCGGCGAAGTCGCCTTGCGCGTGGAAGCCGCGCCGGGCCAGCGCGTCCGCTTCACCGTGTCCGACACCGGCATCGGCATCGATGCGGCGCAGAAGGACGTGATCTTCGAGGCGTTCCGCCAGGCCGACGGCAGCACCAGCCGCAAATTCGGCGGTTCAGGCCTTGGGCTGTCGATCTCGCGCGACCTTGCCCGGCGCATGGGTGGCGACATCACCGTCGCCAGCGAACCGGGGCAGGGCAGCACCTTCACCCTGGAGTTGCCGGTCGACGGAAGCGCCCATGCGAGCGAGCCGCCGGCCGCCGCACCGGCACAGGTCGCTTCCTTCATGGCGCCGCCACGCAGCGCGCCAGCCGCAGCCGCCCCGTCGGCGCCGTCGCCGTCGCCGGCCAGCGTCCCCAGCGTGCCCGACGACCGCACGTCACGGCAGCGCCCCGGCCGCCTGATCCTGGCCGTGGAAGACGACGTGGTGTTCGCCCGCGCGCTGGTCGACCTGGCCCACGACCTCGATTTCGACTGCATCGTGGCGGGCACCGCGGACGAAGCGCTCAGCCTCGCGGCCACGCATTCGCCCAGCGGCGTGCTGCTTGACCTCGGCCTGCCCGATGTCTCGGGCCTCAGCGTGCTGGAACGGCTCAAGCGCAACCCGGCGACGCGGCACATCCCCGTGCACGTGGTCTCGGCGACGGAACACGCACAGGTCGCCATGGAACTCGGTGCGATCGGCCACCTGCTGAAGCCGGCCACACGCGAACACCTGGTCGACGCCATCGCCCAGCTGGAAGATCGCCACCAGCGCAGCATGCGCCGCCTGCTGATCGTCGAGGACGACGCCTCCCTGCGCGACAACCTCACCCTGCTGCTGTCGCGCGACCAGCTCGAGATCGTGGCCGTGGGCAGCATCCGCGACGCGCTCGACCAGCTGGCCACGGCGACCTTCGACTGCCTGGTGATGGACCTGGTGCTGCCCGATGGCAGCGGCTACGACCTGCTTGCGCACATGGCGGCCAGCGAAGCGTTCGCGTTCCCGCCGGTGATCGTCTACACCGGCCGCTCGCTCACCCGCGAGGAAGAGCAGCAGCTGCGCCGTTATTCCAAGAGCATCATCATCAAGGGGGCGCGTTCCCCGGAGCGCCTGCTCGACGAAGTGACCCTGTTCCTGCACAGCGTCGAGGCTTCGCTGCCTTCCGACCAGCAGCGCCTCTTGCGCGAGGCACGCAAGCGCGACGCGATGCTCGACGGGCGTACCGTGCTGCTCGCCGAGGACGACGTGCGCAACATCTTCGCGCTGACCAGCGTGCTGGAACCGCTCGGCCTGCGCCTGGAGATCGCGCGCAATGGACGCGAAGCGATCGAACGGCTGGAAGCCACCGAAGTGGACCTGGTGCTGATGGACATCATGATGCCGGAGATGGATGGGCTGGCCGCGATGCGCCACATCCGCGCCGACCGCCGCTGGACGGACCTGCCGATCATCGCTCTGACCGCCAAGGCGATGGCGGACGACCGTGAGCGCTGCATCGAAGCCGGGGCCAACGATTACATCGCCAAGCCGATCGACATCGACAAGCTGGTGTCGCTGTGTCGCGTGTGGTGCTCGAGGCGATGATGTCAGCCGAATCGGACCTGTTCGACTTGGAGCTAAAGGTACTGCTGGAAGCGGTCTACCTGCGCTACCACTACGACTTCCGCCATTACGCGGTGAGCTCGCTGCGCCGGCGCATGCGCCATGCCATGTCGCGTTACGGCCTTGAGCGCCTGAGCGACCTGCAGCATCGGGTGATCCACGAGCCGGCCTTTTTCGCCGAGGCCATGCAGTACTTCACGGTGCAGGTCTCGGAGATGTTCCGCGACCCGTCCTATTTCGCCGCGCTGCGCGAGCATGCCGTGCCGGTGCTGAAGACCTATCCATCGATCAAGGTCTGGGTCGCCGGTTGCAGCACCGGCGAAGAAGTGTGGTCGATGGCAATCCTGCTCGAAGAAGAAGGCCTGCTCGAACGCACGGTGATCTACGCCACCGACATCAATCCGCGTGCGCTGGAAGCAGCGGAAAGCGGCGTCTACGCGCTGGACCGGATGGCGACGTTCAGCCGCAACTACCAGGCGGCCGGCGGCCATCGCTCGCTCTCGGACTACTTCACCACCGGCTACGGCGGCGCCGTGTTCGACCGCCGCCTGCGCCGCCAGGTGGTGTTCGCCGACCACAGCCTCGCCACTGATGCGGTGTTCTCCGAGGTGCACCTGGTTTCGTGCCGCAACGTGCTGATCTATTTCAACCGTGACCTGCAGGACCGTGCCGTGGGCCTGTTCCACGATTCGCTGGTCCGCCGCGGCTTCCTTGGCCTCGGTGCGAAGGAATCGCTGCAATTTGGCGCGCACGCGGGCGATTTCGAAGCGACCGCACCGCAGCAGCGGCTGTATCGCAAGGTGGGCGGATGAGCGCGAGCTGGCCCCAGGCCGTGGTGATCGGTGCTTCCGCCGGGGGCGTGCACGCCCTGCGCGAGTTGCTCGCCTGCCTGCCGGTCGGTTTCGGCGCGCCGGTGCTGGTCGTGCAACACATCCCGCGTGACCGTCCCAGTGGCCTTGCCGCGCTGCTGGACGACACCTGCGCGCTGCCGGTGGCGGAGGCCCAGGACAAGCAACCGCTGTGCCCGGGCGTGGTGCTGTTCGCACCGCCGGACTACCACCTGCTGGTCGAGGATCGGGAGACCGTGGCGTTGTCGCGCGACGAAGCCGTGCTGTACTCACGGCCTGCGATCGACCCCCTGTTTGAATCCGCCGCCGAGGTCTTTGGCGACGGCCTGCTTGCCATCCTCCTCACCGGCGCGAGCAGCGACGGTAGCGCGGGGCTGGCAGCCGTACGCCGCGAAGGCGGCATCGCCTGGGTCCAGGACCCGGACGAAGCCGTTGCGCCCACCATGCCGGCATCCGCGATTGCGCATGCCGGTGCCGATGCCATTGCTACCCTTGGCGAGCTCTGCCGCCGCCTTGGAGAACTCCGTTGATGAACCTGTCGATGACCCTCCCGGACGAACCGGTGGCGCAGCGCGAGCTGGCGAACATCCTGATCGTGGATGACGTGCCGCAGAACCTGATCGCGATGGAGGCGCTGCTCTCTCGCGACGACATCCGCATCCTCAAGGCCTCCTCGGGGCCCGAAGCGCTGGAACTGTTGCTGGTGCAGGACGTGGCGCTGGCCCTGCTCGACGTGCAGATGCCGGAGATGGACGGCTTCGTACTGGCCGAGCTGATGCGCGGTTCGCAGCGCACGCGCGACGTGCCGATCATCTTCCTGACCGCATCGCCGAACGATCCGGCCCGTTCGTTCAAGGGCTACGAAACCGGTGCGGTGGACTTCCTGCACAAGCCGATCGACCCGCGGGTGATCCAGGGCAAGGTGGACGTGTTCGTCGAGCTCTATCAGCAGCGGCAGCAGCTGAAGGCGCAGAACGCCCGGCTGGAGCGCGCGCTGCAGCTCAACGAAGCAATGATCGCCGTGCTCACCCACGACCTGCGCACGCCGCTGTCGGCGATCACGCTGTGTGCCGATCGCATCCGCGAGGAGGTGGGTGACGGCCCGCTGGCGCGTACCGCGCACCATGTGGAATCCAGCGCCCGGCGCATGGCGCGGATGATCGACCAGTTGCTGGATTTTTCGCGGATCCGTTCGGGCGTGGTCGTGCTCGACCTGGCCAACCACGACCTGGGCGCACTGGCCCAGGCGACCACCGAAGAAATCCGCCAGGCCCATCCCACCCGTTCGATCGATCTCCACGTGACGGGCAACACGCTGGGTTACTTCGACTCGACCCGCGTAGGCCAGGTGGTCTCCAACCTGCTCGGCAACGCGGTGCAGTACGCCCTCGGCAGCGCGCCGATCGAACTGAGCGTGGACGGCACCGATGCCGCGTCGCTGTCGATCGTCCTGCGTAATGCGGGCGCGCTTCCGCCCAACCTCGTCCAGCGCATCTTCGAACCGTTCAAGGGCAACTTCCACCAGAGCCGCGGGCTGGGCCTGGGTTTGTACATCGTCGATCAGTTCGTCCGCGCCCACGGCGGCAGCGTCACCGCGGCGAACGTCGCCGATGGCGTGGAATTCGTCGTACGGATGCCGCGTAACGCCGTGCGTTAAAGGCGGCGTCAGGCGACCGGCAGGCCGTGGATCAGGCGCTTGGCCAGCCGTGGCTGGCGGAACTGTTCGATCCACCAGGCCAGTGCACGGCCTTCGGTATCGCCGCGCCAGGCCACGTACAGGGTATTCGGCTCGCGCGGATCGGCCATCCGCTTCTCGACCAGCTCACCGCTATCGAGCAATGCCTTCGCCCGCTGGCGGGGCACCCACCCGACGCCCAGGCCGTCGCGTTGGGCGAGGATCTTGGCACGCATGCTCGGCACCGCCAGCGTCGGCTGACCGCCCAGCGTGCCGTAGCCGCGCGTGCTGCCACGCGATGAATCCGCCACGACGATCGCACGGTGCCTGGCCACCGCATCGGCGTCCAGTGGTTCCTTCGCCTTGCCCAGCGGATGGCGCGGCGAGACGGCGAACGCCCATTCCATGACGCCGAGCTCGTGCCAGCGCAGCTTCGGGATGGCGGGCGGCTCGTTGGTGGCGCCGACGACGAGGTCGGCACGGCCGTCGCGCAAGGCTTCCCAGGTGCCGCCCAGCACTTCATGCGTAAAACGCAGGCGTACCCCCGAGCCCAGTGCGTCGAACGCGCGGATCGAGGGGAACAGCAGGTCGAACTCGAGCAGCTCGTCGGTGACGATGGCGAGCCGGTCTTCCCATCCGCCAGCGACCTGCTTGACGCGTTGGGCCAGCCGCGACACGTCCTGCATCAGTCGCGCGGCTTCATTGGCGAGCAACTGGCCGGCAGGCGTGAGTTGCAGGCGGTAACGGCGGCGATCGAAAAGCAGGGCGTCGAACCGGTCTTCCAGCTGCCGCGCGGCGTGCGACAAGGTCGAGGGTGCCTTGCCCAGCCGGGCCGCGGCACGCGACAGGCTGCCCGTCTCGCGGATGGCCTCGAGCAAGGCCAGTTCGTCCTCCGACAACATGTTCGACCCCTTCGAACGTCTGCGTTGGCGGCCATCCTACGGCAAACAGCGTGCCATCCCTTGCACGACTTCACCGCGCTAGGTAGGAATACGTAAGACACGGAACACGGCGTTCCTTAACCTCGGCGCCGCATCCCGAGCCAGCACCCTGGCTTTTCCCGCCAGCGGTACCGTGCATGGATACGATCCAATTGAATCGACGCGCCAACCTTCGCACGGTGCTCGACGAGCTTACCGCCGAGGGCATCACCGGCTCGGTCACCCGCGCCTCCATCCTCGGCATCGACGATCGCGAAGTGCTCGCCATGCTGCGCGGGAAACACATCGACAACGAAGCCGCCCGCGAAGTGGAATGGGCGATGCAACGCCGCGTCGGCTGGATGGACGAAGACCACCGCCGCGAAAAGCTCGTTTAATGTAGGAGCGCGCCTGCGCGCGAAAACTGACAGGGCGATGAAATCGTAAACGGCGATCAATCCATGGAAGGCGATTGTTTTAAAAAACGACGATCGTCCTAAAAAAACGACGCCGCACCGGTCACGAAAAAACATCGCGCGCAGGCGCGCTCCTACACGGTGGCGTTACCTTCCGAGGTTGCTGAGGAAGCGCTTGGTGTACTGCAACGCCGTGGTCGAAGGCTGTGAGTTGCAGGTGGGCGAGGCGGTGGATTGCGAGCAGGGCGTATCGCGGTCAAGCGACCAGAAGTGCACGCCGGCCAGCTTGTTGGTCGCCGCGTAGTTGGTCACCGTGTCGATGTCGGCCGTGGTGAACACTTCGCTGGACACGTCGTTGACGCCGATCATCGGCGTGACTTCGATCTGGCTCGCCGGGATGCCGTACGTGTGCTGCAGGTTGATCACCGACTGCACGGCGGACTGGCCCATGTCGCATGCACCATTCTTCACCACGCACACGCCGCTACCGGCCGCGCCGTAGTCCATCGCCATCAGGTTGATGGTGTAGTTCTTCAGGCCCGAGGCCTTCACCGCCTTGACCACGGTGTCACCGGTGCCGTTCAAACCACCGAAGCTGCCATCGGATGCCGCGAGCGTCGCCAGGGTGAACGAGAAGCGCAGGTTCGGGTAGATGCTCTGCGCGTACACGGCCTGGCTGACCAGCGACGACAGCTGCGCGGGCGTCTGGCCTCCTTCGATGTCGAAGTCGATGCCGACCAGGTGCGCACTGTTGTAGCGCGCGACGAACTGCGCCATGCCGGTGGCGCTGCCACAGCTGAACACGCCCGCCTGCCCACCGGTGGACACGACGTAGTTGATGCCGGCCGAGTTCAGCCGGGCGATGTTGGCGTCGGCGAAGGCCTGGCCCGGCACGCCGCCCCAGTTCTCCGAGCCGCATTCGCCGCTGGCGAAGGCGAGGGTGATCGCACCGAGGTTCGGTACCTGGGTGGAGACCAGGCTGCCGGAGCCCACCACCGGGATGCGCGTGCCGGTGACCAGCGTCGACATGATGTTGGTGTTCCAGTCGAGGTTGATCGTGATGTCCTTGTAGGGGCTGAAGAACACGGTGCCGGCGCCGGGCGGCGGATTGGTCGGCGGGGGATCCGTCGGCGGCGGATCGGTCGGTGGCGTGCTGCCGCCGCCACTGCAGGCACCCTGCGAGGTCCACGGCTGGCCGCTACCGGCGGCGCCGCTGCTGGTGGCGGGGTCGTTGCCCTGGGTCCACCAGTTGGCGACGTAGTTCACACCGTTCTCGCTGGCGACGTTGCCGCCGGTGTAGACCGTGCCCGCACCCCATGCGGCGGCACAGGCCGTGGCGGCATGCGCGGCACGCATGGGCACGGCGGCGGAAAGGGCCAGGGCGATGGCGACGCCGAGCGTGCCAGTACAGCTTCCGAGCAGAAAACGAGACCGAACACCTGCGCTTGCGTGCATGATGAATCTCCGTTCCAGATGGTGTTGCCGAAGGTGGTTTTCCCCTGTTGCCGGCGCCTGCCTCGCCTGCCCCCGTGGCACTGACGCACGGTTTTGCTGACGGCCGGATTTGTCCGGTTTAGTCCCGGATGACAACGTTGTCTATTCGAAGATGCTGGTTTTGTGACAGGGTTCGTGAACCGCTGGCATGCCGGCAATGGCGCGGCGCAGCGCGATTTGCCGCGTGAAATCGATTACCTGTCGCGACAGCGGCGTCGATCGCGGTGTTGCACCGCGAGAGCACGGAATCGGTGGACCAGGACGTCCTTGTCCCGTAGTGACAACGTGGTCAGTAGTCAGCCTAGCTGTTTGATCCGGATGCTGCGGAACCAGATCTGGATCGGCGGCGTGCCCTTGTCCTCGCCGCCCTGCAGGGAGATGTGGCCACGCTGGAACTTCGCGAAGCCGGGCATCTTCGCGAACTTGGTCTTCGCCACCAGCGCATTCCATTCGGGCGTCCAGAGCGTCGTGTCGACCGTCTTGTGTCCGTTCTGGAAGAACTGCACGTGGCCGTGGTCGACGATGATCTCGACCTGGTTCCAGTTGCCGTGCTCGCGAACGCTTTCGATGTCCGACGAGATCAGGTCGAACAGGTCGCCCGAGCGCTCGTAGAGCGTGTAGCTGTCGGGCTTGGTGCAGACCAGGTCGGCGACCTGCAGTTCCGGGCCGGTTTCCCAGGTATTGCGATACTTCGGCGCTTCGCTGACGTTGAACATGATGCCGGCGTCGGCGCAGGCGGTCATCTTCCACTCGAGCTTCAGGTCGAAGTTCTCGTATTCGCCATCGGTGACGAGGTCGGCGAAATCCGCATCCGGTGCCTTCAGGTCGCGGTCCAGGCGGATGGCGCCGTCGGCGACGCTCCAGTCCTTGCCCGTGCCTTTCTGCTGGAAGGAGTGCCAGCCGGCGAGGCTCTTGCCGTCGAAAAGCAGCTTGTAGCCCTGGCCGCGCTCGGCATCCGAAAGCGTGTTCGGCGAGTCGGCCGCGTGGACGGGGAGGGCGATGAGGCAGGCGAGGGCTAGGGCCTTCGAACACGCACGCAGCATGGGGCGACTCCGGTGGGGGATATTCTGGATAGGCTTCAGGCGACCTTGCGGTACTGCTTGAGCGCCACGCCGACCTGTTCGACCAGCGGCGCCGTCAAGGCGGGTTCGCGCAGGGCCCTGAGGTGCGAGCGCAGCGAGCGCAGGTCCTGTTTCGCACCAAGGGCGTCGGACAGCTTCGCCATGGCACGGGTAGCGGCCTTGTCCTGCTTCGCGTGATGCGGCGCCGGCTTGCCGGCGGCACGCAGGACCCGGCGCCAGTACTGCAACTGCATTCGCAGCCTCCGGGCACGCCGACGCCAACGGTGCAGGCTGGCCGGCGCGGCATCCTTGCGCACGCGCTTGCCAGCGCGCTCGACGCGGCGATGGCCGGCCTTCAGCACCTCTTCCAGCAGCCCGCGCTTGACCGACCGCCACGGCAGCTTTTCGATGAGGTCGCCGATGTCGCGCACCTCATGCCTGCGCTTGAGGAACCGCGGATCCTTGTGCAGGGCCTCGACCAGGCGGCCGTCGCGTCTATTTTCCAACGTCCTGATCGCGGCGGCCCATGCAGGCGACGGGCGCGGCCCAGCCAGGCCATGGGCGAGGGTCACCGCGACGTGGGCGTCGCGCAGGGGCGACAGGCCGCGGGCCAGCTTGCCGATCCGCGCTTCGATGTCAGCCAGTGGCTCGCCGAAGACATCCGCGCCCAGCCGCAGCAGGCTCTTCAGCCGCCGCAGGCCCTTACGCGCCGCGTGGATCCCGCCGTGGCGGTCCTTGGTGTTGGCCAGGGCGCGTGCGATGGTCCGGCATTCGCGCGAGGCGAACAGGGCCAGGGCGGTAGGAATGCTGGGCTTCACGGTATTCGGAGGCATCCGGTCGTATATACCACGGCGGACGCCGCCGCGGCGTCACGTGGGCTGACACCAGATGGTCACACGGGCTTGTTAGTTCTGGGCGGGTCCCGATGGGAGTCACGCGATGAACAGCACCGTTTTGACCGAACAGGCCGCAGGGTCCCCGCAGACCCGCCTGGTCAGCCTCGTTGTCTTTGGCGGCGTGCTCCTCGCCGCGGCCATCTATGTCGGCTCCCAGCTAGGCCACGACCTGACCGTCGCGCCGACCGGGCCGACCTTCGAATACGTATTGCTGGGCATCGCACTGCTGATTGCCCTCGGTTTCGAATTCGTCAACGGCTTCCACGACACCGCGAACGCCGTCGCCACCGTGATCTACACGCGGTCGCTGCCGGCGACCTTCGCCGTGGTCTGGTCGGGAAGCTGGAACTTCATTGGCGTGCTGATCTCCAGTGGCGCCGTGGCCTACGCGGTGCTGCAGCTGCTGCCCATCGCGCTGGTGCTGAACGTGGGCTCGGGCATCGGCTTCGCGATGGTCTTCGCGCTCCTCATCGCCGCGATCATCTGGAACCTCGGCACGTGGTGGCTGGGTTTGCCCTCGTCGAGTTCGCACACGCTGATCGGCTCGATCATCGGCGTTGGCATCATGAACCAGATGATGAACCCGGGCGACGCCAACGCGGCGGTCGACTGGAGCCAGGCGCTGAGCGTCGGCAAGTCCCTGCTGTTTTCACCCCTGATCGGCTTCGCCGCGGCGTACCTGCTGCTGCTCGCGCTGAAGACCTTCGTCAAGGTGCCTGAGCTCTACGCCGAACCGCACGGCGACAAACCGCCGCCGTTCTGGGTGCGCAGCCTGCTGATCCTGACCTGCACCGGCGTGTCCTTCGCCCACGGCTCGAACGACGGCCAGAAGGGCATGGGCCTGATCATGCTCATCCTGATCGGCACCGTGCCCAGCGCCTATGCACTGAACAAGGCGGTGACCGCGGACGAGACCCAGACCTTCGTCTCGGTGGCGCACCACGCCAGCGAGACGTTGTCGAAATACGCACAGGGTGCGACCGTGAGCGGCTCGCCGCGCAGCGAAATCGAGCACTACATCCAGACCCATGACGCCACGCCGCAGACGATGGCCGCGCTCACCGCGTTGACCAGCACGATTGCCGGCCAGGTCGGGCAGCGTAGCTCGCTGGCCGACGTGCCGCAGCACGAGATCAACAACGTGCGCAACAACATGTACCTCAGCTCCGAAGCGCTGCGCCTGATGGCGAAGTCAAAGCAGCCAGCGTTCTCGGCGGACGACCAGGCGGTGCTGGACAACTACCACGGCCTGCTCGACAAATCGACGAAGTTCATCCCGACCTGGGTGAAGGTGGCGGTTGCCATCGCACTGGGCCGGGGCACCATGGTGGGTTGGCGGCGCATCGTGCGCACCGTGGGCGAGAGGATCGGCAAGCAGCACCTGACCTATGCGCAGGGCGCGTCGGCCGAAGTCGTCGCGATGCTGACCATCGGCGCCGCCGACCGCTTCGGGCTGCCAGTCAGTACGACCCACGTGTTGTCTTCCGGCGTCGCCGGCACGATGACCGCGAACGGATCCGGGCTGCAATGGAACACGGTGCGCAACATGCTGCTGGCATGGGTGCTGACGCTGCCGGTGTCGATCGCGCTGGCGGCGTGCCTGTTCTGGATGCTGCGCCACGTCTTCGTCTGAGCGCGCTTCGTCGGGGAATGCCGCTGACGCTGTCGGGTTTCGCCTGCAAACGATCGGCCGGTTTGCTGACAGACGCCCATCGGCACCTCGATTAGCCTTTACATCGCTCCGCCAGCCAACGAGGTGGCGGGCTCCTAAAGGCTAATCAGAGGGAAAACGCCATGACTTCATCCCATCGGATGCGCCGTCGCACCTGCGTTGCGGACGCATCCAGTTCAGCCCCGAGCCTCTCTGCTCCCCGCGAAACCCACGTTCAGATGCCTGCGCGCGTCCGTTCCGTTTCCGAAGCACGTATTCGGGAAGGCATACTCGAGACGGCCTTTCTCCTTTCTGGCCCGAACCGCGACCACCTGCTGGCAAGCATTGCGGAACTCCGCGCCGGCAAGGGTGTTGAACACGCGCTTGTCGATTTCGCGGACTAACCCATCCATGGCAAGGAAGCTGATCTTCAGTCCCCGCGGCTGGAGGGACTACCAATCGTGGATCGATGACCGGAAAGCGATTCGACGGGTAAATACCCTGATCAGGGATGCTCTGCGGACACCGGATAGCGGAGCGGGGAAACCTAAACCGCTATCCGGCGACCTGCAGGGACTCTGGTCACGCAGGATCGATGAGGAACATCGCCTGGTCTACGTCTCCCGTGACGATTCGATCGAGATTGCGATGTGCAGGACGCATTACCAATGATTCCTGCTATCAGTCGTTCGCCATCAGTGCGAGCAGGTCGTTCTGGATCGTCGTGCTGTAGGCGTCGAGCGGAAGGTCGTTCGGCATGACGTCGAACGGGTCTTCGATCTGGTCGCCAAGCGCATCCAGGCCGAAGAACGTGTAAGCGAGGATCGCCACCACCGCCGGCGTGAACCAGCCAAGTACGCCGACGAGGCAGAACGGCAGGAAGAAGCAGTAGACGTACACCGATCGATGCAGCATCAGGATGTACGAGAACGGGATCGGCGTGCCGCGGATGCGCTCGCACCCACCCAGGACATGCGACAGCGAACTGACCTTGGCATCGATGCTTGCGAGCAGGATTGGATCGACATGCCCGGCGCGGGCGGCGTCGGCTAGTCCCACGCCCAACCGATGCAGCAGGAAAGCCGGCCGGTTCGGCGCAACCGCGATTGCATCCGCTAGCCGCGGTGACAACCAGCGCGCGAGGTCGCGCGTCGCGTCCGTGCCGCGCAGGTGATGGCGCAGGGCGTGGGCGAAGGCGATCACCATGCCGATCAGGCGGGCGCGTTCCTCCGCCGCCGCTCCCGGAAGGAAGGCGCGGACCTGGCGGGCCAGGTCGCGCGACGAGATCAGCAGCTCACCCCAGAGGTTCCGCGCTTCCCACCAGCGCTGGTAGGCCACGGTGTTGCGAAACCCCAGGAAGATGGCGAGGGTCAGGCCCATCAGGGTGAGCGGCGTTGCGTTCAGGCCGCCACCGAACCAGCCATAGCGCAGGTCGAGTACCGCGATGACCAGCGACAAGAGCACGGTGAAGGCGAGCCGCCACACGATCACCGGCATGATCGTGCCGCGATAGGCGAAGAGGAGCGATCCGATGCGTGGTGCGCGGGTGCTGTGGGTCATGCCGGTTATTCCACTCCGGAAGGCGCCAGCTTGCATTGGGCGTTTTGCCGCAGGCCTGGATCAGGTGGGCGTCGCGCCTGTGTCGCCCGACTCGTCCGCCTTACGCCGGCGGCGCTTCGGGGCGGGCTGGGCCAGCAGGGACTGCAGGTAGGCCACCCCTTCTTCTTCCGGAAACCACGCCACCACGTCGGCTACGCTCAGGTCGTATTGCAGGCGCAGGGTTTCGAACGCGAGGCGTGCGTCGGCCAGGGGATCGACCCGCACGGTTTTTGGACGCCCAGGTTTTCGCTTCGCGACGGGCGCTGCCGCCGCCGGCTCCGGCTGGCGGACGGCTTGCTGGCGCTCGAGTGCGGCGAGTTCGTCCTGGAACTGTCTGAAGTCGTATTTGCCGGACGAGTTCATCGCTCAAATCTGCAGAAACGTGGTCTCTAGTGTGCCACGAGCTGGCGTGGGAAATCTGAGAATCCCGACCTTTTCCACTGCGATGTGTCTCAAAAATAGGGTGCCAAACCGCCAGACGCGCCAGGCACCCTGGGCGAATCAGGGGACGCGGGCTTCCGCACCCGAGGAAATGTCGTCCGCATTGTTCCGCTTGAACACGTCCCTGGCGACATCGCGCTGGTGGCCTGTATCGGTATGCACCGAGATCAGGATGCTGCCCTCCCGAACCTTGGCGTCATAGCGCTTGGCCTCGAATTCCGGGATGCCCATGCCGACCAGGGCGCCGATGATGCCGCCCGTGGCGGTACCCACGGCAGCGCCGCCGAGGGCGGCCATGATCGGGCCGGCGGCGATGAACGGGCCGACCCCGGGGATGGCAAGGGCACCGATGCCGGCCAGCCAGCCCAGGCCGGCGCCGAGGCCTAGCCCGACCACGCCGCCGGTGGTCGCGCCTTCAGGCGCCTTGGTGTGGTGCTCGTGGGCGAAATCGCGGGTGCCGCGACGGTCCGGCAGCAGGGCAGAGATGTCGTCACTGGTGAAACCGGCCTGCTTCAGTTCGAGCACGATGTGTTCGGCCTGCTCGACCGTGCGGGTGGTGCAATAGACGGACGCATTCATGGGCATTCCTCGCTGGGGTCAGTGCTTGATATCGAGCTGGTTGTCGACCGTGGTGACGCCTGGCGTGCCCTTGGCGAGCTGCTCGATACGCGACTTCTCGGCGACATCCTTGACCGGACCACGCAGGGTGACGGTGCCGTTGGCGGCGATGAGCTTCACGTTGTGCGCCATGGTCGACAGGCTGTCGTCACCGACGATGGCCTTGCGCACGGCGGCCGCGACCTTGATGTCGGCGGCATCGTTAGGCTGGTCGATCGGCGTCGCGTGGTCGCCGGCTCGGTCGCGCTGGTTGATCTGGCTGTTATCGACTTTCGACGCATCCTGGGCGAGCAGGGGAGCCGAGGCGCCGGCGAGCAGCAGGACAGTGAGGATGGCGCGTGGATTCACGGCGGCTCTCCGCGTGGGGACGAGGCCGCAGTACGCAGCAACCGGCGTGAACCACCGGTGCAGCGCGTGTCCAGAGCGGGGCAACCACGCCGCGGCGTGGCGCGACGGTTCAGCCGGCGCCGCGCCGGGCTGGGCGCGCGGGGGCTGCCGACGCAACGTGGCAAGTCAGTGCGCATGACCGTGGGCCCCTTGCGGTCGCCGTGTTCCCTCCCGTAGTTTCCCCTGCATCCGGTTCTGGGCAGGAGGCTAGCTGTGACCGTGAAAAATAAACTCGTGGCGTGTGCATTGCTGCTCGCTTCGCCATCCTGTTGGGCCGAGGCGCAGTCGTTTGCGATGGATCATGCAAGTGTGGACGTAGCTTCTTGCCAGGATGTCGCGGTGAAGGAGCGCATGTTTTCGTGTCATCGCATCGAACGCGGCACCGGGTATGTCGTCGCGACTCGACAGTACTGGCCACCCCGGCGATCCGATGACGATGCCTTTGAGAAGGTCACCGTTGTCTTCCAGTCGAAGCCCAACCGGGGGGATAAGCTGGATGTGGCAAGGAACGGGGTAGCGGTTTTCTTCAGCGCGGGTCCGAGTTCCTTTCCTGGCAATCACGGCTGCTACGGAGCCGCACGGGATGGCGTGGTTGACGTCGTCAGTGTGTCGGAATCGGCGATACGGGTTCTGGTGTCGGCCACGATTGACGTTCAGAGCCCGCTCGGTTTCCAGGGCGAATGCCAGCCGAAGAAAATGCTGAAGCGGGAGATTACCGCTCGGGTGGCGCGAGTTGATGACCTGACCACGTGGCGTGGCCGCAAGGATGGCTCGCCGGATGCGTGGGACGAAGCGCACCCTTGATCGGCGTGGCGCGACGGTTCAGCCCGCGCGGAACGTCACGACGAGCACGTCGCGGTGCGAGGCCTTGCCGGGGTCGAGCGGGGTCACCGGCGTCACGCCGTGGAACACGCGCGGATCGTGGATCAGGGCGGCATCGAACGGCTGCTTCAGGGTGAATTCGCCGAGGGCACGACCGTCCGGGGCATGGATCGTGGTGGTGCCACTGGCGATGTTTTCCCGGTCGACCAGCAACACCAGCACGTAATCGACACCGTCGCGATGGCTGCCTTCCGGCGTGGGTTCCCCCGCCGCGCCCGCGGTCGCCTCGATCCGGAACTGGTGCACTTCGATGTGCCAGTGCGCGACGTCGGGCGAAAGGCCACCGAAGAAATCGCGGCAGAAATCGAGGATCGCCGTCATGCTGGCGCCCGTGGCCACCTCCGGGAACACCGGCTGGAACCAGCGCTCGATGTCGCCCTGCAGCGTGTTGTAGGCCAGGGTCTGGAAGTGCGCCTGGTGGCCGCGCGGCTCGACCCGGCCGAAGCGCTCGGCGGCGTAGACGGCGTGGCGGCGACGGCGGAAGCGCCCGGTGGCGGCCAGATAGGTGTCCGGTTCCAGCGCGTTCCAGCTGGCCGCGAAGGCGTTCCAGTCACCCAACGAAGCCGTGTGGCTGACCAGGTCGCGCATCGTGTCGCCCTGTACGAAGGCGAATCCGTCATCGCGCAGCTGGTCGTGGAGGGAAAGTTCGATCGCTTCGAGGGGGGCGTTCATTGCGCGCAGTATACGCCTCGGGTCACGGGGCGGTGAGCACCTGCGGCTTGTCCAGGGCGCCAAGCAGGCCGCTATCGCGGTCGTAGATGTCGTTCTTGAACGACAGCCTGCCGTCTTCGTCCACGTCGACCGTCCAGTACGCCAGCAGGATCGGCACGGACGTGGGCAGGGTGACGTTCTGGGTCTTGCCGTCGGCGATGCGCGCGTCGATGGCGTCGCGGTTCCACTTCTGGTCGTCGTTGAACAGCAGTTGGACCAGGTCCAGCGGGTGCTCGACGCGGATGCAGCCCGAGCTGGTATCGCGGCGTGCCTTCGCGAACAGCTCCCGGTGCGGCGTGTCGTGCAGGTAGACCGCGAACGAGTTGGGGAAGCGGATCACCACCTGGCCGAGCGAATTGCCCGCACCGGCGTCCTGTCGAAGGGTGATGCCGCGCGGGTTGGACCAGTTCACGCTCGACGCGGGAATCGTATTGCCCGCGCTGTCGAGGACGCGGATGCGGTTGTTGGCGAGGTAAGCGGGGTTGGCGCGGATCTTCGGCAGGACGTCGTTCTTGAGGATCGTGGGCGGCACGGTCCAGGTCGGATTGAAGGTGACGTAGGTGATGTCCGAACGGAAGATCGGCGTGCTGCGATAGGGCTTGCCCACCTGCACGCGCGACTTCCACACGGGATTGCCGTCGCGGTAGAAGGTGACCTTGAATCCGGCGACGTCGACGACGACGAAGGTGGTCGGCAAGGCATGCAACAGCCAGCGCGCACGTTCGAGGTTGGCGCGCACCTGGCCGATGCGCTGGGTGAGCGGCACGTTCATCGCGGCCAGCGTGTCGGCGCCGACGGCACCGTCGGTATCCAGCCCGTGGTCCGCCTGGAAGCGCTTCACTGCATCGGTCACCGGGTTGTCGTAGTGCTGGCCGTGGGCCAGCGTCTGGTCGAGGTAGCCCTCCGCGACCAGACGCGCGCGCAGGCTGGATACGCGTGGATCTTTCATGCCTGGCTTCAGCGACGGGCCGTCGGGCACGGGCGGCCACTCGCCGCCGGCGGCGGCCGACGCGCGCAGCCGGGCAAGGCCGTCGCGCAGTTGCGCGTAAAGGGGATGCTGGGGCCGGGCCATGGCGAAGGCCTGGTCGACCGAGCGCTCGTCGATCGAGGTCTCGAGCATGGCCAGGCCCTGCTGTGGGTCGATCGCCAGCGGGTCGATGTTCCAGACCGGATCGAGCCGGGTCGGGTCGACCTTGCCGCGGGCGAGCTGGACCAGCGCGGTGATGTAGGCCCGGGTGGCCAGTAAGTCAAAATCGGCATGTTGTTCCGGACTGGCGTCCTTGAAGCCGGGAGCCTGGTAGGTCGCGCGCAGCGCATCGAGGCCGTAATCCTGCGGATTCAGCCCGTCGCCCTCGACCGAGGCCAGCCCGGCGAACAGCGCGTCGACGTTCTGGCTATCCGACCAGGCAGCAGCGAAATGGCGTTGCGTATAGAAATCCGACAGGGCCTTGCTCACCGCGGCGTGCTTGCGGGTGATCGGGCCGCCTTCGATCGGAGTCATTGCCTGGATGCGACCGAAGATCGCCTGGCCCACGGGATCGTCGGCCGGTGGTGGCTGCGGCAGGGCGACGCTGGCCGATGACCCCGGCGCTGGGGCGACGATCGGCGGCGGGCTGGCCGCCGAACCCGGCGACGGCGGGGTCTGCGTCTTGCCGCACAAGGGCAGGGCGGTCGTGAGGAGGAACATGGCGAGCGCACCATGCAACCGCTTTTCCATAGTCATTGCCTATTGCTTCCAGAACAACGCGCGGTGGTTGCTACACGCTTTCACATATATGAATGGCACAGATGTGACGATCTTGTGGTCAATAAATGATCACCGCGTTAGGATCGGCCGGTCTCATATGTATCCCGGCTGGCCTGATGACCCGATCGATTCGTGCGCTTCTTGCGTCCGCGCCGCTCCTTGGCGCCCTTGCTCTCCTTCCCCAGGCACACGCCGCCGACTCGCTCGGCGATGCGCTGGCCCGACTGGCTCCCGCCGCCGATCCCAAGGTGATCGGACTCGCCGTGCAGGCTGCGGAGTGCGCGCAGAGCCAGGGTGGCCCGCAGTCCAGTCGGCTCGCCGTGATCGATTACTCAAAGCCCTCGTCGCAGCCGCGCCTGTGGGTGTTCGATACAGTGAACCGCAAGCTGCTCTTCCAGGAGCTGGTCGCGCACGGCAAGAACAGTGGCGACGCTTCATCGACGAAGTTCTCCAATGCCCCGGAAAGCCTGGCGTCGAGCATCGGCCTGTTCCGCACCTCCGATACGTACATGGGAAAGAACGGCTATTCGTTGCGCATGACCGGACTGGAGCAGGGCGTGAACAACAACGCGCTGGCCCGGGCGATCGTGATCCATGGCGCCGCCTATGTGAGCGAGACCATGGCGCGCGCGGCAGGCCGGATCGGTCGTAGCTGGGGCTGCCCGGCGGTGAGCAAGGCGGTCGCGCACAAGCTGATCGATACGCTGAAGGGCGGCCAGATGGTGTTCTCCTACTATCCGGACCAGCGCTGGCTGGGCTCGTCCAGCTACCTGAAATGCAGCAACAACCAGCTGGCGAAGGCCGAGGCCAACCTCGGCAATCACATCGGAACCTGATCTCCGCGCGCGTCCTCGGCTAGAATCCCGGGGACCTCACCGTGGAATCCAGCATGAAACACGTTCTTGCGATCGCCGGCACCCTTCTCCTCGCCGGCTGCGCCACCAGCGGCATGAAAGACACCTTGCCGAAGCTCAGCAGCAAGACGGACAAGTCCGTGCCGGCGTACGTCCAGTGCGTGGTGCCGAAGTGGCAGGCGCTGTCGAAGGACGCCAAGGGTGATGCGAAGGACGACAAGGGCGTCGTGACCTCCGGTTCCGACGGCAAGCACGAGCGCCTGGAGATCACCGCCAACGGCTCCGGTGCCCTCGTGGTCATGCGCGAACTGCAGAAGACCAAGAACAACGAATACGACGGCACCTTCCGCGACGAAGCCATCTCCTGCCTGTAACCGCCAGCTCCCTGTGTAGGAGCGCACCTGTGCGCGAACCCTCGGGTTGGGATGGGGCGAATGATGGATTGCGTTGATCGGGATTACATTGATCGGGATTGCATTGATCGGGATTGCATTGATCGATGCGGATCGCACCAGTCCATACGCATATCCCATCCCCCATCGCGCGCAGGCGCGCTCCTACACGAGCAGCGGCTGGACTAGCGTCTCGGTGTCGTTCTTCGGTGACCCCACTGCCTTCGGCACGGGGTAATAGACCAGCTCCGGTTCCGTCGCCGCCTCCAGTAGCGGCAACGCCACGTCCGCCGGTGCGAACAGCCAGTCTTCCCACGCATCCGGCGCGAGGATCACCGGCTGGCGGTCGTGGATATCCCCGCCGACCTTGCCCGGCTCGCCGGTGATGATCGTGTACGTGCGCAGCGGCTCGCCGTCCACGCCACGCCAGGCCTCCCACAAGCCGGCGAACAGCATCAGCTCGCCACCGGGTGGCTTGATGAAGTAGGGCTGCTTGCTGCCTTTCTCGCCCTGCCACTCGAAGTACCCCGACGCGGGCACCAGGCAACGGCGCTTCTTCACCGCGGCGCGGAAGGCCGGCTTCTCGGCCAGGCCTTCGCGACGGGCGTTGATCATCCGGCTGCCGATCGACACGTCCTTCGCCCACGAGGGCACCAGACCCCAGCGACTGAGCCCGACCTCGGCCTGCCCATCGCCGCCCGTGACGACCAGCGCGCGCTGGGTCGGCGCGATGTTGAAGCGATCCTCGCGCTGGTTGATCTCGCTGGCGAGGTCCAGTTCCAGCCGTTCGAGCACGTCACGGGCTTCCCGCGACAGGCTGGCCGGTCCATAGGTGGCATAGCGTCCGCACATGGCCCGAGCATACGACGCGCCGGGCATGGCTGGCGCGACGGGCAAGCGACCGTTGGATTCAGCCGCGGGGGCGCGACTCGCGGGCGCGGTCGATGGCGTCCAGCAGCTGCGAGCGATCGAACGGCTTTTCAAGGAAAACAGCGCTGAGCGGGAACGGCTCGAGGTCCTCGGGCATCCGGCTGGAGACCACGACGATCGCCGTCCTGGGACGCTCGCGCAGCACCGCCTGGAGCAGGGCCGTGCCACGACGTTCGCCGGGCGTGTCCGCGTGGATCACGATCAGCGACAGGTCGGGCATGTTCTGGAAGGCGCGCTTGGCGTCGCGATAAGTCACCGTGGCCCGCGCCGCATAGCCGGCATCGTCCAGCACCATCGCCACGGTTTCGGCGACCATGCTGGCGCGATCGAAGACAAGGGCGTCGGGACGTAGGCTCATGGCGCGATTGTAAGCCCCACCTGCCACGTTCGTGCAGATTTCGCGCAGGTCAGCCGACGGGTGTTTCCGGCGGCCACTCGCTGTTGATCGACTTCACCCGGGCCATCAGGTCGCGCACTTCCTGGTTGCGGTCGGCGATCCGGCGTTCTTCCGCCGCTTTCTGCGCGGCGTAGTCGCGGTTGGTACCCTGGACGGCTTCATGGACCAGCCGGCAGGTGTCCTCCACATGGGCGGCACGGGTGTGGAAGCCAAGCCGGTCGGCGATGATCTCCATGCGCAGGCCGGGGTGGGTCTGTTCCAGGGCGCGGGCGCGCACGGCGAAGAACTGCTGCCACTCACGCTCGGGGGCACCACTGAGAACCGCCTCAACGCGCGGAATGTCCGGGCGGTCGAACTGGTCGATGTCATCGACGGCCTCGAACGATTCGATGTCGATCCAGTCACGGCTGGCCATGCGCGCTTCCTTGAAGGTATGTGGTGGGCAGGTTCGGGGGCGCATTGTTGGGTCCTTGGCGTGGAAACGGCGTCACGGCACTTCACCTGGGTTGCACGCTTGCGAAAGAATGCTGTGCCAAGCCCCCAGGGAGACACCTGCCATGCGTTACCTTGCCTTTGCCGGCCTTGCCTTGCTCGCCGGCTGCGCCACCCAGAACGACCGCCACGTCGGCATCCACGACGTGCTCTCCAGCACCACCTTCAAGTACCAGGATGCCGCCGACGGCGACGCCACCCTGACCATCGTCCGCGACCAGGGCCTGTGGGGCGCCGGTTGCTCCAGTGCGATCTATGTCGACGACCAGGCCGTGGCGGATATGGAGATCGGCCAGCAGCTGGTCCTGCACGTGCCCTCGGGCAGCCGCAAGTTAAGCGTGATGCCGCACGGCGCATGCAGCAGCGATCGGGTGGACGTGGATGCCACCGTGGGCCAGGGCGAGACGAAAACGTTTTCGATTCCCGCCAGCGGCATAGGCCTTGGCGCGCAGGCGGCACCGAAGGCCTGAATCGATCAAAAAATCCTTGTCATTGGCGACGCGAAGGCGCAAAAATCCCCTGTGACCGCCCCGCGTCGCCATACGGGAGACCCGTGATATGCATCGACGCATCGTTGGCCAGTACTGTGTCGAGGTGCGTACGCTCCGCAATCCTGCTGGTTTGTGGAAGGCCGCCTATATCGTCGAGCACGCGCATGCGGGCCCGCGCGATTTCGTCATGATCACGCTGCTGGAAGAGTTCCTCGACGAGCGTGCCGCCGTCGACGCCGCCATGGACAAGGGCTGCCAGCACGCTGGCTGGCTTGCCGCCGCGCGCAACGCCTATTCCCCCTGAGTTCGTTCGCCCGGGCGTGACCGCCGTGGGCACCTCGCCGTAACGGAGCCGCGACGAGGCCACACCTACGTTCGGGCCATGGAGGGCGATGGGCCCTCCCGTCGCGGAGCGCCTCCCTTGGCACGCACCACCCTCTACCTTCCGTTCAATGCCGCGCCGCGTGGCCAGTGGATCGTGCGCCGGAACTACGACCTCGTCGGCCAGTTCCCCACCCAGGACGAAGCCCTCCGGCACGCCCATGCCTTGCTCACCGTCATCCGCGCCCAGCCGGGGCAGGATGCCGAGATCAAGGTGGAAGACGAGCGTGGCCTGTGGCGACTGGAGGCCGAAGTCGCCAGCTGACGGGCTGTCAGGCGGCCCGGGACGCGCCGTCGCAGGATTTGAGATCAGTCTCGGCGATAACGGGCACCCCCACGTGTCCGAGTCGCCATGGCCGCCTACCTGCAAGCCCGACGCACCGACGAGGCCGACGCGGCCCTCGCTACCACCCATGACGGCCGCACGCTGGCCCACCGCCTGACGGACAAGTACGCCGACCGGGTCGCCTCGGCGTTCACCGTATTCGGCCGTCCCGGCGACTTCGTCCCGCTGCCCGACGACCTGCCGCCCCGGCTCGCGGCCGCGCTGACGGCGCGCGGCATCGACAAGCTCTACTCGCATCAGCAGGAGGCCTGGCAGGCGGCCCGTGCCGGCCGTAACGTGCTGGTGGCCACGCCCACCGCCTCGGGCAAGACGCTCTGCTACACCTTGCCGGTGATCTCCTCCGTGCTGGAGGCGGGCGCCAAGGCCCTGTACCTGTTCCCGACCAAGGCGCTGGCGCAGGACCAGGTGTCCGAACTGCTGGAGCTGAACCGGGCAGGGGATCTCGGCGTGAAGGCCTTCACCTTCGATGGCGACACCCCGGGCGACGCGCGGCAGGCGATTCGCCTGCATGGCGACGTGGTGGTCAGCAACCCGGACATGCTGCACCAGGCCATCCTGCCGCATCACACCAAATGGGCGCAGTTCTTCGAAAACCTGCGCTACGTGGTGATCGACGAGATCCACACCTACCGCGGCGTGTTCGGCTCGCACCTCGCAAACGTGCTGCGCCGGCTCAGGCGCATCTGCGCGTTTTACGGCGTGCGTCCGCAGTTCGTGCTGTGTTCCGCCACCATCGGTAACGCGCAGGAGCATGCCGAGGCGCTGATCGAAGATGACGTGCTGGCGATCGCACGCAGCGGCGCACCCAGTGGCGACAAGCACGTGCTGTTGTGGAACCCGCCGGTGGTCAACCCCGACCTCGGCCTGCGCGCGTCCGCACGCTCGCAGACCAACCTGATCGCCCGCGTCGCGATCAAGGCGAAGATGAAGACACTGGTGTTCGCCCAGTCGCGCCTGATGGTCGAGGTGCTGACCAAATACCTCAAGGACGTGTTCGACCACGACACGCGCAAGGCGCCGCGGATCCGTGCCTATCGCGGCGGCTACCTGCCGACCGAGCGGCGCGAAGTGGAGCGAGAGATGCGCGCGGGCAACGTCGACGGCATCGTGTCGACCTCGGCGCTGGAGCTGGGCGTGGATATCGGCAGCCTCGACGCCGTGGTGCTGAACGGCTATCCCGGCTCTATCGCCGCGACATGGCAGCGTTTCGGTCGTGCCGGGCGCCGCCAGCAGCCGTCGCTGGGCGTGCTGGTAGCGACCAGTGCACCGCTGGACCAATACCTGATGCGCCATCCGGCTTTCCTCACCGAGGCGACGCCGGAGCACGCCCGGATCCAGCCCGACCAGCCGCTGATCCTGCTCGACCATATCCGCTGCGCGGCGTTCGAGCTGCCGTTCATCGGTGGCGACCCGTTCGGTCCGAACGACGCCGAGCCTTACCTGCAGGTGCTGCAGGAAGCCGAGGTATTGCATCGCGAGGGCGAACGCTGGGAGTGGATCGCCGACAGTTACCCGGCCAACGCGGTCAGCCTGCGTTCGGTCGCCGACGGCAATTTCGTCGTGGTCGATCGCACGGAAGGGCGGCAGAAGATCATCGCCGAAGTGGACTATTCCGCCGCGGCGCTGACCCTTTACGAGGGCGCGATCCACATGATCCAGAGCGTGCCCTACCAGGTGGAACGGCTGGACTGGGAGGGACGCAAGGCCTACTGCACGCGCACCCATGTCGACTACTACACCGACGCCATCGACTACACCAAGCTCAAGGAACTGGAGTGTTTCGACGGGGCGAAGGCGGGGGAGGGCAGTGCACGGCACGGCGAGGTGCACGTGGTACGGCGTGTGTCCGGTTACAAGAAGATCCGTTACTACACGCACGAGAACATCGGCTATGGCCCGGTGAACCTGCCCGACCAGGAACTGCATTCCACGGCGGTGTGGTGGCAGTTGCCGCAGGCCGTGCTGGATGAGGTATTCCGTTCGCGCCAGCATGCGCTGGATGGCTTCCTCGGCGCGGCGTACGCGCTGCACACGGCGGCCGTCGTCGCCGTGATGGCCGAGGCGCGTGACCTGCAGAAAGCGGTGGGCTCCGGCGATGGTGGCTGGTCCGCGCAGGTGGATGCCGGTGGCCGTGGGCAGATCCGCGCACCGGATGGTTCGCTGGCGCTCCCCGATGCGTTCGACCGCTTCCTGCCCACGGTCTATCTCTACGATAACTTCCCCGGCGGCGTCGGCCTCAGCGAGCCGTTGTTCCGGCGCGCACCGGAGCTGGTCCGTGACGCGCTGGCGTCGGTACTGGGCTGCGAGTGCAAGGCCGGCTGCCCGGCCTGCGTCGGGCCCGTGCTCGCCGCCGACGAGCACCGCGAAGCGACGCCCAGGGCCCTGGCGGCGAAGGTGCTCGAGTTGCTTGGAGCGCAGGCGTGAGCGACCTTGCCGCGCGACTGAAGGCGCTTCGTGCGCAGGCCGGGGTCAGGCAACCGGTGGTGGCGAAACCTGCGCCCGCCAAAGCCCCAGCCACCGTCGACCTTGCCGCGTTGCGGCGCATGGCTGGCGTGCGCGATCGACTGGGCCTGGTCCGCGCCGTGCCGTCGCGCCCGGCGACACGCGAGGTACCCGGCGAGGAAATCGCCCCCGGGCTGCGCCTGCTGGAGCAGCACTTCGCGTGGCCGGAGCCGCCCGAAGAGTTCGACCTGGCCTTCGCGCGCCTCACCACGGCGCGGCGCGAACACCTGCTGCATTTCGATACCGAGACCACCGGCCTCGCCGGCGGCACCGGTACGCGCGCTTTCATGATCGGCGCCGCCGACTGGGTCGGCGGCCGCCTGCGCGTACGCCAGCTGTACATGACCAGCATGGCGGCCGAGACGGCCATGCTCAGCGAGTTCGCCCGCTGGGTGCATGCCGACACGGTGCTGGTCAGTTACAACGGCAAGTCCTACGACGCGCCGCTGTTGTCGACGCGATACCGACTGGCGCGCCTGGCCAACCCGCTGGTGGGGCTGGTGCACGTCGACCTGCTGCACCCGATGCGCCGCCGTTATCGCCAGGTGTGGGAGAACTGCCGCATGCAGACCGCCGAGCGAAAGCTGTTGCGCATCGTGCGCGAGGATGACCTGCCGGGATCGGAAGCGCCGCGCGCCTGGCTGACCTATCTGCGCGGCGGCTCGTCGACCGACCTGGTACGCGTCGCCGAGCACAACCTGCAGGACGTGCGCAGCCTCAGTGGACTGCTGATCGAGGCACACGGCTGGGCCGCGCGGGATGCGCAGGACGCTTCGCTGGCCAGTAACGAAAAATAGACGCCGTGCCGCGCACGCTCCCGGATGCTTCCGGTGGCGAGGAGACGAGGCATGAACGAAGCAATGAAACCGTGCGACCACGTGGGTTGTGGATGCAAGGTCCCCGTGTCGCGCGACTACTGCAGCGAAAGCTGCCGCATGGCAGCCGAATCGCAGAATGTGGGCAGCGCCTGCGAATGCGGCCACGCCGAATGCCAGCAGCGACACTGATCCAGCGGAGGTACGCCAGATGACGAACGACGACAAACAATCGACCCCGGGTTACAAGGAAGAAAACCCCAAGCCGCACAGCGGCAAGGATCGCGTCCCGGGCGAAGGGCATCCGAAAGAACACCAGAACATGCCCGACAAAAAGCCCGGCAAACAAGGATCTTAAGCAAGATCTCTCTGTAGGAGCGCGCCTGCGCGCGACAGGGTCAACGTCACCCCCCATCGCGCGCAGGCCAGGCCCCGGGACAGGCCTTACGCAGCCTTGCGCAGCAACCCACCAATCCCCGCCACCGCACCATCAATGGCCTTGGCCTTGTTCTCATCGCCCATTGCCACGCCTTCGGCGCGGACGACCTCGATATCGGTGACGCCAAGGAAGCCCAGCACGGCACGCAGGTACGGCTCCTGGAAGTCCATGCCGGCGGCCGGACCGGCGCTGTACACGCCGCCGCGGCTGGACGCGATGATCACGCGCTTGCCGCCTGCAAGGCCCTGCGGGCCGTTCGCGGTGTAGCTGAAGGTCTTGCCGGCGACTGCGATGCGGTCGATCCAGGCCTTAAGCGAGCTGCTGATGCCGAAGTTGTACATCGGCGCACCGATCACGACGACCTCGGCCGCCAGGAACTCTTCCATCACCTTGTCGGCTTCGGCGGCATTCGGGTCGTTTTCGCCAGCCGGCATCGCCCAATGGGCCAGCGGGGCGGCGTGGACGTCACGGTAGGTGACCTCGGTGCCCGGATGGTGCTGGACGAACTCCGCGACGATCGCCTGGGTCAGGCCGCGCGAGACGGAATAGGCGCCCAGGGCGCTGGCGTCGATGTGAAGGAGTTTCATGGGAAGGTCCTCAGTCAGGGGTCCCACCGTCGGTGGGTATGGCGAGCAAGGTACCCTTCGGACAATCAATTGATTAGTCGGTCTGGAGTAGACTGATTGTTCTGGCTAGGAAACGACCGAAGGATCCCTGATGGAAGGCGCCCTGCAAGACCTCAACGACCTCTATTTCTTCGCCTCCGTGGTCGAACATGGCGGTTTCTCGGCCGCCGGACGCGCCCTGGGCATCCCCAAATCGCGTCTTTCCAAGCGGATCGCCCAGTTGGAAGACCGGCTCGGCGTGCGCCTGCTGCAGCGGACCACCCGCCGTTTCGTGGTCACCGAGATCGGCGAACGCTTCTACCAGCACTGCCGGGCGGTGCTGGAAGAGGCGAAGGCGGCCCAGGATGCCGTCGACGAGCTGCGCACCGAGCCGCGCGGCGTGGTCCGCATCAGCTGCCCGATCTCCATCGCCCAGAACATCCTCGGACCGATGCTGCCGGCCTTCATGCTGGAGCATCCGAAGGTCCAGGTGCGCCTCACCGCGACGAACCGCCGGGTCGACCTGATCGGCGAGGGCTACGATATCGCCGTCCGCGTACGCGAGAAGCTCGACAGCGACGCCACCCTGGTCCTGCGCAGCATCGGCTATGCGCGGAGCCTGCTGGTGGCCAGCCCGAAGTTCCTCGACAGCCACGGCCGGCCCAAATCGCTGGAGGAACTGGCCCAGCTGCCGGCCCTGTCGATGTACGAGCACGAAGGCGCCCAGGTCTGGGAACTGGTCGACGCGCATGGCAAGAAAGCCGCCGTGGAGGTCAAGCCGCGGCTGGTCAGCGGCGATTTCACCGTGCTGATCTCGGCCGCCGTGCAGTGCTGCGGCGTGGCCCTGCTGCCGGAAGACTACTGTGCGCCGATGCTGACCAACGGCCAGCTGGAGTGGGTGTTGCCGGAATACACCACGGCCCAGGGCACCTTGCATTTCGTTTATCCGAGCCGCCGCGGCCTGCTGCCGGCGGTGCGCAGCTTCGTCGATTTCCTGGCCGAACGGCTGCCCAAGGCCCAGGCCGAGTTCCACAAGGATTGCGAGAAGGTCGCGCTGGATCCCTCGAGCAGGGGGGCGATCGCCATGCAGCGCATGTTAGGATCGGCGGATACGGCCGCGTTTGGCCGTCCAAACGAATAAGGGCGTTCGATGCAGGTCGAAACCAAGCTTCCCAAGGTCGGCACGACCATTTTCAGCGTGATGAGCCAGCTCGCGCTCGAGCACAAGGCGGTGAACCTCGGCCAGGGCTTTCCTGATTTCGAGCCGCCGCCGGCGTTGCGCGAGGCGATCACCCGGGCCATGGCCGAGGGCAAGAACCAGTACGCGCCCGGCGTCGGCATCGCGAAGCTGCGCGAGCAGATCGCGCTGAAAACCGAGCGCCTCTACGGCCACCGGGTGAGCCCGGATACCGAGGTCACGGTCACCTCCGGTGCGACCGAGGCCCTGTTCTCGGCGATCGCCGCGGTGGTCCGCGCCGGCGACGAAGTCATCGTGTTCGACCCGTGCTACGACAGTTACGAGCCCGCGATCGAGCTGCAGGGCGCGACCGCCGTGCATATCCCGCTGGAACTGCCCTCGTTCGGCATCGACTGGCAACGCGTGCGCGATGCGATCACGCCGAAGACGCGGATGATCCTCGTCAACTCGCCGCACAACCCGTCCGGCGCGGTGCTGTCGCGTGGCGACCTCGACGAGCTGGCCGCGATCATCCGCGACACGCCGATCGTCGTGCTGTCCGACGAAGTCTACGAGCACATCGTGTTCGACGGCGCCGAGCACCAGAGCGTGCTTCGCCACGAGGAACTCGCCGCGCGCAGCATCGTCGTGTCGTCGTTCGGCAAGACCTACCATTGCACCGGCTGGAAAGTCGGCTACGCGGTGGCGCCGAAGGCGCTGACGGCCGAATTCCGCAAGGTGCACCAGTACCTCACCTTCTGCACCTTCCATCCAGCGCAGGTGGCGTTCGGCGAATTCCTTGAAACGTCGCCCGAGCACTACCTCGAGCTGCCGACGTTCTACCAGGCCAAGCGCGATCGTTTCCGCGCACTGCTGGCCCCGTCGCGGCTGAAGCTGCTCGACGTCCCGGGTGGCTACTTCCAGTTGGTCGACTACACCGCCATCCGCGACGTGGACGACATCAACTTCAGTGAGTGGCTGGTCCGCGAAGGGGGCGTCGCCGCCATCCCGCTCAGCCCGTTCTATGAAAGCGCGCCGGACACACGGCTGGTCCGGCTGTGCTTCGCCAAGAACGACGCCACGATGGAAGCCGCCGCGGAGCTGCTGTGCAAACTCTGACCGTCACCCTGGTGCAAGGCGCGACCCGCTGGCATGACGCGCCGGCGAACCGCGAGTACTACGGACGCCTGGTTCGCGGCGCGGCGCAGAGCGACCTCATCGTGCTGCCGGAGACCTTCCTCTCCGGCTTCACCAACGACACGCTCGGCAATGCCGAGACCATGGACGGCGAAAGCGTGGCCTGGCTGCGGGCACTCGCCACCGAGGTGAAGGCCACCGTCACCGGCAGCCTGGTGATCCGCGAGGGCGAGACGGTATTCAACCGGCTGATCTGGGCGTCACCGGATGGCTCGATGGCGTATTACGACAAACGCCACCTGTTCCGCATGGCCGGCGAACACACGCGCTACGGCGGCGGCAACGAGCGACTCATCGTCGAGTTGAACGGGTGGCGGATCCTGCCGCAGGTCTGCTACGACCTGCGTTTCCCGGTGTGGCTGCGCAACGGCCGCAACGAGGCGGCAGCGGGAGGCATGGATTACGACCTGGCCCTGTTCGTGGCGAACTGGCCGGCGCCACGCCGCCAGCCCTGGCGCACGCTGTTGCGCGCCCGCGCCATTGAGAACCTGGCCTACGTCATCGGCGTGAACCGCGTCGGCGTGGACGGCAACGACCACCCTTACGCGGGCGACAGTGCCGTGATTGATCCGGTCGGTGAGCCGCTGGTGGAGCTGGGCGCGCTGGAACAGGTCGTGACGCTGGCGATCGATCCCGCGCCGCTGCAGGCCCACCGCGAACGCTTCCCCGCGTGGATGGACGCCGACCGCTTCAGCCTCCAGGCCGACTGACCCGCCCAGCCGCCTAGGGTTTCGCCGGCGCGACGAACGGTACCGCCGGCCCGATCTTCGCCGTCTTGCGCCACGCCGCCAGCTTCTCGGCAATGCCGGCGCCGACGTCGATCTGCGGTTCGGACGGCGTCACCGCGTCTCGCTTCTCCCACCCGGCGATCTCCACCTTGGCGCGGTCGAACGCTTCGATGAAATCCGGCGTGTCGTTCAGCGCGTCGGCGAGCCAGGCGTGGCCGAAATAGGTGATGTCCGAATCGCTGCCGCAGCCGAACGAGGTGCGGTCCTTGCGTGCCGAGGTCATGACCAGGGCGCCGTCGCCACGCAGCGTCGGCACGAAGCCGCCGGAGTAGCAGGCGTTCACGACCACGACCTTCCAGCGGAAATCGTGTTTGGCGAGGATCGACTTCAGGCCGTCCGGATCCAGCTGGTCGAGCGGGATCGGATCCATGTCGACCAGCAGGCTGTGGTCGCTGCCCCCATGGGTCGCGATGTAGAGCAGGAGGATGTCCTCTTTGGGGTTCATCACCTTGCCGAGGCCGTCGAGTGCCGCTTCCAGGTTGGTCCAGCTGGCAAGCGGATGGCTGGACAGCGTGTCGGGGTGGTTCTCCAGCACCAGCGTGTGCCCCGGGCTGCCGAAGCGGCCGCCAACCAGGCGGTCGAGGTATTCCGCCTCGTTGCGGAACACGTCCTCGGAGCCGTCGCCGCCGAAGGCCACCGCGTAGACGTTGGGCTTGCCGGGGGTGCGTTTGGCCAGGTGGCCGATCGCGGCGCGCATGGCATCCGGCTGGGCGGCGAAGACCTGTTCGGGCGTCGGCGCGTTGTCCGGCCAGTTGCCCACGTCCAGTTGCATGCCCTCGTCATCCTCGGCGTCGGCGACGCTGGAGGCCTCGGCGGGCGCGGGCGTGGCGGTTGCCGTGGTCGTCGCGTGGGCGGGCTTCTTCGAAGCCACCGTCGCCGGGGTCGCAGGCACGGGCCCGGTCTCCACGGCGGTGGTCGTGGCGGGGGCCGGCAGGCCACCCACCGTGGTGGTCACGACGGGGTGGGGCCCAAAACGCAGGACGCCGGCGGTCAGCACCGCGCCGGCGATGAAGCCGGCCAGCGTGTAGATCGCCGTGCGCCGGCGTGGATCAAGGTTGGATGGCATTGAAATCCGTCACCGCCGGGTGGCCAGCGTCCTGGAGGATCAGCGGCGGCCGGACCAGGTGGGTCGTACGCATGCCGGCGTCGCGTGCGGCGTCCAGCTCTTCGCGGATGTCCGACAGGAACAACACCTGCGCCGGCGCCAGGCCGATCGCTTCGGCGATGCGCCGGTAGGAATCCACCTCGCGCTTGTGCCCGGTCTGGGTGTCGAAGTAGCCGGAGAACAGCGGGGTCAGGTCGCCGCTTTCGCTAAAGCCGAACATCAGTTTCTGCGCCGGCACCGAGCCCGACGAGTAGACGTACAGCTTGAGGCCGCGGTCGTGCCACGCCTTGAGCTGGCCGGCGACCTCGGGATACATGTGCGATACGTAGGCCTGGGCCTCGTAGCCTTCGCGCCAGATCATGCCCTGCAGGGCCTTCAGCGGCGTGGCTTTGCGATCTTCGTCGATCCAGCGGATCAGCAGGTCGATCACCTCGGTACGCGAGGCCTCGACCAGGCCGGCTTCCTTCGCCGCCTCATGCAGCCAGTGCTGCACCTCGGGTTCGTCGGCGTGCGTTTCCACGAAGGCCGGCAGGTGTTGCCGGGCATAGGGAAAGAGCACGTCCTTCACGAAATCGATCGAACTGGTCGTGCCCTCGATGTCGGTGAGGACGGCGCGGATGTCGGACATGGGGAAAACCTGCGGATCGGGGATATCCGCAGGATAGCCGAGCGGCGATGCCTTTACGACGCGCGCGCCGCCGACGGGTGGGGGTCCATGCGCGGGAAGCGCTCGGCGATGTCTTCGCCGGTGAACTTCGCCACCCAGCCTTCGGTATTGGTGAACAGGCGGATGGCGACGAAGTACGGCGCCACGCTCATGTCGAACCAGTGCGGCGTGCCATCGGGCACGCCGATCAGGTCGCCCGACTCGCACAGCACTTCGTAGACCTTGCCCTCGATGTGCAGGGTGAACTGGCCCGCGCCGGCGACGAAGAAGCGCACTTCGTCTTCGCTGTGGGTGTGTTCGTTGAGGAACTTCGAGCGGAACGCGGCGCGGTCCGGGTTGTCCGGCTTGAGGCTGATCACGTCCACGGCCTGGTAGCCGTTTTCCTGCATCAGGCGGTCGATGTCACTGCGGTAGGCGGCGATCACCTCGTCCTGGCTCGCGCCCGGCTGGATCGGCTGGTTCGCCTCCCACTGTTCGAAGCGGACGCCGACCTGGCCCAGGGCGGCGGCAATGGCGGCGTGGTCTTCATGGACCGCGACGGGGGCGTCGTGGTTGGCGTCGTCGTAAATGCGCAGACGGCTCATGGGGAAAGCCTCCGAAGGTCGAGTTCGCAGCCCAGCAGGAATTCGAGAGCCTCGAGATGGCGGCGGGTCTCCGCCATGTCGCGGCCCCAGGTGTAGATGCCGTGCCCGTTGATCAGGTAGGCGTACAGCGGCTTGCCGCTGTCGATCCAGGCATCGACCTGGGCTTCGAGCTCAGGCATGTGCTGCGTGTTGGGGAAGACGGGGATCTCAAGGACGCTGTCGTGCGTGGTGTAGCCGGCGATGGCTTTCTGCAGTTCCCAGCCTTCGAGCCTGATGCGGCCTTCGGTGGCGAACAGCCGGGAGGCGACGCTCTGGGTGCGGGAGTGGGTGTGCAGCACGACGTTGGCGTCGGGGAACCGTTTGTAGACCTGGGTGTGCAGGCCGGTTTCGGCGGACGGCCGGGACTGGCTGCCGACGGCGTTGCCGTCCATGTCGATGACCATGATGTCGTCGCGGCCGAGCCGGCCTTTGTCGCGGCCGGAGATGGTGATGGCGGCGAGGCTGTCGTCGAGGCGCATCGAGAAGTTGCTGCTGGTGGCGGGTGTCCAGCCGGCGGCGGCGAGCTCGCGTGCGGCGTCGGCGATGGCGTCGGCGCGTTGGGCGAGCAGGGCGGGTTCGATGTGGTCGTGGGTCTTGGTCATGGGTTTGGACGTCTAAATCGTGCCATCACTATACCATGGGGGTCATGACACCCATTTTCAGCCCTGTACTGACGACCTCCGGCCGAACCGCCGCCCTGTGGGGCGCACCTGTGCGCGATGGCCGGCCGCGCGGCGCTCTGGCGTGGTCGCAGGACAGCCCTCGGTGCCTACCCTCGCTGCTCAGACAGGTCCTCCGCGCTCGACAAGGTTGGCCGCAGCCGCGGCCCGTGTACTTATTGGCCTGCGGCCGCTCGCTTGTGCGGAACTCGCCTCGAGGGTAGGCACCGAGGGCTCTCCTCATCCGTGTCGCGAGCTGGTTGGACAGCCGGCCTCGCGGCGGCGGCTCGTGTAGGAGCGCGCCTGCGCGCGAACAGCCAACAGCGCGGCGATGCAGCAACCTGATTCACCGAAACCGCCTGGGCGCCTTCAAACCACGTCGAAGACATACGCAGGCTTCCTCGTTTCCATGACCCACGAACCACGATGTCGTCGGGTGAATCACTTGCCTGCATCAATGCATGGCCTCATTCGCCCGACGCCATGCTGAGGGTTCGCGCGCAGGCGCGCTCCTACCAGAGCCGTGGCGTCAGCGGTCGTTGGTGCCGGCCGTTCAACCCAGTTCGCGGCAAGGTTAAGGAGAGCCCTCGGTGCCTACCCTCGAGGCGAGTTCGTGGCGGCGAGGGTGGCGGGCGGAAGAAGCCCGCAGGGGGCCGGCCACGATGGCCGGCCGTTTCTGCCGAGACAGGAGTCGAGTCAGAAACCGCCGCCCGGCACCCGGTGCGCGGCCGTAGGCCAATAAGAAGATGGGCTGCGGAGCAGCCCCTCCTATCGCACGCCAGAACGCTGTCTGAGCAGCGAGGGTAGGCACCGAGGGCTGTCCTGCGACCACGCCCGAGCGCCGCGCAAAGGTGGGCCACCGCGCCGCGTTCAATCGTGCGTCGGTTAATGCGAATTATTCCGGATTCTGGTTTTGCGTAGGATGTCGGCATCCGTTTTGAACGAAGGTCATGGCATGTCGCAGAACGATGGGAAGGTTGAGGGGCGTCGCCGTTTTCTGAAGGTGGCAGCAGGGTCCGTAGCGGCTGCGACGGTGCTGGGAGGCCTGCCGCGCGTGGGACAGGCGCAGGATCTTCCGCATCTGCTGCCGTCGGACCCGACGGCTTCGGCGCTGAAGTACGTCGAAGACGGCACCAAGGGACAGGGTCGTAAGTCGCCGAACGATTTCTGCGCCGACTGCAGCTTCTACCAGGGCAAGGCCGGTGGCGCCTGGGGTCCGTGCCAGCTGTTCCCGGGCAAGGCCGTCGCCGCGAAGGGCTGGTGCGTATCGCACGCCCACGTCGCCTGAGTTCGGTCTCACAGATCGTTGCGACAAGGGTTTCGGGTTAAAGCCAGCCAACGAGCCAGCCAGTCGGGCAGCCAGCCCTGGTCAAGCGCCAGGAGCCAGCCGGTCCCGTCGCCAGCGATGTCAGCCAGCAAAGCCGCCGGTAGCGATTAGCCAGCCAGCCGAACCCCGGAAACACAAAGGCCAGCCGCGAGGCTGGCCTTTTTTTCATCGCTACACAAAATGCAGCCCTAGCGCGCCAGGCCGAGGAGCTGACCCGCCTGACGCGCAGGGCGGCAATCCGGGGCCCACTGCCAAGTGATTTACCCACGGAACCGGGATCATACTCCCCTCGGGGCGCGACCGGCCAATGGCAGTTAAATGACAGGCGTATTTTTGCGCATTTCGTCGCAAAAACATAAACTTAACGCATAACGTTAAGGCGATGTAAGAAGCCCCTGTAAGGGCGTCCGCGGCGCCTTATTCCGGGCGGCGGATGCGGCTGTGACGGAAGCTGTAAGCGAAGTAGACGATCACGCCGAGCAGCGTCCAGACGCCGAGCAAAACCCAGTTGCGCAAGCCGAGCGAATACAACAATGCGATGCAGCTCAGCACACCGAGCGTGCACGTCACCGGCGCGAACGGCACACGGAACGTGCGCGGTGCATCGGCTGCGGTGCGACGCAGGATCAGCACGCCGATGCACACGGCGCAGAATGCGACGAGCGTACCCATCGAGGTGAGATCGCCGAGCAGGTTCAGCGGGAACACCGCGGCGAGTGCAGCGATGCCAACACCGGTGATCACCGTGTTGAGATGCGGCGTGCGGTACTTCGGATGGATCGTCGTAAACACTTTCGGGAGCAAGCCGTCACGGCCCATGATCATGAAGATACGCGGCTGCGCGATGATCATGACCAGCACCACCGACGACAGGCCGATGAGCGCGCCGATCTCGACCAGGCCACGCAGCCAGTTCAGTTCGGGATGCTGGCGAATGGCGGTGACGACGGGCTCGGCGGTACCCAGTTCCGAGAACGGCACCAGGCCGGTCAGCACTGCCGCCATGGCGATGTAGAGCACCGTGCAGACGCCGAGCGATGCGAGCGTACCGATCGGCATGTCGCGCTGGGGATTCTTCGATTCCTGGGCGGCCGTGGAGGTGGCCTCGAAGCCGATGTAAGCGAAGAACACCAGCGAGGCACCGCGCATCACGCCCGACCAGCCGTACTTGTCGCCGCCCTGGTTTTCGGGGATGAACGGGTGCCAGTTGGCCGTATCGATGTGGCTTGCGCCGACCACGATCACCACGATGATGAGCGCGACTTTCAGCACGACCATCGCCATGTTCAGGCCGGTCGATTCCTTGATGCCCACGTAGCAGAGCCACGTCAGCGCAAGCACGATGCCGACGGCAGGCAGGTTCAGCAGGGCGCCCGTCGTGACCAGGTGGCCGTCGATGAAATCGACCGGCGCATTGGTGAGCGCGGGCGGGATGTGGATGCCGACATGGTCGAGCAGGCTGACGAAGTAGCCGGTCCAGCTCACGGCAACCGCGGAAGCGGACACGCCGTACTCGAGGATCAGGTTCCAGCCGATGAACCACGCAGCGCCTTCGCCGAGGGTGGCGTATGCGTAGGAGTACGCACTGCCCGACACCGGCACCAGCGACGCGAATTCCGCGTAGCAAAGCGCCGTGAATACGCTGCAGATCGCGGCGAGGATGAAGGACAGGATGATCGCCGGCCCCGCGTGCTCAGCCGCGGCCACGCCGGTAATCACGAAGATACCGCCGCCGATGACTGCGCCGATGCCGAGCGCGGTCAGGCCCCACGGCCCCAGCGTTCGGCGCAGGGCCGGGCCGTGGGAGTCGTCGGGATCGGCGTGCGCGGTTTTCTTGGCGAGTAACTGCTTGAGCATGGAGGGCTCGTATGACGGTGACGAAAGGAGGATAGCCGTAAAACGGCAGAGGCCGGCGGAACACCGCCGGCCTCCTGGGCGCGTTGGATCAGGTGCCGGACTTGCGCAGCTTGCTGTGCGCGAAGCCGTAGCCGAAGTAGATCAGCTGACCGATGACGATCCAGCCGAGCATCAGGCGCCAGTGCTCCTCGAACGCCTGCCAGAACAGGTAGATGCAGGCCAGGGCGCCGACGATCGAGATCGGCCACACCATCGGCACGCGGAAGCTGCGCTTCAGGTCCGGACGGGTGTAACGCAGGATCAGGATGCCGATGCACACGGTAGCGAAGGCCAGCAGGGTTCCCATCGAGACCAGCTCGCCCAGCACGCTGACCGGGAACAGGCCAGCCATGGCGGCAGCGGCGACGCCGACGATGACGGTGCCGACGTGCGGCGTGCTGAACTTCGGATGCACCTTCGCCATGGCGGGCGGCAGCAGGCCGTCGCGTGCCATCGAGAAGAAGATGCGCGGCAGGCCCATCAGCATGACCAGGATGACCGACGACAGGCCGGTGATCGCGCCGAGGACGACGATCGCCTTCAGCCAGGACAGCTGCGGGTAGAGGCCAAGGGCGGTGGCGACCGGTTCCGGCGTATTGAGGATGCGGAACGGCGCGATGCCGGTCAGGACCAGGGCGACGGCGATGTAGAGGATCGTGCAGATCGCCAGCGAGCCGAGGATGCCGATCGGCATGTCGCGCTGCGGATTCTTCGCTTCGCCGGCCGCGGTCGAGACCGCATCGAAGCCGACGTAGGAGAAGAAGACGATGGTGGCGGCGCGGAAGATGCCGCTCCAGCCAAACGTGCCTTCACCTTCGTTCGGCGGGATGAACGGGTGCCAGTTGGCCGGGTTCACCACCTTGATGGCGAAGGCCAGGAACAGCAGGATCACGGTGACCTTGATCGCCACGATGATCGAATTGACGAACGCCGACTGCGTGATGCCGACGTAGCACAGGCCCGACAGCGCCGCGATGATCACCACGGCCGGCAGGTTGATGAAGGTGCCGGTGGCCTGGATGTGGCCTTCGACGAACTGGAACGGCGCCGAGGCGAGGGCGGCCGGGAGCGTGATGTCGCTGCCGACCATGCCGCCGATCAGGCCGAGTAATTCGTTGAAGTAACCCGACCAGCCCGCGGCGACGGTCGCCGCGGCGAACAGGTATTCGAGCACCAGGTTCCAGCCGACGAACCAGGCGACGTATTCGCCGAGGGTGGCATAGGAATAGGAGTAGGCGCTGCCCGAGACCGGAAGCATCGCCGCGAATTCGGCGTAGCACAGGCCTGCCAGGGCGCAGGCGAAGCCCGCGATGATGAAGCTGATGACCAGCGCCGGACCCGCGTGCAACGCAGCGGCCTGGCCGGTGATGACGAAGATACCGGCACCGATGACGGCACCAATGCCGAGGAGGATCAGGTGGCGTGCGGTAAGGACGCGCTTGAGCTGGCCGTTGCCATGCGCGCCAGTGTCGATATGTTCGCCAGCATCGACGTGCGGCGCGGCCTCGATGGGATGCGTCGCGAAAAGTTGTTTGAACATGTGTCTCCCCTACAGGCGGAAATGCTCTTTATTTTTTTGAGACCGCCGTGGTCACCACGATGGCACGCCGCTCCCCGGATGAGTCGGCACGGCACCATAGCCCAGCGGGGCAGGACCGTACAAGCTGCGATGCGAGGCGCGCCAATGCCTTGCATGGGGAGTGGCCGATGTCACCATGACTTACGGCGGTTGTGCGTGGAACGGTGGCGATGCGTCAAAGCACCATGTTTACGGCGACCTGCGGCGCCACGTAGCTGGTCGCGTTGCGCCCTGCGACGGTGAACTGCACGCCGGCGATGAGGCCGAGGCTTGGCCCGACGTGGTATTCCACGGCGGGCGCGAGACTGAGATCCGAACTGGGCCGCGACCGCCAGGCGCGTACGCGGCCGTACGTGACGCCGCGCATCGCGGTGCTGCCCAGGTGATTCCAGATAGCTTCGCCCACCAGCACCCAGCGGCTGTCGAGCACGTACTCCGCCGCGAGCGAGGAATTCCACGCCTGTCCCGGCCGCGCCGTGCCACGAAACCCTTGCTCCGTCCCATAGACGCTGCGACCGCGCACCGAGACGCGTCCAGGCGATGGCCCCCAGGCCAGCTGGCCACGCCAGCGCAGCGCGTGGTCGTTGGCCAGCCACTGCAGCTTCTGCGCACCGACGGACAGCGTCGTCCGCGCGGTACCGTTGCCGGTGCCGTTCAGGGGATTGGCGCCGAGGTGGTGGTAGTCCCCGGTCGGGATGCGCTGCGTGACGGAAACGGCGCTGACCCACGCCGTGCCCTGGTCACCCGGTCCGCTCAGTCGCTGCTGTAGGCGGACGGCGCTGTCACCCATGCGCAGGCCGTCGGTGTGCCCGCTACGCGTGCTCGTGCGCATGGCGTTGAGCGTGAGCTGCACATTGGTGGTGTCGGACAGCCCGTAGGCCATCGGCAGGGCGACCTGCCACTGGCGGGTCGTCCAGCGGTCGCCGTGTCGCGACCGCGCGTTGTCGTAACTGCCGCGCGCATTGGTATGGATAAGGTATGGCTCGATGTTCAGGACGCCCTGCGGGAGCGTGTTCACCGCTGGGGTCGCGAGTGGGCCGGTGAAGTTCGGCACGTCTCGTGCCGGATCGGCACTGGCCAGCGCAGGCAGCAGCGCAGCCAGAGGGGTGGCGTAACGGACGAGGGATGGTGTCATCGCGGTTCCTTGCCTGGGGCAGCCGTGCTGCGGGGTCGGTACGCTCCTTGCGCACGTCCTCATGCTAGGCAGCACAACGCGGATCCGAATATCGGACTTGTCTTAAAATGACGTGCGAAAATGGCGTGTCTCCCTGAGGAATTCCCTGATGCCTGCGTTGCACTCGTCCCTCGCCGCCGCTTTCGATGCCTATGCGGCCCGCCACCCTGGCGAGAGCGATATCGCGCATTGCCGCGCGTGGCTCGACACCGAGGCGCGCCCGTTCCATCGCGAGACGCTGGACGGACACTTCACCGGATCGGCGTGGCTGGTCAGCGCGGATGGCGAGCGCGTGCTGTTGATGCACCACCGCAAGCTGCAGCGCTGGCTGCAGCCGGGTGGCCATGCCGATGGCGACGCCGATCTTGCCGGCGTAGCCCTACGCGAGGCAGGGGAGGAAACCGGCTTGCGCGATCTCACCGTGCTGCCTGCCATCTTCGACGTAGACCGCCACCAGATCCCGTCGCGCGGCAGCGAGCCGGCCCACTGGCACTACGACGTGCGCTACGTGGTCGTGGCCGGCGGATCGGAAGCCTTCGAAGCGAACGAAGAGTCGCTGGGCCTCGCCTGGCGCCAGGTCAGCGAGATTGCCGGCGACGAGGACGCTGACGCGTCGTTGCGGCGGATGGCGACGAAGTGGCTGGATCGCGGATGAGTCCGCGAGGCGGGCGCCAATGGTAAGGCGCCCGCGGGGCAACACGTGGCCGTCGACGAGTCCTACGCGGTCTCGCTGTAGCGCGCCGGCGCAGGGTGCACGGTGCCGCAGTTCGGGCAGGTCCGCGCCGCCTCCGACCGGTAGAAGGTGTCGAATACGGGCGGGAAGTCCGTCTCGATGCTCTGCAGCTCGAAGTAACGCTCGAACAGCTTCGTGTTGCAGTTCCCGCAGAACCACATCAGGCCATCGCGTTCGCCCGCGAGGCGACGGCGTTCCACCACCAGGCCCACGGACGCCGGCATGCGCTGCGGCGAGTGCGGAACCCGCGCCGGCAGGTAGAACATCTGGCCAGCGCGGATCGGGATGTCGCGCGCCACGCCGTCGTCCTGGACCTTGAGCACCATCTCGCCTTCGAGCTGGTAGAAGAATTCCGGGCCTTCGTCGTAGTGGTAGTCCGTGCGTGCGTTCGGGCCGCCCACGATCATGACGATGAAGTCGCCGTCCACGATGCACTTGTTGCCGACCGGTGGCTTGAGCAGGGCGCGGTTGTCGTCGATCCAGCGCTGCAGGTCGATGGGAGGCGTGAGGCTCATGCGGCGTCGCTTCATGAATGGATGGGCCGATCATACTCCCGGCGGGTACTTCCGGCCGGACGCCGCGTGGCGTACAACGACGGTCCTGCCCAGAGGAATGCCCCGCATGGCGTCGTGGTACCACGCCCGCCAACCCGCGCCTGCGCCCCGGCCGCCGCCGCCGCGAGGAAAGCGAGAGGCCGCCGTCGTCATCGTCGGCGGTGGCTTCGCGGGCCTGAACACCGCGCTGGGCCTGGCCGCACGCGGCGTCCGTGACGTTGTCCTGCTCGAGGCGCAAACGATCGGTTTCGGTGCGTCGGGACGCAATGGCGGCTTTGTCTTTGCCGGCTACTCCCTCGGCGAGCGGGCGCTGCTAGCCCGGCTGGGCGAAGCGCGAGCGCGTGACCTGTATGCCCGCACCGTCGCTGCGGTAAACCTCATCCGCCAGCGCATCACGGCACTGGCGATCGATTGCGACATGGTCGACGCCGGCGTGGTCTGGGCGAACTGGTTCCGCGATGCGCGCATCCTGCGCGACCGACAGCAGTTGCTGGCCGAGACCTACGGCAGCGAGTGGCAGTGGATTCCAGCGGACGCGATGCACGAGTTCGTGCGCAGCCCGCGCTACCACGATGGCCTGTACGAACGGAACGCGCTACACATCGATCCGCTGGCCTATGCACGCGGCCTGGCCACGGCGGCGGAAGGCGCGGGCGTCACCATCCACGAAGGGTCGCGGGTGCGCATGCTGGAGCGGCGCGGTTCGCGCTGGATCGTACGGGTCGGCGATGCCGAGATCGAGGCCGCCGATATCGTCCTGGCCTGTGGCGGTTACCTCGCCGGCCTGGATCGGGCGATCGATCGCGCGGTGCTGCCCATCGCCACGTACGTCATGGTCACCGAGCCGCTGGGTCCGCGCCTGGCGGAGTGCCTGCGCACCCGTGCGGCCGTTTACGACACCCGTTTCGCCTTCGATTATTACCGTCCCTTGCAGGACACCCGCCTGCTCTGGGGTGGGCGGATCTCCGTGCGTGATCGCAGCCCGCGCGCGGTGCAGCACCTGTTGTCGCGCGATCTTGCACGGGTGTTCCCGTCGCTGAAAGGGGTGAAGATCGAGCACGCCTGGTCAGGCCTGATGAGTTACGCGCGGCATGAGATGCCCCAGGTGGGGACGCATGGGAACGGGCTCTGGTATGCGCAGGCATTCGGCGGACATGGCCTGGCGCCGACGTGTGCGGCGGGCGAGACGCTGGCGGATGCGATTGCGTCGGGGGAGAAAGCCGTTCCGGCGTATGCGGCGTTTGGGTTGGAGCCGGTGCATCGGCCGTTCGGGTACCTGGCGGCGCAGGGGACGTATTGGAAGTTTGAGTTGGGGGACTGGATGAAGGGGCGGTTGGAGGGGTGAGGGTGGGGCGGGAGATGGGGTGGGCGATGGGGTGGGTGGTTGGACGGGTGAGTTATACGGGGAGGTTGGGGCGGGTGGGTCGCGCGCGGGCGCGCTCCTACAGGGTGGTGGCTTTGTCGAGCCAGATGAGGACGCCGTCGGCGTTCAGGCGGATGTCGACCTTGAGTAGCTTGAGGATCTCGTCGGGCGACAGCGCGACGCCGTGTTGCCTGGCGCGGCTGGCGTAGAGTTCGCCGAATGCCGTGGCGACGCGGGCCTTGCGATCGGGATCGGTGGCATGCCGGCGGGCGATCGCGACCATCGCGTCGATCTGTTCGTGCAGGTCGTTCGCCAGGCGTTTGACGTCGCCCACGCGATCGTAATGGGTGAGGTACATCGCCTCCGGCTCGTAGCGCATCATCCGCTCGATCGACGCATGCGCCTCGTCCGGATCAAACTGCACGGGTGAGGTCGTCGGGACGATGAACGGGCCGTTCGCCGTGTCGAATTCGCGATACGACAGGCCAAAGATGTCGCCGGTGAAGAACGCGTTGGCGCGTTCGTCGTGGATGGCGATGTGGTGCCGCGCATGGCCGGGCGTGTCCAGGCAGAGCAGCGCACGGCCGGCGAGATCGACGACGAAGCCATCGGATGCCTCGATCACGCGATCCCGGGCCACGGGCACGATCGTGCCGTAGTCGCGGCGCACGATGTCTTCACCATACACGGTGGTGGCGCCGGCGATGAGCGCCGACGGGTCGATCATGTGCCGGGCGCCGCGCGGGTGCACCGCGAGCATGGCGTTCGGCAGGTGTTTCATCAGCTCGCCCGCGCCGCCGGCGTGATCGAGGTGGACATGGGTGAGGATCAGCCAGTCGATGTCCGCGGGGCGCAGGCCGGCGGCGTCGATGGCGTCGAGGAAGCGGGGCAGGGAATGCGTCGTCCCGCTGTCGACCAGGGCACCGCGACCGCGTTCCACCACCAGGTAGGCGGCGTCGAAGGACGGGCGGCCGAAACCGGTATCGATGGTATGGATGCCGTGCATGGACATGAGCGTATCGCCATCCGGGTAGTCAGCGCATGTGTAGGAGCGCGCCTGCGCGCGACAGGTTTTTGCGATGGATGGCCAGACTGTGGTGGTCCATCGCGAAAAACTTGTCGCTATTTAGGAAATACCTCGCGCGGCAGAAAATAGCTGGCGCGCAGTAAATTCCCATCGCGCGCAGGCGCGCTCCTACATGGGGTTTGGCGTTAGAGGGCTTCGAAGATGCCGGCGGCGCCCATGCCGGTGCCGATGCACATGGTGACCATGCCGTACTTCTGCTTGCGACGGCGCAGGCCGTGGATCAGCGTGGCGGCACGCACGGCGCCGGTGGCGCCGAGCGGGTGGCCGAGGGCGATGGCGCCGCCCAGCGGGTTCACCTTCGACGGATCCAGGCCGAGGTCACGAATCACGGCCAGGGCCTGGGCGGCGAACGCTTCGTTGAGCTCGATCCAGTCCAGCTGGTCCTGGGTGATGCCGGTCTGCTTGAGCGCCTTCGGAATCGCTTCCTTCGGGCCGATGCCCATGATGTCCGGCGCCACGCCGGCCACCGAGAAGCCAACGAAGCGGGCCAGCGGGGTCAGGCCGTAATCCTTGATTGCCTTCTCCGAAGCCAGCAACAGGGCACCCGCGCCATCGGACATCTGCGAGGAGTTGCCCGCGGTGACCGAGCCGCCGAACTGGCCGTTGCGGAACACCGGGCGCAACTTGCCGAGCACGTCGAGCGAGGTATCGGCACGCGGGCCTTCGTCGATCGAGATGATCCGGCGGTCTTCCTTCACCGTGCGGTTCTTCAGGTCCGGGTAGCGGTCGTCGAGCTGGAACGGGGTGATCTCGTCCTTGAACTCGCCGGCCTGGATGGCCGCCAGTGCGCGCTGGTGCGACTGCAGGGCGAACGCATCCTGGTCCTCGCGGCTGACCTTCCAGCGCTCGGCCACCTTCTCGGCGGTGATGCCCATGCCGAAGGCGATCGCGCGGTTTTCGTCGTTCTCGAAGATGGCCGGGTTCATCGCCACCTTGTGGCCCATCATCGGCACCATGCTCATCGACTCGGTGCCGCCGGCCAGCATCAGGTCGGCTTCGCCCAGGCGGATGCGGTCGGCGGCCATGGCGATGGCCTGCACGCCCGACGAGCAGAAGCGGTTGATGGTGACGCCGGGCACCTGCTCCGGCAGGCCGGCCAGCAGCACGCCGATGCGTGCCACGTTCATGCCTTGCTCGGCCTCCGGCATGGCGCAGCCGATGATCGCGTCGGCGATCAGGGCCGGGTCGATGCCCGGGGCCTGCTCCATCACCGCACGGATGACGTGGGCGAGCAGGTCGTCGGGACGGGTATTGCGGAACACGCCACGCGGCGCCTTGCCAACCGGGGTGCGGGTGGCGGCGACGATGTAGGCGTCTTGCACTTGCTTGCTCATGGGATCGTTCCTTTAAGTGGGCAGGTCGTTGGGTAAGAGCGCGAGGCGCGTCAGTTACGCAGCGGCTTGCCCGTCGTCATCGTGTGGGCGATGCGGGCCTGGGTCTTTTCGGTCTGGGCGAGCTCGACGAAATGCTTGCGCTCGAGGGAGAGCAGCCACTCTTCGTCGACCGGCGAACCACGTTCGATGCGGCCGCCCGACAGCGTGTCGGCGATGCGGCTGGCGATCTCGATGTCGTGCGGCGAGGCGAAGTAGCCCTCGGCAAGGTTGGCCAGCGACGCGCGGAACGTCGCCGTGCTGGTATCGCCCGCGGCCGGGATGGCACGCGCCGGCATCGGCGGGCGGTAGCCCGACTCGGCCATCGCCACCACCTGGGCCTTGGCCACGTGCAGCAGCTCGTAGGCGTTGAACACCACGATGTCTTCCTTGCGCAGCAGGCCAAGGGTCTTGGCCTCGAGCGCGCTGGTCGACACCTTGGCCATGGCGACGGTCTCGAACACCTTCTTGAGGTATTCGAACGGGTCTTCCGGGTTGGCCTGCGCGGCGCGCACGGCCAGCTCCTTCAGGCCACCGCCCGCGGGAAGCAGGCCGACGCCAGCTTCGACCAGGCCAATGTAGCTTTCCAGCGCCGCGACGGTGCGCGCCGAATGCATCTGGAATTCGCAGCCGCCACCGAGGGCGAGGCCGCGGACGGCGGCGACCACCGGGACCAGCGAATGCTTGATGCGCATGCTGGTCGCCTGGAAGTTCGCCACCATGGCTTCGAACTCGGCCAGCTTGCCGGCCTGCAGCAGGCCCAGCGCACCCTTGAGGTCGGCACCGGCCGAGAACGGCTCGGACGCCTGCCACAGCACCACGCCGCGGAACTGCTGCTCGGCCAGGCCGATCGCATGCTGCACGCCGTTGAGCACGTGGTCGTTGACCGTATTCATCTTGGTCTTGAACGAGATCACGCCGATGTCGTCGCCGGTGGTCCACAGGCGCACGCCATCGTTTTCCCAAACCGTCGTGCCCTGGTCGAATTTCTCGCCGAGGATCGGGTCGGGGAAGGCCTGGCGCGCATACACCGGGTGGGTGGAACGCGGCTTCTCGGCGTTGGCGCTGGCCGAGTACGAACCCGCCTTGCCGTGCACGCCGGTGCGGCCGTCGGTCACCCATGCCGGCAGCGGGGCGCTGCTCATGGTCTTGCCGGCGGCGATGTCCTCGGCGATCCAGCCGGCGACCTGCTGCCAGCCAGCGGCCTGCCACAGCTCGAACGGGCCGAGCTTCCAGCCGTAGCCCCAGCGGATGGCGAAGTCGACGTCACGCGCCGTCTCGGCGATGTCGGCCAGATGGAAGGCGGTGTAGTGGAACAGGTCGCGGAACACGGCCCACAGGAACTGCGCCTGCGGATCGGACGAGGCGCGCAGCTTCGCGAACTTCTCGGACGGATCCTTGATCGCGAGGATGGCGGCGACCTCGTCGGAGGGCTTGCCCTCGGACGGGCGGTAGTCCTGCTTCTGCAGGTCGAGCACCACGATGTCCTTGCCCGCCTTGCGGTAGAAGCCGGCGCCGGTCTTCTGGCCCAGCGCGCCCTTGTCGATCAGGCCCTTGAGCCATGCCGGCGGCTGGAAATACTGATGCCACGGATCGTCCGGCAGCGTGTCGCCCATGGTCTTGACCACGTGCGCCAGGGTGTCGAGGCCGACCACGTCGGCGGTGCGGAAGGTGGCGCTCTTCGGGCGGCCGATGGCCGGGCCGGTCAGCGCATCCACGGTGTCGAAGCCCAGGCCGAATTTCTCGGTGTGGAACATCGTCGACAGCATCGAGAACACGCCGATGCGGTTACCGATGAAGTTGGGGGTGTCCTTGGCGTAGACCACGCCCTTGCCCAGGGTGGTGGTCAGGAACGCTTCGAGGCCGTCAAGCACGTTCCTGTCGGTGAGCCGGGTCGGGATCAGCTCGACCAGGTGCATGTAACGCGGCGGGTTGAAGAAGTGCACGCCGGTGAAGCGGTGGCGCATCTCTTCGGGCAGCGCTTCGGCCAGGCCGTTGATCGACAGGCCCGAGGTGTTGCTGGCCAGCACGGCGGTCTTCGACACGTGCGGGGCGATCTTCTGGTACAGGTCCAGCTTCCAGTCCATCCGTTCGGCGATGGCTTCGATCACCAGGTCGACGTCGGCCAGCTGGGCCAGGTCGTCTTCGTAGTTCGCCGGGATGATCGCGGCGCCCAGCGACTTCTCAGCCAGCGGTGCCGGCGAGAGCTTGGCCAGGTTCGCGATGGCCTTCAGCGCGATGCCGCTCTTGGGACCTTCCTTTGCGGGAAGGTCGAACAGCACGGTTTCCACGTTGGCGTTCGTCAGGTGCGCGGCAATCTGCGCGCCCATGACGCCGGCGCCGAGTACCGCGGCCTTGCGAATGCGTAGCGGTGTTGCGGTCATGGTGATCTCCAGGGTGCAAAAAGTCGTCCCGGCCAGCTCAGCGGCTGGCCGGGGCGTTCGAAACGGATGGGTGGCGCATGCCGGCCGCGGCGAAGCGGATCAGGTGCTCGGCGGCGGTCTCGCGGTGGTCGCGCTCGGCGACGTCGCTCTTGCGCTGGATGATGCCGAAGTCGGCCATCGCGTAAGTCAGGGCGCCGGTGACGATGTCCAGGCGCCAGTAGATGTCTTCCTTGGCCAGGCCGGGCAACAACCGGCCGAACTCGGTGGCGAACTGGCGCAGGATGTGGCCGTAGTTCTCCGACAGGAACCGGCGCAGGGTCTCGTTGTGTTCGGCGTAGGCGCGGGCCAGCACGCGGACGAAGGCGGCGCCGCCACCGTCGGTCCGGGACAGGTCCAGTGCCGGGCGGATGTAGGCGTCGAGGACATCCTCGAGGGTGGTGCCGTCCTTGCCGGCCAGCCGGTGCAGGGCGGCCAGGCGACGGCTGTTCAGCTCGTCCAGACGGCGCCGGAACACTTCCTCGATGAGCTTGTCCTTCGAGCCGAAGTGGTAGTTCACCGCCGCGAGGTTGACCCGGGCCGCGGCGGTCACCTGGCGGAGGGATGCGCCCGCGAAGCCGTGGGTGGCGAACAGGGCCTCCGCGGCGCCAAGGATCCGTTCCTTCGTACTGCGCTCACGAGAGGCGTAGGGGGCAGGGGTCATGGCGGGCCACTCCGGCTGGGTCAGTTTGAATCAAACGATCGTTTGAGAATACGCCTGCCCCGATTTGGTGGTCAATGTGCGCCGCACAACCCTGCAATCGACTTGCGGATGAGCTAGAATCCGTCAAGAATTCGTGAGCTAAGTCAGTCATTCCTGACGGCTTTGCCCCCAGACTTTCACCGGGCGCTCCTGCGGGCCCCGGCATGATCCGTTTCTTCCATCCTTTCCCGGAGCACCCGTATGGCGCTGGAGCGCACCCTTTCGATCATCAAGCCCGACGCCGTCAAGAAGAACGTCATCGGTGAAATCCTGGCCCGTTTTGAAAAGGCCGGCCTCAAGATCGTCGCCGCCAAGATGAAGCAGCTGACCCGCGAAGAGGCCGAAGGCTTCTACGCCGTCCACAAGGAGCGTCCGTTCTTCGGCGCCCTGGTCGAGTTCATGATCTCCGGCCCGGTGATGATCCAGGCGCTGGAAGGCGAAGGCGCGGTCCTCAAGAACCGTGACCTGATGGGCGCCACCAACCCCAAGGAAGCCGCGGCCGGTACCATCCGCGCCGACTTCGCCGAATCGATCGACGCGAACGCTGTGCACGGTTCGGATTCGCTCGAGAACGCCACGAACGAGATCAAGTACTTCTTCAACGACTCGGAAGTCGTTTCGCACTGAGAATTGCCGTGAATACGCCTGCCGACAAGGTCAACCTGCTCGACTTCGATCGCCAGGGCCTGCGCGATTTCTTCGCCAGCCTGGGCGAGAAGCCGTATCGTGCGGACCAGGTCATGAAGTGGATCTACCACCGTCTCGAAGACAAGTTCGAGAACATGACCGATGTCGGCAAGGCGCTTCGCGAAAAGCTCACTGCCACCTGCTATGTCGGGCCACCGTCTACCGTGTTCGAAAAGGGCGCGGTGGACGGCACCCACAAGTGGCTGCTTGGCATGGAGAGCGGCAACGCCATCGAGACGGTTTACATCCCGGAGCCGACCCGCGGCACGCTTTGCGTGTCGTCGCAGGTGGGCTGCGCGCTGAACTGCCAGTTCTGCTCGACGGCGACCCAGGGCTTCTCCCGCAACCTGTCCACGGCCGAAATCATCGGCCAGATGTGGGTCGCGGCCAAATTCCTCGGCAACGTCACGCACCAGCAGCGCCGCATCACCAACGTGGTGATGATGGGCATGGGCGAGCCGCTGCTGAACTTCGACAACGTCGTGAAGGCGATGAGCCTGATGCGCGACGACCTCGGCTTCGGCCTGGCCAGCAAGCGCGTCACGCTGTCCACCGCCGGCCTCGTGCCGATGATCGACCGCCTGTCGGCCGAGAGCGACGTGTCGCTGGCCGTGTCGCTGCACGCCGCCAACGACGAGCTGCGCACCGAGCTGGTGCCGCTGAACAAGCGTTACAACCTGGCCGAACTGGCCGCCGCCTGCGAGCGCTACATCCGCCGCGCGCCGCGTACGCACATCACGTTTGAGTACACCCTCATGAAGGGTGTGAACGACCGTCCCGAGCACGCGCGCCAGCTGATCAAGTTCATGCGCCGCCTGCCGGGGCCGAACAAGGTCAACCTGATTCCGTTCAATCCGTTCCCCGGCACGCGCTTCGAGCGCTCGGAGCCGGAGGAAATCCGTGCGTTCCAGACCCAGCTCCTGAGCGCCGGCGTACTTACCATGCTTCGTCGCACCCGCGGTGACGATATCGACGCAGCCTGCGGCCAGCTCAAGGGCCAGGTGGTCGACCGCACCCGTCGGCAGGCGGAGTTCCGCAAGAAACTCGAGGAAGGGGTAGTGAATGCGGCTTGAGCGGTGGGGGATGTTGGCGGTGCTCGCCCTGGCGTGCGCTGGCTGCGTGACGACGGGGACGGATGCGCCCGGTGCCCGGCTTAAGCAGGACACCAAGGCCGACGAAGCCCGTCACAGCGCGGAAGTGCACACCGAGCTCGGCCGTCGCTACATGGAGCAGGGCAACCTGGAAGGCGCCATGGAGAAGCTGAACAAGGCGGTCCAGTCCGACCCCAACTATGCGCCGGCACGCACGGTGCTTGCGGTGCTGTACGAGCGCATCAAGGATCCGGCCAACGCGGAGCTCAACTATCGCAAGGCCATCGCGATCGACCCGAAGAAGGGCGATGCGAACAACAACCTCGCCGTGTTCCTTTGCCAGCAGGGCAAGTCGGCCGAAGCGAAGCCTTACTTCGATCGCGCCCTGGCCGACCCGTTCTACGCCACGCCGGACGTCGCCCTTTCCAACGCGGGTACCTGTGCTGTGAAGGCCCAGGACTACGACGGTGCCGAGGGTTACCTGCGCCAGGCGATCGAGCGCAACCCGAATAATGCGGATGCCCTGTTTCAGATGGCAAACGTGTTGTACCTTAAGAACGATGCTTTCCGGGCAAGGGCCTTTCTACAGCGTTTCGACGCGCTGGGAGCGGTAAGTCCGGATTCGTTGAAGCTCGGTCGCGATATCGAGCTCCGTCTGGGCAACGGGGAGGTTGCCCAGGAATATGCCAAACGCCTGCGTGAAAAGTTCCCGGATTCGGAACCCGCGCATGCCCTCGAAGCCACTGCACGTCAATGACCTCTGTATCGTCGAATTCCAACGGTCGGGACGGGCGCGAACAAGACCTGTTCGCCGGCATCGAGCCTCAGAACAGGGAGGACGCCATGGACCCGCAGACTGATTCCCAGGCCGCCGATGGCGGTCGCGTCCTGATCGACCACGTGCCTGGCCAGGCGCAGTTCGGTTCCCGCCTGCGCGCAGCGCGCGAAGCCCGTGGCTATAGCGTCGAGGCCTGTGGACAGGCCCTGCGCCTGCCGGTGCGCCTGCTGCGCCAGCTCGAGGCCGGCGAGTACGGCGGCATCGATTATCAGGTTTATCTCAGCGGTTACCTGACCAAGTACGGCCGCCATGTCGGCGTGGACGAAGAAGCCATCCAGGCCGAACTCGCCCGCCTGACCCCGCGCCAGCCGACCCTGGTGGTCACCGGTGGCGTTTCCCATTCGCGCTACCTGCTCGAGCGCTACGTCACCGCGGCCACCTATGTGGTGCTGACCGCGATCATCGTGGTGCCGATGGTGTGGCTGGGCGTGCGTGGCACGCTGGATCGCGACATGCCGCGGCTCGCGCCGCTGGATGCCGCCCCGGTGGCCCAGCAGGATGCCCCTGCTTCGTCCTCGACCAGCGCGACGGCCGTGGCGGCTGCCCAGCCGCAGGCCACCGCGCCGGCCGAGCAGCGTGCCGAAGACCAGCAGCCCGTGCTCGCGTCCATGGCGATGTTCCCGCCGCTGGACCACAGCGCAGCGAAGGCGCCGCTGGCCACCAGTCCCGTGGCCCCGGCCAGCACCGGCACCGGCCAGGGCGGGCATGACCTCACCCTGAGTCTTCCGGCCGCCAGCTGGGTCGAAGTCACCGATGCCACGGGCCAGCGCCTGGAGTACGGCATCCTTCCCGCCGGCACGCAGAAGTCATATCACAGCGACAGCCCGCTGGACGTTCGCATCGGCAACGCAGGTGGCGCGCAGGCGACCGTCGACGGCCAGCCGGTCGCGATCGAAAGCTTCCGCCGTGCCAACGTCGCCCGCTTCCGCGTCGACGTGCGCGATGGCAAGGCCGCACCCGTCGCTTACTGACGCGCGGCCAGCCCGGTGCGCCGCCTTGCGGCGCTTTTCGGGTATCCTTACCTATTGATCCTCGCCGGCCGTCCCCGATGGCCGACGCGGGCCCGTTCTTTCCAAGGTTTGCTGCGCCTGGTGCGCAGTGGGTGATTGCATGGCATTCGACATTTACGACGACTACGAACAGGGCGAGCGCGTCCAGCAGTGGCTCCGCAACAATGGCGTTTCCATCGCCGTCGGCATTGCCCTTGGCCTGGTCCTCATCTTCGGCTGGCAGCAGTGGAAATCGCACCGCGCCGGGCATGAGCAGGAAGCTGCGGGTGTCTATTCCTCGCTGCAGGCCGCGAATGCCACCAACAAGGCGACCGAGAGCGACGTCCGCACCGACAGCCTGATGAAGGACTACGCCGATACGGCGTGGGCCGTGTTCGCAGCGAGCGAACGCGCGCAGCGCAATGTCCTGGCCGGCCAGTTCGACAAGGCCGCCGGCGACCTCGAATGGGCGCAGTCCCATGCGAAGGACGACACTCTCAAGGCCCTGGTCGGCTTGCGCGTTGCGCAGCTGAAATACGCCCAGGGCAAGCCGCAGGATGCACTGAGCGCGATCGACGCGCTGCAGGGCAAGGCGTTTAACGCCACTGCGCAGGAACTCCGTGGCGATGTTCTGGTCAAGCTGGGACGCCAGGACGACGCTCGCAAGGCCTACGAGGCAGCGATCGCCGCCATGGGCGACAGCGCACCGCAACGCGGTGTGGTTCAAACCAAACTCGATGATCTGGCCGTGGCCGGGAAGCAGGGTGCATGAAACGTTTCTGGGCAATTGCTTTGACTTCATCGCTGGCCGCCGTGGCCGGCTGCCACTCGTTCAAGAAAGAAAACGTCGAGCCGCCGACTCCGCTCGACAAGAAGTTCGAGCCGACCGTCAAGGTCGAGCGCCTGTGGAAGTCCAGCGTCGTTGACGGCGCCGCTGAATCGGGTATCCGCATGCGTCCGGCCGTGGCCGATGGCGTGGTCTATGCGGCAAGCACCGACGGCAAGATCCGCGCCTTCGACGCCAACAGCGGCAAGACGCTGTGGTCCAAGAGCACCCGCCAGCACGGCTGGTTCGGCTGGGGCGATGCCAAGCGCGAAGACGCCCGTTTCTCGGGTGGTCCCGGCGTAGGCGGTGACCTGCTCGCCGTCGGCACGCTCGATGGCCACGTGTATGCGATGAATGCGAAGGACGGCGAGCGCCGCTGGGCGGCCGAAGTGTCGTCGGAAGTCGTCACGGCGCCGGTGATCGTCGGCGACCTGGTCGTGGTTCGCTGCAACGACGGCCGCGTCTATGGCCTCGACGCCAAGAGCGGCGAACGCCGCTGGGTGTACGACCAGTCGCAGGTCCCGCTGCTCAGCCTGCGCGGCAACGGCCGCCTGCTGGTCGCCAACGGCGTGGTGTTCATGGGTACCGATGCCGGCAAGCTGGCCGCGGTGCGCCTGGACAACGGCGAGAAGCTCTGGGAACAGACCCTCGCCAGCGGCGAAGGCCGCACCGAAATCGATCGCCTCAACGACGCCGACGGCGCGATCACCCTGGACGGCACCACGCTTTACGGCGGCGCCTACCATGGCCAGCTCGCGGCGTTCGACGGTCCCAGCGGTCGCCCGCTGTGGAACCATGCGTTCTCCACCTTTACCTCGCTGGATATCCACGGCAACTCGCTGTACGGCGCGGACGACACCTCGCAGGTGTTCGCCTTCGACAAGAGCAGTGGCGCCAATATCTGGAAGCAGGATGCGCTGAAGTGGCGCTGGGTCACGGCTCCGGCCGCGCAGGGTGATTACGTCGTCCTCGGCGACCTCGACGGCCACGTCCACTGGCTGAACGGTGTCGACGGCAAGATCGTCGCCCGGGAGCGTCTCTCCAAGAAGGCGATTCGCGCCCAGCCGGTTGTTTCCGGTGACACCGTGTACGTTGAAGACGTGGAAGGCCACGTCGGCGCGTACCGCGTCGCCCATTAATTGAAGGATTGCTGTTTCCCCCATGTTGCCTGTCATCGCCCTGGTCGGCCGCCCCAACGTCGGTAAGTCGACCCTATTCAATGCGCTGACGCGTAGCAGGGATGCCCTTGTCGCCGATATGCCCGGTGTCACCCGTGATCGCCACTATGGCGTTTGCCATGTCGGCGAGCGGCCGTTCGTGGTCGTGGACACCGGTGGCCTGTCGGGTAGCGACGAGGGTATCGAGGGGTTGACCGCAAAGCAGGTTCGCCTCGCGATCGGCGAAGCGAACCTGCTCGTCTTCGTGGTGGATGCCCGTGACGGCATCCTCCCCCTCGACGCCAGCATCCTCGGCGAACTCCGTCGTAGCGGTAAGCCCGTCATCGTCGCGGTCAACAAGACCGACGGCGTCGACGAGCCGTCCGCCATGGGCGAGTTCGCCCGCTTCGGCGTGGCGGAAACGCTGCCGATGTCCGCAGCCCACAATCGTGGCGTGGACAAGCTCATCCTCCACATCATGCCGCACCTGCCGCCGGACGAAGATGCCGACGAAGAAGGGCGCATCCCGCTGGCGGAGCAGGGCATTCGCGTGGCCATCGTCGGCCGTCCGAATGCCGGCAAGTCGACCCTGATCAATCGCCTGCTTGGCGAAGAACGCCTGATCGTTTCCGACTTGGCGGGCACCACGCGCGATCCGATCCGGGTGACCCTGGATCGCGACGGCAAGCGCTTCACGCTGATCGACACGGCTGGCGTGCGACGCAAGGCGCGCGTGGAAGAGGCGCTAGAGAAGTTCAGCGTTATCAAGACGTTGCAGTCTATTTCTGCGGCGCAGGTTACGGTGATCATGATCGATGCGCGGGAGAACCTGGCAGACCAGGACCTTACGCTGATCGGCCACGTGATCGAAGAAGGCCGTGCGCTGGTCGTGGCGGTGAACAAGTGGGACGGGATGGACGCGTACGACCGCGACCAGACGGTCAAGGCGCTCGAGCGCCGCCTGCAGTTCGCCGACTGGGCCAAGACGGTGTTCATTTCCGCGCTGCACGGCACCGGCATGCGCGAGCTGATGCGCGCCGTGGTGCGGGCCCATGCGGCCGCGACCAAGGTCATGACGTCGAACGACCTGACCCGTGCGGTGGAGCAGGCCTACGAGGCTTACCAACCGCCGCTGGTGCGTGGCCATGCCCCGAAGCTGCGCTACGCGCATCCGGGCGGCCACAACCCGCCGACCATCATCATCCACGGCAGCCGCACGAAGCACATCGCCCCGGCGTATCGGCGCTATCTGGAAAACTTCTTCCGCAAGCGCTACAAGCTGGAAGGCACGCCGGTCCGCATCGACTTCCGCGACGGCGAAAACCCGTTCGCCGGCAAGAAGAACGTGCTTACCGCCGGCCAGGCCCGCAAGCGCCAGCGCATGATCCGCAACGCCAAGCGCCGCGAAAAGTAACTGTAGGAGCGCGCCCGCGCGATGCTCTGGCGGACAACGCCCCAGCGCACGATGCTCTGGCGGACGATGCCCCAGCGCGCGATGCTCGAGCGCGCAAGGCAACCCGCCCGCGCCGGATCCAGGAGTCGCCCGCATGCCCACTCCCACCGACCGCGACAGCCTGCTCGCCGCATCGCGCTCCCGTACCCGCGAAGTGACACCCGCCGATGCGCTCGCACGGCAGCGCGCCGGCGCCCTGTTGCTCGACGTCCGCGAGGACAACGAACGTGCCGGCGGCATGGCGGCCGGTGCCACGGGCCTGTCCCGCGGCTTCCTCGAACTACGCATCGACACCCTCGAGCCCGACCACGACCGCGAGATCGCCGTGATCTGCGGCAGTGGCGTGCGTTCGCTGCTGGCGGCAGGCACGCTCCATGCGATGGGTTACCGGCGCGTGGTGTCCGTGACGGGCGGCATGGCCGCGTGGCGGGCCGAGGGCCTGCCCATGACGGAAGGCCAGCTCGATGCGGACGCGGCCGAGCGCTACGCCCGGCAGGTATTGCTCCCGCAGGTTGGCGAAGCCGGCCAGGCCCGCCTTGCCGCCGCGCGGATCTGCGTCATCGGGGCCGGCGGCCTCGGCTCGCCCGTGTTGCTCTACCTCGCGGCGGCTGGCGTCGGGCATCTGACCGTCGTCGACGACGACCATGTCGAGCGGTCCAACCTGCATCGCCAGGTCGTCCACGCCGACGCCCGGGTCGGCCTCGCCAAGACCGAATCCGCCCGGCTCGCCATGGCGGCTCTGAACCCGCGTACGCGGGTCGATGTCGTGGCCGAGCGCCTGGTGGCCGGCAACGTCGAGGCGCTGCTCGCAGGCCACGATGTCGTCGTCGATGGCGCCGACAATTTCCCCGCACGCTACCTGATCGCCGCCGCCACCCGGCGGCTCGGCATCCCGATGGTCTACGCGGCGATCGAGCGCTTCAGCGGCCAGGCCAGCGTGTTCGACCCGCGCCGCGAGGACTCGCCGTGCTATCGCTGCCTGTATCCCGAGCCGCCGTCGGCCGGGGATGCGCCGAACTGCGCCGAGGCGGGCGTGCTCGGCGTGCTGCCCGGCCTGCTCGGCATGGTCCAGGCCACGGAAGCGCTGAAGCTCGTGCTCGGCATCGGCGAGCCGCTGGTCGGTCGCCTGGTGGCCTACGACGCGCTCGCCATGCACTTCCGCGAGTTCACCCTACGCCGCGACCCCGCATGCCCCGGCTGCGGCAGCATTGCGATACCCCTGTAGGAGCGCGCCTGCGCGCGAACCCACGGACTAACGAACCACCTCACGGAACAACAGAATACATCGCCGCATCAATAGGCGATCCATTAATTATCAACCGATTACGCAACAAACCTTCGAACCTGCCTCCAATACGCTCCGCCGCCTTCCGACTCGCCCAGTTGTCATGCGCGGCAACGATCTCGATCCGCGTCTCCCCAATCACATCGAAGGCGAACCCCAGCGCCAGCTTCCCCGCGCGGGTGGTCAGCCCCCGACGCTGCGCCGACTCACGCACCCAATAGCCGAGGTTCGCGAAGCGATGCTGGCGATGGCGCTGGTTGATGCCCATGCCGCCGAGGAACCGGTCCGTCTCGGCGTCGACGATGATCATCTCGAAGCCATCCCCCAGCAGCCACGCCTGTTTGCACAGACGGATCCAGTCCTGTGCCGTGGCGACGTCGTAATCGGCGGTGCACCACTCCAGCCACGGGCCGGCGGTGGCAACCGATTCGCGGACGGCCTCGGCCAGTGCTTCGGCGTCGTCGTCGCGATACGCTCGCAGGCGTACGACGCCATCGGTCAGGTCGCGCGGGTAGGGCACGGTATCAATGGTCATTGCCCATTAAATCACGGATAATGCACCGCTTTTCGCAGGCGAACTTTCCATGACGGCACGCATCCTCGACGGCAAGCGCATCGCCCACGAACTGCTGGAGCACATCGGTCGCCGCGTTGCGAAACGCGTCGGCGAAGGGCACCGCAAGCCGGGCCTGGCCGTCGTGCTGGTGGGCGAGGATCCGGCGTCGGCCGTGTACGTCAAGAACAAGCGCCGCGCCTGCCAGCAGGTGGGCTTTGAATCCTTCGCTTATGACCTGCCTGCGGAAACCTCGCAGGAGGATCTGTTCGCCCTGATCGACGAGTTGAATGCCGACCCTGCGGTGCACGGCATCCTCGTGCAGTCGCCGTTGCCGCACCATATCGATGAAGACGCGCTGGTCGATCGCATCGACGCGCGCAAGGACGTCGACGGCTTCCAGGCGGTGAACGTCGGTCGGCTGGCCTTGCGCCGGTTTGGCCTGCGCCCGTGCACGCCCAAGGGTGTGATGACCCTACTTGGCCATACCGATCGCCCCGTGCGTGGTCGCCATGCGGTCATCGTCGGCGTGTCCAATCATGTCGGTCGTCCGCTCGCACTGGAGCTTCTAATTGCTGGTTGTACAGTGACTTGCTGCCATAAGTTCACGCAGGGTCTAGATACCTTCGTCGGCCAGGCCGATATCCTCGTGGTCGCCGCCGGCAAGCCGGGCCTGGTCAAGGGCGAGTGGGTGAAGGAAGGCGCGGTCGTGGTCGACGTCGGCATCAACCGGCTTGAGGACGGGCGACTGGTTGGCGACGTGGAGTTCGCGCCGGCCGCGTCGCGGGCGTCGTGGATCACGCCGGTGCCGGGTGGCGTGGGGCCGATGACCGTGGCGACCCTGATGGAGAACACGCTGGAGGCGGCGGAAGCGCTGGATGGCTGAGGGCGGCGCCCTACAACATGCTCTGGTTTTCGGATGGGTTTGACACATTCCCTTGTGCTGCATTGCAGGGTATAATGGCGTGATTTACTCGCGGGACTAATGCTATGCGCATCCTTGCCGAGGCACTCACTTACGACGACGTGTTTCTGGTTCCCGGCCACTCCACGGTTCTGCCGCGTGATGTGGATACTTCGACGCGGTTCACTCGCGGCCTTCGCCTGAACATCCCGATCGTGTCCGCTGCCATGGACACCGTGACGGAAGCCCGCCTCGCCATCACCATGGCCCAGAACGGCGGCATCGGCATCATCCACAAGAACCTGACGCCCGCACAGCAGGCCGAAGAAGTTCGCCTGGTGAAGAAGTTCGAAGCGGGCGTCATCCGCAGCCCGATCACGGTCGGTCCGGATACCTCGATCGGCGACGTCATCGCACTGACCCGCGCCCACAACATCTCTGGCGTGCCCGTCGTCGACGGTGGCCGCCTGGTCGGCATCGTCACCGGCCGCGACACGCGCTTCGAGCGCAAGCACGACGACCCGGTGCGCAACATCATGACCCGCGAAGAGCGACTGGTCACGGTGAAGGAAGGCGCCTCGCACGACGAAGTCCTCCAGCTGCTGCACAAGAACCGCATCGAGAAGGTGCTCGTCGTCGACGACGCGTTCCAGCTGCGCGGCCTGATCACGGTCAAGGACATCCAGAAAGCCCGCGATAACCCCTACGCCGCCAAGGACTCGCACGAGCGCCTGGTCGTCGGTGCCGCGGTGGGCGTCGGTGGCGATACCGAACAGCGTGTCGAAGCCCTCGTGGCCGCCGGCGTGGACGTCATCGTCGTCGATACGGCGCACGGCCATTCGCAGGGCGTCATCGAGCGCGCCGGCTGGGTGAAGAAGCGCTACCCGCAGGTGCAGGTCATCGCCGGCAACATCGTCACCGGCGAGGCAGCCCGCGCGCTGCTCGACGCCGGCGTGGATGCCGTGAAGGTCGGCGTGGGCCCGGGCTCCATCTGCACCACCCGCATCGTCACCGGCATCGGCGTGCCGCAGATCACCTCGATCGACCTGGTCGCCACCGCCCTCAAGGGCGAGATCCCGCTGATCGCCGACGGCGGCATCCGCTATTCCGGCGACATCCCCAAGGCACTGGCCGCGGGTGCGTCCTCGGTGATGCTGGGCTCGATGTTCGCCGGCACCGAAGAGTCGCCGGGTGAAGTCGAGCTGTTCCAGGGCCGCCAGTACAAGAGCTATCGCGGCATGGGCTCGATCGGCGCGATGCAGCTGGGCTCGAAGGATCGTTACTTCCAGGACGAAGCCGACGCCGACAAGCTGGTGCCCGAAGGCATCGAAGGCCGCGTCCCGTACCGTGGCCAGATGCGCAACATCATCCATCAGCTGATGGGTGGCCTGCGCGCGTCCATGGGCTACATGGGCACGGCCAACATCGAAGAGATCCACCAGAAGGCCCAGTTCGTGAAGGTGACCGGTGCCGGCGTGCGCGAAGCGCACCCGCACGATGTCCAGATCACGAAGGAAGCGCCGAACTACCGCCTGGACTGACGCCGCCAGGCGCTCGCTCCAGGTGACCCAGGACGCCCGCTCGCAGTGGGCGTTCTGCTTTTTGAAGGGGCTGCGCGCCATGTCGCGCGGTTCCACCGATTGACTCCTTGCAGGCCGCCACGATGACCGACATCCACAGCGACAAGATCCTCATCCTCGATTTCGGCTCGCAGTACACGCAGCTGATCGCCCGCCGCGTGCGCGAGATCGGCGTCTATTGCGAAGTGTGGGCGTGGGATCACGCACCGGACGAGATCCGCGGCTTCAACCCGCGCGGCGTCATCCTTTCCGGCGGCCCCGAGTCGGTTACCGAGGTGGATTCCCCGCGTGCGCCGCAGGTGGTGTTCGAGCTGGGCGTCCCCGTGCTGGGCATCTGCTACGGCATGCAGACGATGTCCGAGCAGCTCGGCGGCAAGGTCGAGGCCGGCCACCACCGCGAGTTCGGCGCGGCGACGGTCACCTTCGCCTCGTGCGGCCTGTTCGACAACGTCATGGCCGACGGCGAAGCGCTTGGCGTGTGGATGTCGCACGGCGACCGCGTGACGAAGCTGCCGGACGGCTTCCGCGCCACCGCGTCGACCCCGAGCCTGCCGCTGGCGGCGATGGCCGACGACGAGCGCCGCTTCTATGGCCTGCAGTTCCACCCGGAAGTGACCCACACGAAGAAGGGCATGGAGCTGCTGCGCCGCTTCGTGGTCGACCTGTGCCAGGCGGCCACGTTGTGGGATGCCGCGCACATCATCGAAGACGCCGTGGCCCGCGTCCGCGAGCAGGTCGGCTCCGACCGCGTGCTGCTCGGCCTCAGCGGCGGCGTCGATTCCTCCGTCGTGGCGGCCCTGCTGGAGAAGGCGATCGGCGACCAGCTGGTCTGCGTCTTCGTCGACACCGGCCTGCTGCGCTTCCAGGAAGGCGACCAGGTGATGGCCACCATGGCCGAGCACATGGGCGTGAACGTCATTCGCGTCGACGCGAAGCAGCGTTACTTCGACGCGCTGGCTGGCGTGGAAGATCCGGAAGCCAAGCGCAAGATCATCGGCCGCCTGTTCGTCGAGATCTTCGACGAGGAATCGGCCAAGCTCGAAAACGTGAAGTGGCTGGCCCAGGGCACGATCTACCCGGATGTCATCGAATCCGCCGGTAGCAAGACGGGCAAGGCCCACGTCATCAAGAGCCACCACAACGTCGGCGGCCTGCCGGAGCACATGAAGCTCAAGCTGGTCGAGCCCCTGCGTGAACTGTTCAAGGACGAAGTCCGCCGGATCGGCGTCGAACTCGGCCTGCCGCGCGAGATGGTCTACCGCCACCCGTTCCCGGGCCCGGGCCTCGGCGTGCGCGTGCTCGGCGAAGTGAAGGCGGAATACGTCGACCTGCTCCAGCGCGCGGACGCGATCTTCATCGAAGAGCTGCGCGCGCATGACCTGTACGACCGCGTCAGCCAGGCGTTCGCCGTGTTCCTGCCGGTGCGCTCGGTCGGCGTCGTCGGTGACGGTCGTGCCTACGAGTGGGTGATCGCCCTGCGCGCGGTGGAGACCATCGACTTCATGACGGCGCACTGGGCTCACCTGCCGTATGACTTCCTTGATAAGTGCTCCACGAGAATTATCAATGAGTTGCGCGGTATTTCTCGCGTTGTTTATGACATTTCGGGCAAGCCGCCCGCGACGATCGAGTGGGAGTGATCGGGAACTCGCAGGGTCGAGTTCTCTCCGAACCGCACCAATAAAAGCCGGGCATAATCGTATTTTTCCAAATATGCCCTTTCCTAATCGATTTGATGCAGGTCTAATCGCTTTAAGACGATTTCCTGCGTTTCTAATCGATTTTGCGCGGCACGCGCCGTGCAGGCTGAGGTGGCATGAACACGTTTCCGGTCGACGGCATTGGCGCGGCGTGGTTGGCCCGGACGTACCAGGTCGCGCCACTGGCGCGTCTTCCCGTCGTCAGTCAGGTGGGCACCCGTCGTGCAACGGAAACCACGGATGGCTTTCGGCTCGAGACCTACGTTGAGTCGATGCGACCGCCGGACGAGCCGGCGGCGCACCTGCAGTTCCATCTGCGGCACGAAGTACCACACCTCGAATTCCTGGCACGCCTGTTCCAGGCGACGGGCCCGTCGATGGTGCAGTCGTGGGTGGACGCCGAGGCCACGGGTCAGTACGCGAGGCGGGCGGCGTTCCTCTATGAATGGCTGACGGGGGAAAGCCTCCAGGTACCCGCGCGCCTGGGTGGCAATTACGTTGACGCGCTCGACGCCGCCAAGCTGGTCACTGCGTCGCCCGATCGGATACGTAAGGTCGCGCGCTGGCGGATAAACGACAACCTGCCTGGCACGCCGTTCTTCAGCCCGACCATCGTCAAGACCGACGCCACGGTCCAGGCGGCCCAGCTCGACATTGCAGGCCTGCTTGGCCAGCTGACCGCCGAATTCGGCGAAGACTTGCTGATGCGTGCCGCAAGCTGGCTGACACTTCGCGAAAGCAAGGCCAGCTTCGCGATCGAGGGCGAGGCGGATCAGTCTTCACGCGTGCAGCGATTCGCTGACGTGATGGCACGTCGGACCGGAGAAGGGGAGGTTCCCTTGAGCGAGGCGCGCCTGGCTGAGCTTCAAGGCGACATCCTGGGCGACAGGACGACGGTGACTCGACTGGGTTTACGTCAATCGCCGGTCTTCGTCGGCGAAACGTTTCGTTTCGAAGAAGTGGTGCACTACGTGGCACCGCCGGCGTCGGATCTCGGGTCGATGCTCGCAGGCTTGTCCGAGTTCCTGCATCGCACGGAAGGGCAGTCGCCGGTGATGCGCAGCGCCGTTACCGCGTTCGGCTTCGTCTATATCCACCCGCTCGCGGATGGCAATGGCCGCGTCCACCGCTTCCTCATCAACGACGTCTTGCGCCGTGACGGGGTCGTGCCACCTCCCGTCATCCTCCCCGTTTCGGCGGCGATTACCGATGACTCGGCCGAGCGCAAGGCTTATGACGGAGCGCTGGACACCGTGTCCCGGCCGCTTATGGAAGCCGTTCGGAGAAACGTGTCTTTCGAAGACCATCAGCATATGTACCCGGACGGGGTCGTCTCGAACTTCCGCTTTTCTGGCGATGCGATCGCCAGGCCCGCGTGGCGGTTTCCTGACCTCGGGGCCCATGTTCGTTTTCTGTCCGGCATTCTCCGCAGGACGATTACCGAACAGATGCATGACGAGTCGCTCTACCTGCGTCGCCATGGGCGCGCGCGCGTCGCCATCAAGCAGGTGGTGGAAATGCCGGATGCCCAGGCAGACCGCATCCTGCGATCCATCGAGCAGAACAAGGGACAGCTCAGCAACGTGCTTGCGAAGGAGATGCCCCTGCTCAAGACGGCGGGCGTATGGGACGCGTTGGTCGACGCGGTTACGTCGGCGCTCGATGGCGATTCGTGACGCGGCGTCTCCCAGGATGTTGCTTTCGTCCTGGGTCGCTAGGGATCGATAGCATCGGGCTCCGGCTGTGCCCGTGCCGCGAGCCGGAACGCCCTCGGTGACTCGCCCGTTGCGCGCTTGAATGCCGTGCTGAACGCGCTTTCCGAGCCGTAGCCCAGCTCGTCCGCGAGGGCGGCCACGCTGGTCTTGCCCTCGCGCAACGCGCGTGTCGCGAGGTGCATGCGCCATGCGCCGAGATAGGCCAGCGGCGTGCTGCCCGCCACGTCGCGGAAGCGATTGGCGAAGGTCGTGCGCGACATGGCGCATGCCTGCGCCAGCTCCTCCAGGCCCCATGCGCGTGCGGGTTCGGCGTGCATCAGGCGCAGGGCGGGCGCGATGCGCGGATCGCCGAGCGCACGCAGCCAGCCGGCAGGCATCGGGCCCGAGGTCTGCAGGTGCGCGCGCAGGATCTGGATGAACAGTAACTGGGCCAACTGGGCCGAGGCGAGCTGCGTGCCCGGCTGCTCGGTGCGTCGTTCCGCGACGAGTTCGGCAAGCAACCAGCGAAACGACGTCGCCTGGGGCGAGTCCGCCGGTACGTGGATCCAGGCAGGAAGGACGTCCGCCAGCAGGCGCCCGCTGGCAGGATCGAGCTTCACGTGGCCGCCGATGTGGGCGAAGTCGGCACCGTCTCCGAGCATCGCCACGCTCTTCCCGGAACCCGAGAACACCGCCATCGCGTCGGCAGGCGGGAGCGCCAGGTCGCTGGCCAGCACCAGGCGCCGTGGGGCCGTGATCAGTCCGACATCGCCCGTGCCGAACCATGCAGGCTCTGCTTCGCCCTCGATGCGCACCCAGCAGCCGCCTTTGACCACGGCGAAGAACTTGATGCTGGACGGTGGCGGGAAGGCGATCGACCAGGGGCCGCCCGCGGAGAATCCGCCGGTGACCAGCGATTCCGCCTGGGTGAACCTGAGGATGTCGGAGAACGGGTCGGCACTCATGGCTGTACTCGCGAGCAAGTAACACGCACTCTATCGCATTCAAAGTACCGTTCGCGCTGCCTAACCTTGTCGCATCCCCACACCGACAGGTTCCAGACCATGGCAAACGAACGCGTCCTCGTCACCGGCGGCACCGGCTTCATCGCCCAGCACTGCATGGTGGCGTTGCTTCAGAAGGGCTACACCGTCCGCACCACTGTCCGCTCGCTGCAACGCGAGGACGAGGTGCGTGGGCACCTGCACACGGCGGGGGTCGATGCCGGCGAACGGCTTTCCTTCGTCCGTGCCGACCTCGGCGACGACGCGGGCTGGGCCGATGCCGTCGCGGGCTGCGCGTACGTCATCCATGGCGCCTCGCCGACGCCGTCGGGCGACCAGGTGACCGAAGACGAATGGGTCCGCCCGGCGGTGGACGGCAACCTGCGGGTGCTCAGGGCGGCACGGGCGGCCGGGGTCAAGCGGGTCGTGTTGACCTCCGCCTTCGGCGCCATTGGCGCAGGGCACAAGGCCAGCCACCGCCGACCGTTCGACGAGACGGACTGGAGCGATATCAGCGGCGACGTCTGGCTGTACCAGAAGTCGAAGACGCTGGCGGAGCGCGCGGCGTGGGACTTCATTGCGCGCGAAGGCGAGGGCCTTGAGCTGTCGGCGGTGAACCCGACAGCCGTGATGGGCCCCGTGCTCGGCGCCGACTATTCCCATTCGATCCGTCTCATCAAGAACCTGCTCGAAGGCCAGCAGGGCGTACCGCGGATCAACTCGGGATTCGTCGACGTGCGCGACGTCGCGGACCTGCACCTGCGCGCCATGGTCGATCCGGCGGCCGCCGGCGAGCGCTTCGTCGCCACCGCGGGCGAGAGCCTGTGGCTCGTAGACGTCGCCAGGATCCTGCGCGAACGGATGGGGCCGGTCGCCGCGAAGGTCACCGATCGCGTCCTGCCGAACTGGGTGGTCCGGATGGCTGCGAAGACCACCCCCGCGATTCGCTCGACGCTGCCGCTGCTCGGCATGGATCTCAATGTCACCGCGGCGAAGGCTGAGCGTATCCTCGGATGGACGCCGCGCTCGCGCGAAGACGTCATCGTCGCCACCGCGGAGAGCCTGGTGCGGCTTGGTCTTATCGCTTGAGCGCCGCGCTCGGCGGCTCTCACGCCTATCGCCCGCGGCCTACGTTCCCGTTCGGAACTCACCGACATCGCGGGCGAATGTCGCGCGTCAACATCCTCGAGGAGATTGGCGCGCGACGGCGTGCGGGAGTAAATCCATGGAATACATCTTTACCTTGAAGTACAAGCTCGCCGCTGACGACCGGAACTTCGACGAACTCGTTGAGCGACTGGGCGAGGCTGGATGCGACGACGCACTGATTGGCATGGGGCAACCTGGCCGGCTGGCGCTGGAGTTTAAGCGCGAGGCGGCTAGTGCATGCTCGGCCATGCGTAGTGCCTTGTCGGACGTCCAGCGCGCGGCCCCGTCCGCCGTGTTAATCGAAGCGAGCCCGGATTGGGTCGGCTTTACAGATACCGCCGGATGCGGTGAGCACATGGCGTGACAGGGGCATCACCAGCGCTCGCTGACCCAGCCCTTGAAGGTAAAGGCCGCATAGAACAGCTCGACGTTGCCAAAGCCCGCTTCTTCAAGGGCGACAACGTCCTGTTCGGGCGAAAGCACGGGCAGGTTTTCCTTCATTATTCGGATGCTTTCGGCGGCCTTGGCCGGATCGACAGGGGAGGTCGATACCAGCGCTGCATTTCGGCCCAGCCACTTGTCCTTGCCGGCATCGTCCGTGGGGAAGCTGTGATGGACGGTGATGAGGCGCCCACCGGGCTTCAATCGCTTGTGGATCTCCCTCAGCGTGCGGATGCGCTGGTCCTGCGGCAGGAAGTGAAGCGTGAGAAGGCAGGTCGCGCCATCGTAGGGCCCATCGGGAGCATCATCGATGTAGCCCTCATGGAACGTGACGCGCGAGGCGAGGTCGCCGAGCGTGCGACGCGCCAGCTCAAGCATCGGCGCCGAGGGATCGACACCTGTGAATCGCCAGCCCGGCTGAAGCTCGGCCATCGCTTTCAGTTCCAGTCCGCCACCGGCGCCGACGACAAGAATCCGACCATCGCTGGGAACGCACTCGGCAAGCAGCAGGCCGACCATGCGATGCAGGTCGCGCAGCCCCGGCACGTGGCGAGCCACGCGCTCGGCGTAACTGGCGACTTCGGCGGGATCGGAGAATGACGACATGAGGCTTCCTTCAGATTTAGTTGGGAGGCGGTGGCGCCTTCAACTCATGTAACATCATATGTTGCGAGAAATTCCGGCGTCAAATCGTCAGCCTTACTAAGCTGGCTTGACGCCAGCCCGGCCATTCGCAACAGTGCGGCGGTCAGCCAGAAAGGATGCTCAGGCGCATGGCGGTACCGATTCCAGGGGGCGTGTCCGAGCCGACCGTCCCGTTCGAAGCCTCGTCCATGGCACCGCCTGCTGCCACGCAAGCGAGCAAACTCGACACCATCCTGATCCTGGGCGGCTACGGTGTCTTCGGTGGCCGTCTCGCCGAACTGCTCTCCGACCTGGACGGCCTCGAACTGCTGGTCTGTGGCCGCGACCTCGCGAAAGCCACCGACTTCTGCCGGCGCTACGAAGGGCGCGCTCGCGTCCGCGCCATGCGCGTTGATCGTCGCGACATGGCCCATGTACTGGCGACGGAGCGGCCTGGGCTGGTCGTCGATGCCTCGGGTCCGTTCCAGGACTGTGGCGACCGCCCCTATGCCGTCATCGAGGCGTGCATCGACGCGGGCATCGACTACGTCGACTTTGCGGACGCGGCCGATTTCGTCTTCGGCGTTGCCAGCCTCGACGAACGGGCGAAGGCGGCCGGCGTGTTCGCGCTGTCGGGCGTCAGCAGTTTCCCTGTGCTCACCGCTGCCGTCCTGCGCGAACTCGCCAGGGGCATGGACATTGTGAGCGTGCAGGGCGGCATCGCGCCTTCGCCGTATGCCGGCATCGGCCTCAACGTGATGCGCGCGGTGGTTGGTTACGCGGGTGCGCCGGTCAAGCTGTGGCGCGACGGCAAGCCGGGGCAGGGCACGGGCCTCGCCGAAAGCATGCGCTTCACCATCGCCGCACCAGGCAAGCTGCCCTTGCGGAACATCCACTTCTCGCTGGTGGATGTTCCCGACCTGCAGGTGATCCCGCCGGAACACCCGACGATGACCGACATCTGGATGGGTGCCGGCCCGGTGCCCGAGGTCCTGCATCGCATCCTCAACCTGCTTGCGAAGGCGCGCCACCGGCTGCGCCTGCCGTCGCTGGAACCACTCTCGCCACTGTTCTACCGGGTGCTGAACCTGATGCGCTTTGGCGAGCATCGCGGCGGCATGTTCGTACGCGCCCGCGGCCATGCGGATGGGCAACCGGTCGAACGCAGCTGGCACCTCCTCGCCGAAGGCGACGACGGTCCGTACATCCCATCGATGGCGATTGAGGCGATCGTGCGCAAGCTGATCAAGGGAGAGCGCCCGGCGGCCGGCGCGCGACCGGCGACGCGAGCGCTCGAACTGGCCGATTACGACGCGCTGTTCGCGAACCGGTCCATCCATACCGGCTTTCGTGCGGACGACGCCACCGCACCGCTCTATCGCCGCGTACTCGGCAACGCGTTCGACACGTTACCGGCGACCTTGCAGGCGCTGCATGGCATCGCGGGCCACCGACAGTGGCGTGGCCACGCCGACGTACGCCACGGCAGCGGCATCCTTGCCCGGATCGTCCGGGCGCTGGTGGGCTTTCCGAAAGCCGGTTCGCACGTGCCGGTGACCGTGACGTTCACTCCGGAAGCCGATGGCGCGGAACGCTGGACCCGCTCGTTCGGCTTCAGGGATTTTTCTTCGCTACAGGCGCTGGGGCGCGGCCGTGGCGCGCACCTGCTCACCGAGCGCTTCGGCGTGGCCAGCTTCGCGCTGGCCCTCGTCGTCGACAACGGACGCCTCGCGCTCGTGCCGCGGCGCTGGTCGGTGCTCGGGATTCCGATGCCTCGATTCCTCCTGCCCCGGGGCGTCAGTCATGAATACGAGGCCGATGGCCGGTTCCACTTCGATGTCGAGATATCCGCGCCACTGGTCGGGCTGATCGTGCATTACCAGGGCGAACTTCAACCAAGGACGAGCTGATGACCCAATCCGTAAACCGCATACCCTGGGCCGATGCCGACGGCGACATCGCCTGCAACCTCGCCATGGGCCTCATGGTCCAGGCGCTGCCACAACGCCTCGCCATCGACGGGCGCCTGCACGCGGAAACGTATGTCTCCGCTGCCGGCGTGATCGCCGGATACGCCGCGCAACGCACGCTGTTCGGCGAGATGACACCGGTACCCGGAGAGAACATCCACCTGATGACCACGCGAGACGGCGGGAAATACTGGTTCGGCGATGCGCTCAATAATCTGCTCCTGCATCGCGATAACGAGGATGCGCCTCGGCGCGTGTGGGCCATGGCCGCGGCGGGGGCGATGCAGGCCGGGCTGACCGAAGCCGACCTGCCTGTGGTCGGCACGCTGTTTTCCTACGTCGCCTCGAGCATCGGCGGCGCGAACGAGGGCAGGTCGTCCGTTCCCGAGAAGCACCAGGCGCACCTGCCGGCCCGCGACCTGCTCAAGGCTGTCTGGCCGTTTGCCCTGAAGTGCTTCAATGATCCCCTCCCGGGTGCACCGCCGCAGATCGGCAAGGCGCCGGTGGCCTGGTGGGCCGCGATCGCCGCGCAGGCCGCGCTGAAACCGATCGTCGATGTCCAAAGCGTGCTCGAGCCACGGATCGCGTTGACGCTACTGATGGAGTCGGCGATCTACGCCAGCAAGCTGGACGCGACGCTGATCGGGGGTGAGTTGGCATCGGCCGTGGCCTGAACGGCCGTGGCGGCCCACGAAGTCGGTGGGGTACGCTCCGGGAACCCTGAGGCAACCGGAGATCTCGCCATGTCCGCGCTGACGCTGCACACCTTCGACTGGGTTCCCGAAGCGCCGCGCGGCTACGTCCGTGATCTGCGGGTCCGCTGGGCGCTTGAAGAAGCCGGCCTGCCGTACACGGTTCGCGGCGTGCCGTTCGCCGAGCGTGGCAGCGAACACTTCGCCCACCAACCGTTCGGGCAAGTGCCGTGGCTGACCGACGGCGAGATCTCGATCTTCGAAAGCGGCGCCGTCCTGATGCACCTGGGTAGTCGCAGCGCCCGGCTGCTGCCGACCGATCCACGCGGCAGGGCGGAGGTCACCGAATGGGTCTTCGCCGCGTTGAATTCGGTGGAGATGGCCAGCCTGCCGTGGTCGATCCTCGCCTTCTCCGGCGAGGGCCGGGACAGCTCGGCGTGGGCGCGGCTGGACGAGTTCCTCACCGCGCGCCTGCGCCACATGGATGCGGTACTGACCGGTCGCGAGTGGCTCGCCGGCCCGTTCACCGTGGCCGACATCCTGATGTCCGACGTGCTCCGCCTGGTCGATCGCTTCGACGGTCTCGAAGCGTTCCCCGCCTGCAAGGACTACGTGGCAAGGGCTACGGCGCGTCCGGGATTCACCAAGGCCAGAGCCGACCAGATCGCCCATTTCGCGGCGGCGGACGCCGCGTAGGTCCGCCCTGGTCGCGTCGGTCGACTAACGCTTCATCACCAGGAACGTCGACGTCGCCGACGTACGATCCTAAACTTGGGCAATGGATGCGCCAAAAATGAACAAGAATCGTGATTTGGTTTTCGATGAATTCCGCAAGCTTTGCGAACACATAGCTGAACTGGAGGCTTCGTACTCGCCAGAACTTGAGGCTGGTTATGAGAGCTTGCTATGTCTTATCGAGGGAGAGCCTGATAGCGAAGAACTATTCTCTGATGCGATGATCTCCTCAATACGCACCTATCGGAATGTGCGAAACGGTGGAAAACCGCTTTTGTCCATTGACGCCATAGCGTTCTGCATGCACAGATTGCGGTGGAAGGCGGTCCTTGCAACGGCAGAAAGGGAAAATGAAGAATTCTTCGCAGCGAGAGCCGACAATTCGCTACTTAGATTAATCGACTCGTTTACTGATAATTGGCGCGAGGCGGATGACTACCGGATATATCGCGAACAAGATTAGCCTTCGAAATCGTCGCTTGAACCATAAAACAACAAGTCTCTGAAATCATGCTCAGGCATTACTTTCGTCAAGAGAGTGCGTGCATGAGCATCGTGACCGAACAATCGATCAGCGAACATGACCATCGGGAGCCGCCGTCGTCCGCAACGTCGATTTCTGGGGGGCACGTCTGCAAGGCCAAACGTTTCGTTCCGAACAGGCATTCATACGTGGCGCGCGGCTGACTATTTGAAAGATATAGGGCGAGGTAGCCGATGACACGGTCGACATCACAAAGAGCTGAAGAAAGCGACTGGTTATTCAACCGGATCGTATCGAATCTCCAGTCGCTATTTGGGCATTCGAGTGACGCGGCAGTCGCACTTGCCATGGACTATTACAGGCTTTTTCAAGACCAGACTTTTTGCGAATCCATTGGAATCAGTGCTCAAGATAAAGATTTCTTTGAGCACGAGGCGCCCATGGGAATGGCGGTGAGAATTCACTACTATCTGGCACTGAAGGGAGACCCTGATCCTCAAAAATTCCTGTTTTGGCGTAGGGATTTTCAATTACGCCTACGCGAACAAAAATAACACGATCGGGCAGAATGAGAGCTACAAAGTAACCTGCGGTGGAGGAGCGAAATTTTGGCCGTACTGATTGAAGGTATTTCCGTAGTGGTTCGGTGCGAAGCGGTGATTGCCCTCTATCCCCGGGGAATTCACGCCTTCTGCGGAGATGTGCCGAACGGTTCGCACTCAATCCAAGAATTGAGAGCTCGGACCGTGACATCGGAAGCCACGCAGACAGGTAATAACTCGTCTTGAATGTGTCCCGACCGCACACGGTGCAATTGCTTGAGCAGGGCGCCCTTCCATTTCACCGTACCGGGAACCATCGGCGCATGCGCTTCGCCGACCCTTAGCGTTCCATCACCAGCAACGTCGAAGTTGCCGACGCATAGAGCTTCCCCGCCGCGTCCTTCAACGTCGCTTCCGTGAACGCCACCCGGCGACCGATGGTCAGCACGCGGCCTTCCGCCCGCATCACGCCGGTGTCTGCTGTGATGGCCTTGTGGTACGCCGTCTTCAGTTCCAGGGTCGTGTACGCCTGGGTCGGCGACAGCTTCGAGTGCACCGCGCAGCCGCATGCGGAATCGAGCAACGTGGCAGCGAAGCCGCCGTGCACCATGCCGATGGGGTTGTAGACACGCAGCGACGGCACGCCTTCGAACACGGCGATGCCGTCGCCTGCCTCGACCAGGGTGATGTCCATCGTCTCGCCGATCGGCGCACGGCCGCCCATGGCGATCATCTTGCGTAGTTGCTCCAGGCCGGTGAGGCCTGGGCCCAGCTCTTTGGCGATGTCCATCACGCAGCCCTCGTTTGACGTATGCCCATAATATGAAGGCGGACGTGGTTTACGGCAACCGTCGGCGCATCAGCCCAGCCGCATCGACAGTTCCACGTCGTCCGAGAAGGGCACGGACAGATAGCCGCTCGCGGGGGAACGGACCTTTGCGATGTATTCGGGGCTGTAGTCCGCATTGTCAGCGACGATCAACGCGCCCGGACGCAGGCGCGGTTCGAGCAGGGCGAGGATCTCCGGATAAAGCGCTTTCGCACCGTCGAGCAGCACGAGGTCGATCGACGCCGGCAGCCCGCGCGAAAGCGTTTCTAGCGCATCACCTTCGCGCAGTTCGACCAGGTCGAGGACACCGCCCGCGGCAAGGCTGTCGCGAGCGCGAACGATCTTCGACGCCTCGAACTCGGTGGTGATCAGCTTGCCGCCGCCGTTGTCGCGCAGCGCGGCCGCGAGGTGCAGGGTGGAGATGCCGAACGAGGTGCCGAACTCGATCACGCTTTGCGCGCGGATGCTGCGTGCGAGCATGTACAGGAGGGCGCCGGTTTCGCGCGATACCGGCAGGGGCATGTCGCCCATGGCGCCGTAGAACTCCAGGTACTCGGTCTTGCTCTGCATCAGGCGCACGTGGTCGTCGCTGGTCAGGTTGGCTAGGGCAGGATTGTTCGCCCAGGAAACCTTGTCGGCTTCGATGAAAAGATGGTCGATCAGGCCGGCCAGCGGTGCGGTGGTGAGGGTGGTCATGGGACTCTCCGGTTGACGTGATGGGGTGCCGGATTAGAATGTGACGAATTCGTCAGGTTTTCTATTCGCATTGCCGGGACAGCCATGAACACCCCCTCCAATCCCCCGATTTCCTCGCGAAAACAGCCCAAACAGGCGCGCTCGACCGAGCTGGTGGCGGCGATCCTGGAGGCGGCAGCTCAGGTTTTGGCGAAGGAGGGCGCGGCGCGTTTCACCACCGCGCGGGTCGCCGAGCGCGCCGGGGTGAGCGTGGGGTCGGTGTACCAATACTTCCCGAACAAGGCGGCGATCCTGTTCCGCCTGCAGAGCGACGAATGGCGCGAAACCAGCGGCATGCTCACCGCCACGCTGGCCGATGACGGCACGCCGCCGTTCGATCGCCTGCGCCGCCTCGTTCACGCCTTCATCCGCTCCGAATGCGACGAGGCGGCGATGCGCGTGGCGCTGGACGATGCCGCGCCGCTTTATCGCGACGCACCCGAGGCACGCGAAGCGAAGGCTTCGGGCGCACGCGCGTTCGAAGCCTTCGTGCTCGAAGTGCTGCCTCGCGCCGACGAGGCAACGCGCGTGATGGCGATCCGCCTGCTGCTGTCGACCTTCAGCAGCGTCGGCAAGGACTACTCGTCCACGCCACGCGAGCCCGCGGCGATCGCGACCTTCAGCGATGCGCTGGCGGATATGTTCTGCGCTTACCTGCGCGAGTTGCAGGCGCGGACGGCTTAGCCTGCCGTGCGCGCGATGTCGGCCGTGGGCGGTGCGCCGAACAGGCGCTTGTAGTCGCGGGTAAACTGCGACTGGCTATCGTAGCCAACGCTCGCCGCCACCGCGCCGGCCTGGCGTGGCGAGGTCAACAGCAGGCGCCGGGCTTCCTGCAGGCGTAACCGTGTCCGGTACTGCACCGGCGTCATCAGGGTGATCGCCTTGAAGTGGCGATGGAACGAGGTGGCGCTCATGCCGGCGACCTCGGCCAGCGCTTCGATCGACATCGGCGCGGCGTAGTGGGTCTTGATCCAGTGCGTCGCGCGGCGGATCTGCGCCACGTGCGAGCCGCTGAGCGCGAACTGCCGCAGCGTGTCGGCAAGGCTTCCGCGCAGTAGCCGGTAGTAGATTTCCTGCTCGATCAGTGGGCCGAGGTAGGGAATGTCGTCGGGGCGATCCAGCAGGCCGAGCAGGCGCGAAAACGGCTCGAGCAGGTCGGGCGTGAGCCGCGCGCTGGCCACGCCGGCAGATGCCTGCGCCGGGCCCTTTACCGCTTCGGCGGGCAGGCGGGCGAGCACGTCCGCAAGCCGGTCACGGTCGATATCCAGGGCCAGCGCGAGGTGTTCGCGGCCGTCCGGGTCGAGGAAGACCTGGGTGGCCACGGGCACGTCGACCGTCACCAGCAGGAAGGTCGAGGGATCGGCGACGAAGGGTGCCTCGCCGGCGGCGATCGTCTTGCTGCCACGCAGGATCACCACCAGCCGGGGCTGGTAGAACGTGTGCGCCGGG